>JAZONY010000142.1:0-34935 GCA_045654705.1 Victivallaceae bacterium
TTTTGGGGAGTTGCCGCCTCGTTTGTCATTTGGTGGGGAATATTCCTTTCTGTGGTTTTTATCGGATTCTTATTCATCGTTTTAGAGTGTTGCCGTGCCATGGCGATGGATGAAGTTCCGCAAATCCGGCAGGACTTTGAAATCCTGTTGAGAACTTTGGAAAAGAAAAGTCATTAGCCATATTCAAGTGAGCTGAATTTGAGCGGAACGGATTACAGAAATATGAACAGCCGACCAAAGTTTTCTGCTTGATCGAGACTTGGGAAGAATATTTCTCTGAAATAAAATCATCATCAAACTTAAAAAAGTTTTACCTGTTTGAGCGTAGAGATGTCATAAGTCAAATTTGTTCTACCTCCACCAGATTTTTCAAGCAACTCAGTTGAGTTGCTTTTTTTGTGCCTTGAAAAAAGGAGTGTTAGGGATAGTGACGGACACAGATTCATAAAAATTGTCCATATCTGTCTGTTCTAAGTCTGTTTTAAGTCCGTTTGATCTTGGTTGTTCTGAAAGAAAAAGCCGCCCTGTTGGATTTGACAGGGCGGTGCGGGAAAAGCGGTTCCGGGAGGTGCGCTCATGGTTCGTCGCGTTTGATGATGATGATCCGGCACAAGATATTGCTGTGCCCTTTTTCAAAGATACGGTTCTGGACGATTTTTGAATAGAATTCCTCCTCCTCATCCAACTCGGCTCCGAGATAATGTATGATTTTCTCCAGAGACTCCAAACTCAGCTGAAAATCCCCCTGTTTGCTCTGAGTTATTGCCGCAGGAGAAATTTTCAGCAACCTCGCCAGATCATTCTGGTTCTTTCTGCGCCTGCGCAACAATCTTTCGATCACCGACCACCCATTGACATCCATTGTACATCTCCTTGTTTTTAAGTTGAAACTGTGTTAATATAGTACATGATTAACCATTTTTCAAGTAAATATTAAAAATTAATTAATTTTTTATTAAAGGTGTAACTTAATAAATGCAAAAACAATTAATTACTCGCATTCAATTTGATAATATCCGGAAAAGTTGAACGTTGTATAAAATTCTCATAACTCGATTTACGGCTGAAAAAACTGCAATGAACTTGGGAAACTCTAATGTGCGCTCCAAACATATCAAAGATACCTGTTGCAAAAAATAATTTGAAGCTGTATATTTAGTCCATGACAATTCAAACACAGGAATTTGATATTATGAAAACTTTTTTGATCGCCCTGCTTGCAGCAGCATTCTTTATGCTGACTGCTGTTGAAATTCCTTTCACCGTGGAAAACCCCAGTGGTCTCAAAGGATCACACACCATCCGTGTGGGGCTGCCATTCCCTGAAGGCAAATTCAAAAATGCGGACGACTTCGGTGTTTTTGACGGAACAAAACAATTTGCCGCCCATATAACGATCCTGAACCGCTGGCCAGGCGACCGCTCGCTCCGCTGGATTTCCGTGGTCTTCAAAGGAGAGCTCACTGGCGCCCGTTACCAGAAATTTATCGTCAAAACAGGCGTCCGCCCTTTGAAAGCACTCCGGCAGGAAGCCTTTGCGACTTTCAAATTCACCCCCTATTTCATCACGGCTTCCGGCGACCGGTACACGGCGCAAGAGCCTGAATACACACAGACCGTTGAAAACACTCCTTTGCGGAAAATGATCAAAAGTGAAGGTTTCTTCCGCAACGGAAAAAATGAACCCTTCTGCCGGTATATCATCCGTCAGGAATTCCGTTCCGGCAGCAGTGAGAGCAAACTTTATTTCACATTTGTCATCACAGGTGATGAAAAACAGGCTAAATTCAAAGATATCGGCATTGAATTTCCGGGGAATTTCAAAAAAGGTGTTTTCGGCGGTGTTAAAGGCGATGCTATGAACAGATACCTTTTGCAGTATGCCTATGACAAGTTTCTGACGGCCCCTGTTGATTCCCCCGCCCCATGGCGGCAGAAAGGCGACGGAAAACAGGCTCCCGGCTGGGCGGCAGCTGACAGATTCCGGGTTGCGGTCGGGGAATTTGCTGAAAACTTTCCCCATGAACTGGAAATCACTCCGACAGCCCTGATCTACCACTTCTGGCCCGCCCGCGGCGTCAAGGAACCCGGATACAAAGTCACCGATGCCAACCGTCAATATCTGCGCTACTGCCACGAAGGGAAAATCCTTGATTTTACAGCTCCCGCAGAGTATTGGGATGTGGGCAAAGAATACATCAAGCGCTATTTCAACGAGGGCAACATCGAATCCCCCATGGGGGTTGCAAAAACGGCAGTTCTGCGTATAGATCCTCTGGCGGGAGCCAAAGCGCCCTCTGCCGAAGTGATCGCCCTGCCGGATCCGGTCTGGTTGTGCAATTCAGGCGTTATGAGAAAAATCCATCCTTATGACCCCGAAAAATTCCCCGCAGAAGAAAAGATGCTTTACAGCTGGTTTGCACGGGAACGGCAGCTTGCCCTTACCGGTCCCGGCGATTTCGGCAAGTGGAATTACGGAGACGGCCATTCTGCCTGGAACAACGATCTGAAACGGTGGGATGACTTTTATCGTGTCTGGAAAGGATATCACCACTCTTCCGGCAATCTGCCCTGGCTTCTGGCATTGCGCAAAGGAGACTTTGACCTCTGCCGCCGTGCCATAGCCGTTTCACGGCATTTGATGGATGTTGACATCTGCAACTGGTCAACAAAGGAGTCCGAAGCCCCTGTCAAGGATAAAAAACTGGAATGGCGGCGAAAAATCAAAGGGGCTCTCAACGATTACAAAGGACTTTCGCACTGGCACGCAGGCTCACGCAACCCTGACTACAACAGCCAGACGGAATACGCTTTGCTTTACTATTATATCACAGGCGACATCCGGGGATTGGATGTGGCAAAAATGTGGGGAGAAGCGGCGTTGAAACTTTACCGCAGACCCCTTGCCGGCCGTCCTGCCACCGGCATGATCTCTGCTCTGACCGATCTTTGGCTGGCGACTTCGGACGACCGCTATAAAGCTCTGATCGAAACACATCTGGCTAAGCTGGCCGCCGCTCAGTTGAAAGAAAAACGCCCTCTTTCCTCCCAGCTTCAGCAGGGAGCCATGCTGGGCTGGGCAAATTATCAGCCGGGGATCCAGAAATATTATGATGCAACCGGCTCGGAAACTGCGGAAAAAATCCTGAAAGCATGGGCAGAGTGTACCGTCAAAGGCTGCAGCGAAAGAACCAATCCCCAGGCGCTGGATCTGCCCCTTTACGGATGGCTTCTTACGGGCAAAACGGACTATTTGCGTTATGCCGCCTGGCTGGCTGAATGCGGCATATACAACTATGCGATCCCTGAAGGGGAAATAGGTCACAAATACAGCTCTGTTCAGGTATTCTTTCTTGAGCGTCTTCCTTTCTGGATGTGGGCGGTCAACAAATACGGTAAAAAGGTCTCTCCTCTTGCCGTAGGCGGCGGAAGCAGCCAGTTTCCCTATGTTCAATCAGGCACTTACCCCAAAGAAGGCAGTTTTACCATCTACCTCAAAAGCGACGGAAAACCCTTTGATCTGAACTGCGGGTTTGCCAACGGAAAAAGCCCCGATGCCCGGTTCACATTGTCGACTCAAAGCGGAAAAATCCTTTTCAACAAAGAGTGGAAACCCGGAGCCGGAAAAGAAGTTGACATTGCCCTTAAAAATATCAAAGCTCCCGCCGGGATCCTGACTTTGAAAATCGGACCCAAGATCCGTCGTGTGGCGATGGAGTGCCGCCTGCCCCGGATCACTGCTCCCGGGACACATTATAACAATAACACCTCGGGCGGCACCTGGGCATTCCGGATCCCCGAAGCAGGAATACTGACTGTTGAAACGGTCAAAACCATGGATTATCCCATCAATCTTCAGCTGGAATCTCCCGACGGCGCCTATGCGGGCAGTATTCTTTTCCGCCCCCCTTATGACGGCGCAAAGAAAAGTTACTCTTTCAAAGTCACCCCCGGGATCTGGCAGTTGAAAGGCCACTTCGGCACATCCCGATTCACCCTCAAGATCAACGGAAAAAAGATCCCTTACGTCTCCCCCGGCAAAGCCTTCTGGTTTGACAAAGAATAAATATTCAGCGTCGCATCACAGACCGGCATCAACTGGATAACATAATAGGAGAGCAAAATAAATGCTCAAACCGGGACTGTGCGCCGGGTTGAGCATTTTCTTTTGGAGATT
Source organism: Victivallaceae bacterium (assembly GCA_045654705.1). Lineage (GTDB taxonomy): Bacteria > Verrucomicrobiota > Lentisphaeria > Victivallales > Victivallaceae > UBA1784. Next base: position 4,178 of record JAZONY010000142.1, read on the forward strand.
TTCTGTTATTACGCCAGCATCGGGTTTTATAACGCGGACTATTACAGATTATTGCGGACGGCAACGGACAGGGATTCAGAAAAACTGTCTGTTTTCAGTCCGTTTGAGCATGGTTATTCTGAAAGGGGCATTCCGGCAATTGTCGGGTACAGTGCCTGAATAAGAAGCCGCCCTGTTGGATTTGTCAGGGCGGTGCGGGAAAAGCGGTTCGCGCTCATGGTTCGTCGCGTTTGATGATGATGATCCGGCAGACGATTTTACTGTGTCCTTTTTCAAAAATGCGGTTCTGCACGATTCTTGAATAAAATTCCTCTTCCTCATCCAAAGTGGCACCGAGATAGCGAATGATTTTTTCCAGAGACTTCAATCCCAGCTGGAAATCCCCCTGTTTGCTTTGAGTTATTGCCGCCGGAGAAATTTTCAGCAGCCTTGCCAAATCATTCTGATTCTTTCTGCGCCTGTGCAGTAATCTTTCGATCACCGACCATCCGTTGACATCCATTGTCTGTCTCCTTGTATTTTTGTTTGAAACTGTGTTAATATAGTACACGATTAATCAAAATTCAAGTAGTTGTTAAAAATTAATTAACCTTTTTATTTTACTGTTTGCTTAATCAATTTTTAAATAAGCTAATGTTTTAATTGTATTTTTCGGGGCCATTCAGAGAAGCTTCTTTTTAAAAGAAAATTTATTTTCTCCTTGACAAATCAGGAGTTTGGTGGTATTTTACCAAAGGTCCATACCCCGTAATTGCAGTTGGTAAAATGGGAATACGTTGGAGGAAAAATGATTGTATCGGAAAAAGACTCCATTGGGAAAAAAGTTAAATGGTATATTGTGTGCCTTGCCGGCAGTATTGCAATACTTTTTCTGGTCGGGGCGGCTTTGCCATTTCTTATTATGATATATTGCAACAGGATTGTTGGCGGAATCCTGTTTCTGCCCTGTTTCTGGGTGGCACAAAAACTTTGCTTTATGCTTGAAAATCATATTGGTATTGGAGCTTCTCTGCAAAATCCGAACCGGCATAACCTTGTCCGGGTATTTCCGGACGAATGGACTCTTCCGTGGATGCGCCCTGAAAAAACGGAAAAGAAAAAGTAATATTATGAAAAAATCTGACACCGCCCTTAAAATACTGACAGCAACATTGATAATGTTGTTGATCACGGGAGTGCTGCACCGTTTTGCCTACTCAGCTTTCAGTATGGCAAAAGCGGGACAGGTGTTCTGGTACAGCTGGGATTTGTGGAAACAATATTACGCATGGCTGCCGGGAAAAATCCTCTGTGTCGCTCTTGCTGTATTGATTCCTGCTTTGATCGGAGAAGCCGTATATTTTATCTTCTGCGGAAAAAGGAAATGAAAATCACCGGTAACATTTTTACCAATAGCTATTCGTTGCCGTCCATTTGGGGATCGTGGGGCAGGTGATGCCGGACAAGAGCATCAAAATTTTCATTGACCATTATCCTTTGCCGGTAATGAAAAATTAAACAGCGGCATCCAGGGCAGCAAACCGTCCGGATTATGATTCAGCAAGCCAAATTGGAACGCAACTCCTTGCGCATCAGATTTTTTTATCACATTGAACAAGCCCAGCTGGAATCCTTCATGGGCATTATTGAAAAGTCCGATCTGAAGAATATTTGCGGTTTTGCGCCGATGTTCTTTACCATCTCCTGTAATGCTGGTATTAAAGTTGATGGCAGCATTTATAATACCGACACAAACCCCATTGTTTGTGGAAAAACCATTGTAAACACCGGCTGCGACACCATGAAATTCCCCACCGCCGTTGATCAAAGCAACTGTCATCCCATATTTCTTTTCAAAAGTTTGAAAAACTCCGCAACTCAAACCGTAAACATGGTTTTGACAATGAAAAAGTGTCGTCAGATTCAAATTCAATCCATAAATATCTGCTGTATATGTATGATCTACCGCCGGAACCAATGAAATCGGCCAAACAGAAATCTGAACCGGACTCCATTGGACATCCAGTAACGGCTGAGCCGTCCGGATATCAGGCCATCCCCGCCCACCGGCTGAAAGCTGTAATGTGATGAAAAATATCAAAGAAAATATAAATAACATTCTTTTCATTTATTTTTCTCCGGATTGGACATCTTCGTGGATGATCCAATAATATATCTCTATGGGAGCATAAACTGTAATTGCAAGCAAAAGGCATATAAGAGAAATAAAAACCATGTTTTGCCATTCTATGCCGACTGCGTAAAACAGACTGTCAAAGCAGCCGAAGCCGAAATATCCGCTGTGATCTGAAAATCCCTCAACATCACAGTAATTCAGTAAATTCGGTATGGCAACTGCCAGTACACAAAGCGCCGGAAGAACAAGGCTCCGCATATACCATGGACGGGATGTTTTCATTGTTGCTCCTCCGGTAAAAAGTTCAAAATCAAACAGTGTCACTATAATATAACATTGTTAATGCCGATTTCAAATTTTATTCCGGCAACTTTTTTATAATTCGGGCGAAGAAAAAATTATTTTCAGCTTGACAAATCATGATTATTGTGGTAATTTTTCTTTAGAGGCAATTTCAAAACTCCTCAAAATCGTCAAAGTGCCCTCGCTTTGTTCTGTAAAGGAGAGCGGTTTCAGCTGTTACCTTCCAGGTAGCAGCTGAAAACTACTCCTTACAGCTCTTTGCGAATGACAACTTTGCCACTTTTCGAATGACTTTTGAAATTACCTCTTTATGTTGTTCTTTTGAGGATCAATTGAGGTTTTTTATGCGTAAGTTTATTCTTGACACCGATTGGTGGACCGATTGTGATGATGCTTTGCCGCAAAAAGAAATGTTTCTCATGGCTGAGCAAGTAACCGTTTTCCGGAAACTTGCCCCCGGATGGTTTTATGTGCAGCTGAAGTATTGATATGTGCTTCTGAAACTCTTCTTTTTCTCAATGCTGACTTGAAGAAATGAGGGGGAGGCAGTATATTATTGCAGCAGTCGTCTTTGGTGTGGTTTGCGCTTTTTAGGAGATCGTGAAAATGAAGATAAATCTATTGAATATTCTCTGCGGCGTGGGTGTGTTCTTCGGAGCGCTTTTTCTGTTGGGGATCGCCTTGATCCTGTGGAGCGGGTACAATGATCCGCGGTCGCCGGTTTTTCAGAGCGTTTCACGGGAGTTTGAGTTCTGCGATCGCAGCAATTTCGGGATCATGGAGCAGGTGGAGAAACTCGGCGTGAAAGAGATACACGCTTTTGTTTTTAAGGCACACTCCAACCGCCCCTTTTATGAGTTTATCGCAGTGGGGAAATGCAAGGAAAATGCCCCCTTTCCCAAAGGTGAAAACTCCTCTTTGCTCAAGGATCGTGTCAGCGTTATGACCGCCTTGAAACTCAGCGGAGTTGTATCCGGCGGAGATGAGAAGTTTGAAGAAATTTTCCCTTTCCTTTACAGGTACAAAGACCGGATCATATATTATGAGTGTTTTGTGAATAAAACCTTCATTTCTGAAAAGACCGACATGAAGGCAGTGCTGGAGCCTTTTATCCGTTTCCGGAAACGGCTCTATGCGGCACAATGAAAATAAGGATTTTTTATGCGTAAGTTTATTCTTGATACCGATTGGTGGACCGATTGTGATGATGCTGTGGCGATCAGACTGCTGTGCAATGCCCATTTGCAGCGGGAAATCGAAATGCTGGGGATCAATGTCAATGCCTGTATGCCAAGTTCTATTCCCGCTCTTGATGTCTTTACCCGCGACTGCGGCGTGGAACTTCCTCTGGGACTGGATCACAAGGCTGTGGATTTTGAGGGGGAACCCTCTTATCAGCAGCACCTTGCAGAGGTGAAAAAGCCCTTGCGCTTCAATGAAGATGTGCCGGAAAGTGTCGATTTTTATTTGCAGATCCTGAATGAGGCTGAAGTGCGTTCCGTGGAAATATTGTCGATCGGATTTACTCAGGATCTTGCCGCTTTGCTCAAACTCCCCGAAGGGAAAAAGCTCATTTCCGAAAAAGTGACCCACCTGTGGATCATGGCTGGAAAATGGGATGAAGAAGGTGGACTTGAGTACAACTTTTACAAAAATGAACTGACACGCCGCAGCGGTTCCGAATTGTGCGCCAATTGGCCGACTCCCATAACCTTTCTCGGCTGGGAGGTGGGAAATACCGTCCTTTCAGGAGGGGGACTTCCCGACGGTGATCTGCTGAAACAGGTCATGACCGACCATGGAAGCATTAACGGCCGCTCTTCATGGGATCCCATGCTGGCTCTGCTGGCGGTGACGGGAGACCCAGAAAAGGCCGCTTACAATTGCGTTTACGGCAAAGCCGCTGTCGATCCCGCTGACGGCAGCAACACCTTTATTGCCGATAAAAATGGAACGCACCGTTTTGTGGTCAAAAAGTTTGAAGACAGCTTTTACGCCGATGCCATCAATGCGCGCCTTGTGCTGAAAAAAAGTTAAGAGAAATGTTCCGGCTCAAAGTGTGATGCCGAAGTGTTTTTCAAAAACCTTTTTCAGTTCATCCTGTGAGGTGATGACCGTTTTGCGGATTTGATCTTTGTACATCTCGCAGAAAGTGAACTCCGGCGTTTCCGGCGTGGGGTTCTCGATGAATATCCTGAAGTCGGCGCCCTGTTTGTGCAGGAAGAGTTTCTTGCGGAAAGGGGAGTCCGGGTCCTGACTGCAAAAATAGTTCACATACTCAAAATCGCAAGGAAAGTAAGGTTCTTCAACGAAAGAATAGAGGGTGTAAAAGCCCTCTTCACTTGCCGCCTGAACAAGATTTCCGAAACGGGGATCTCTCACGATACGGTAGTTGCGGCAGTTTTTCTGCTGCTCCACATCAAAGACAAATTCCAGGGGCGTGCAGGGGATAAGGCATCCTGTGCCCACATCCGCAAGAAAGGTTTTGCCCTCGCATTTCACCAGAGCCACTCGGTGGCGGCGCATGGGGATCTCACGGGTTTCCCCGGCGTGCCAGCGGGCGAAAAACTCGGTTACTTCATATCCGAGAGCGCGGAGAAGCTCCGCAAAAAGTCCGTTGAGTTCAAAACAGTATCCCCCCTGTTTTCTGACGACGATCTTCTCGAAGAGCTGCTCCGTATCAAGAGAGGGTGTCTTCTGATCGAAATAGATCCCGAAATTGGTGTAGGGGACCGTTGCAAGGTGTTTCTCGTGAAGAAGAAAAAGATTTTTCTGTGAAACGGCGGCGGCATTTTCGCAGCCCAGGAGCTGTAAATAGCGGGAAACCATGGCGTCATTCATAATTGCAAAACACCTTTCATTCATTCGGGGGGGAGAGGCAAAAAAAGTGGAAAGGGAAGTGTTGCCTTGCCCTTCCCACATAATGGGCGTTCAGAGATCCAGACCCGTTTCAGGAGCCTGTTTCATGACGATATTCATACATTCGACAGCGGCGCCTGAAGCACCTTTGCCCAAATTGTCGTAGCGGGAAAGGAGCAGAATACGCTCGTCGTTGCCCTCGACCATGATCTGCATGGAGTCTTTGCCGCTCATAGCGTTGCCCGAAAGCAAGCCTGCTTCGGTAGCGTTTTCGGCATAAAAGACCATCTTGCCGTTGTAAAGATCACGGTAGACTTTGCGGATATCTTCCACAGTGGCATTGCCGCAGAGCTGGGATTTGAAAACGGGGACCGTCACCAGCATACCGCTGTAATAGTCCGCCACGATGGGGCAGAAAGCAGGGGCGTTGGCAATTTTTGAGATCTTGACCATCTCTTTGAGATGTTTGTGCTGCTGAGTCAATCCGTATTGACGGGGAGCCGCGAAAAGCTGAGGGCGTTCAGGATCAGCGTATTCGGCGATCATCTTTTTGCCGCCGCCGCTGTATCCGGTCAGGGAGTGGCAGCTCAGAAGTGTTTCAGGAGCGAGGATCCCCGCATCGATGAGGGGGCGCACCAGAGCGATGAAGCCGCTTGCATGGCATCCGGGAACGGCAATGCGCTTGGAGTTTGCCACTTTGTTGAAGAACTCTTCTGAAAGTTCAGGGAACCCGTATGCCCAGTCGTCCAGGGTGCGGTGAGCGGTTGAGGTATCAAGGACCACCACGTCAGGATTGTCGATCATCGCCACAGCTTCACGGGAAGCGTCGTCGGGGAGACAGAGAAAGGCGATGTTGCAGGCGTTGAGCATTTCACGGCGCCGCTCGGGATTCTTGCGGTCCTCTTCAGAAAGGGTCAGAAGTTCGATGTCGGTTCTGATCTGAAGCCGTTCATAAATACGAAGACCTGTTGTACCGGCCTTCCCGTCAATAAATACTTTTGTTGTCATTTTTTCCATCTTTGTTTGATTGTTTTCGTGGAATCTCAGGAGACTTCGATCCTGCCATTTTCATAGTATACAACCAAATTGCACTTTTATCAAATCAAAAAACATTTTTCTTGGGCAAAAATAGCAAAAATTCTTATTTGTGAGCTGTTCAGTTGCGGACTCCGGCAAAAAAACTGCCGCCGGAAGAATTCGATCCGGCGGCAGCGGTGATGAGGGACTGTCAGAGTTCAGACTGTTTCAGGAACTCTGCATCGTTTTTCACATGGGGCAAGCCTCTGAGGGTGATGGAAAAGTTCAAAGTCTTTCCGGGATGAATGGTCAGAGGCCTGTTGGGTTCGGCATCGTCATATTTCTTGCCGAAAAAGCTCCGGCAGAACTCCAGGGTGTAAACCTTGCCGCCGCCCTCGTGGTTGCCTTTGGAGTTGAACCAGACATAACTGTGAGTGGTGACGGGACTGCCGATAATGGCGATACCTTTCTGCAGAACTGTGTCGTAAGCCCCCATGACCGGTCTGGTCATCCGGACCGAGCGCCGTTCAAAGAAGAGGGGCTTGTCGGGACGGAAAAGAGACTGTTCCAGTTTGTCGCGGTCATATTTGACAGGGACCACCAGACGGTCGTCGGTCTGGGGGATGGCGCCTGAACCGATCCCCGGCACGAAACGGCCGCGCCAGGGCAGCTGAAGATGTTCGGGGTCATCTGAAGCACTTTCAGGCGGCATGAAGTTGGTGATCTCATAGTCCATGACCAGATCCGTGGAACCGCTTTTCAAGCTCATGGTCCGTTTCAGCATAAAAGTCGTCCCGGGGATCTTTGCGGCAAAGGTCAGAGAGGCACGCTCTGAAGTGAGCTGCCGGATGGTGATATCCCAATCCACAAAGGCGATGGGCCAGACACCGCCGCCGCCGGCATCGGTGAAGCCGTCGTAACCGCCCAGAGAGGTGAACATATCTTGCGTGACCTTTTGTGCCGCCCGCTTCTCAGGGGGAAGGAGATTGCCCAGAGGGCCGGGGACAAAGGTTTCCACGCCTTTGACCTTGAATGAAAGCACCGTCGCACCGGTTTCAAGGATCGTCGCCTGAATAATGCCGTTGTCGAAACAGAGTGCCGGATGACCTTTGAAAACAACAGGAGTCACTTTGACTTTGAAGTTTTTCATGTTGCCGATTTTAGCGGCATCACCGGCAAGGCGGAGATAGTATTCAGAACGCTCAAAAAGTTTCCAGCTGAAAACCTGACGGGCTCTTTCAAAGAAGAATTTCTCAAGATCGTTGACAAAACTTCTCTTGGCGTTCAGGGCTTTGGAAGCAAGAATGTATTTGAAACTTTCCACAAATTTTCTTGCCTGAGTGCGCTCTTTGCCGGTGTAGGCTCCGCCTTTGTTCACCGTCCCGAGGAAGGATTGAGCGGCTTTGACATCGATTCCCTCTTTGGCGGCTCTTTCGACAAGGGCGGCAAGTTCTTTGAGTCTGGGATCGGCGGCAAGTTCGTAAGTACGGAACAAGGTGAGGCGGTTTTTCCCTGAAACAAGGTCGATCTGCACCTTGTTGACACCGAGTTTGCTGAGATTGTAAGGCACTTCAAGAAGATTTTTCTTCACGATTCCCGCAGCTTTGCCGTTGATCTTCACCGCCGTTCCGGCAGGGGCGTAGACCTTGAAAGTGACCTGCGAAAGTTCAACTTTGCTGTTGCATGAGGGGAGCGACACCACGGTTCCGGGGAACTTTTTGAAGTTTTCGATATCTTCCGCAATTTCCTGACGGATCTGATAGAGGAGATGGGGATCGTTCACAAACTCAAAAGGCGGCTGGGGAATGAGGGATTTGATATGCTCCATGACCCTTGTTCTGCCCACGCCGGGGTAGCTTTTGTCGATGAGCTTTTCAAGGATACGCATGTAGTCGAAGTCATCCATACTTTCACGAATCATAGCGGCACGCTGGGAGGGAACGTTCCCCTCTCCCGCCTTGCGGGGGGGATAAAAGATGGTGGCGCCGCCGCTGCCGTAACCGGTACGGTCGAAATCGGTCCAGGGGTTCACATCCTTATAGGTCCAGTTGGTACACCAGAGGAGTCCGCCGGAGCCTTTGCCGGAGTAGATCTTCCAGGCGTAAAGACGGTTGTGGATGTAGTCATGATTGCTCAAACGGGCGGGCCAGTTGTAATACCAGAGGGCGCCTCCTTTTTTCAGATGCGCTTCCTGCTGATCGGCGTGGAAATATCCGGGGGCGAGGGGCACGCAGAAGGTGTGGACGTAACCGATCTGATCCGTAACCAGTTTGGGAATCATGATCTTCAGCTCAGGCGCGGCTTTGTGGATGGAATCCAGCAGGATCTTCAAGTCTGCGTGGACCTTGGCGGGAGGTTCGTCGTAAAGGTAGGCATAGAAGTCGATGCCGGGGAATTTTTCTTTGACATGGGCGCAGAAAGCTGCCGCATACTGACCGATATATTTGAGTCCCTCGGGGGAAATCAGATTGAATTTGCCGAAAGGACTGTTGCCCGGCTTGTCGCGGTTCGCCTTGTTGAACCAGCCGTCGTTGTCCCCTTTCATGGAAAGAAGAGGCACGGGCAGACTGCGCTGTCCGTACTTGTTGACACGCAGAGCCACATGCTCGTCGAACTTGCGCCAGTCGGTGATGATGAGGTTGCCCTTTTCGATCTTCCACTGGGGGACGGGAGTCCAGAGCGCCTGATTGCCGGTCATGCGGTGATCTTGAAGAAGCCGGTGGAAGTTTTCGATCTTTTGGGCATGGGGGCGTTTATCCCAGACATTGTATCCGGGGGTGGGCTGAAGATAGAAGTAGCTTTTCAGATGGGGCGTTGTCGGGATCTCAAAGTCAAAAACACGGAGTTTCAAAATGAATTTGCCGAGAAGCCGTGTTCCGGAAAGAACTTTGACCTCACCTTCATAAAATCCGGCACCACTCCCCGCAGGCACATTGACCCGGACGAAAAAAGGCAGATTCTGCGCCGGGGTGGCTTCCGCACTTTTTTCAGGGAGCAGCGGGTCGGCATTGAGACCTTTCAGTGTCGGATTGTCGGGATTTTTGAGATTGACAAAACCCACCCGGCGGAATGAAAGAGCAGTTGCAGGGATCACGCCTTTTTTCCCTTTGAGGGGGGAAAAGGCAAGGGTCACATCAGACAGTTTTTTTTTTGCAGTGACAACGACCTGAAAAGGTTCGGATTCGTTGGCGGCAGCGGCGACTTCAACGACAGAAGCGGATTTGATACCGGCGGGAACATCGGTGGCGGGGACTTTCAGATATCCGCTCTGTTTCCAGAGGGTGCAGTCGGCATTTTCAGAAAGTTTCAGAACACTTGCGTTCTGGTTTGCAGGACTTTTTTCCTCGATGGCGCCGTAATAGAAATCATCCAGATAGACCACCTGCTTGCCGGTGTACCAGAGTGTCACCACGACCTTGGTGCAGTTGGTGGGGGGGAAGAAGGAGAGGTCGATCTGCTGCCAGACGCCCACGACATCCTGAAAGGCAGGGAAAAGATAACGGATGACTTTCCCTTTGGAATCCAGAAACATGACACGGCCCGTAAGAGTGCTTTTGCCCTCACGGGAAGCGAGGAAATAGGAGCCTGTGAAACGGTATTTTTTGCCGGGCGTATGGGCAAGTTTTGTGAAGTTCAGTTCCAGACTTTTTTTCGGGTCATCGCAGCGCATACGCAGCGACCAGCGGCCGCTTTTGGCTTTGTCGGTGGTGCGTTCAAAGATCCTCACCGGAGCGGTTTTGGAAATGAGACGGGGATAAAAACTTGCCATGTTGGCGGTCTCAAAACCGCCGTTGAGGATCAGATTGCCGTCGGCGGAGTCGGTGGGGAACTCAAGGGAGCCTGTGAATTTGTCGATGCGGAGCTTTTTGATCCCGGCAAACCAGAAGGTGAAAGAGTATTTTGCCGCTCCGGCAGGGACCTTGACAGAATAAAAGAAATCCTGTTTTCCCCCTTCACCGGGGAACATTTCGGGAGCAAAGAAATTGAGTTTGGGCAGGTGTTTGCCGTTTTTGTCATAGAAAAAGATACGCCCGGCAACCTTGCGGACAGGGGCTTCACCCAGTTCCAGGATCTCAAAGGGAACACGGACATAAATGGTTTTGCCCGCTTCAGGCGTGGGGAGTTTGTGGAAATTGATCTCAATACTGGCATCTTGAGAAAAGGTTTCAAGGAGAAGAGCATTTTTCAGACGCTGAAATTTGGCTTTACCCTTGAAAGTCCTGACATCCGGCGTGTACCCTTTTGTGATGCTCAAATCGCCATTGGGGAAAAAGGTGGCACTCTGAAGCACCGCTGCCGTCACAAAAGCGGCAAGAAATAAAAACTTTTTCATAAATTGCTCCTTAATTGTTTTAAGAATCGGCTGTATGGGAACAATATACAGCGCATTTCCGTTTATGTCAAACACTTCCGGAAAAAAAAGCAAAAAAAAGATGCGGAAGCTCCTGACTTTTGCAATTACCTCATTTGAGGCAATTTCATTTTTAAATTGGAATTTTTCCATACTGCATTATATTGAAAACAGAGGAGAAAGGCAGTGGATTTGGTTTCCGCTTCGTTATTTTTTCTGCGGCATGTTGAGTCGGAAACGAAAAACTCAGGCGGGAAACGGAACGGAAGATCTATTGCTTGAAAGAGGAGGAGCTGTCGATGAAAATGACACTTGCAGATTGGCCCGTATTGATCGTTTCGGGGGAGTTTTCCGCCGGCAACAACGAAGGACACAGGCTGCGTGAACTGCTGGATGAACTGGAACACCATGAGGAGTGTTCCCTTATTACCGCTGCAACTTATGAAGATGCTCTGGAAATTTTTACCAGTCGCGCCGATATCGGTTGCACCGTCATTGATTGGGATCTTGAATTTGAGGTGGACAATGAAAAAATGGCACCCTGCCAGCTGCTGAAACAGATCCGCAAAAGGAACAGAAAAGTTCCGGTCATATTGCTGACCGATCATCTGGAAACAGAAAATCTTCCCGCTCAGGTCCTGGCGCAGATCAACGATTGTCTCTGGAAAACTGCCGATACCATCGAGTTTATCGCCGGCAGGATCGCCAACTGGTGCAAAAGCTATTCCGAAAATGTCATGCCGGATTTTTTCGGGAAACTTGTGGCGTATTCCGAACGTTATAAATACGCATGGCACACCCCCGGACATCTGGGAGGGCAGGGGTTCCTGCGGGCGCCTGCGGGGGTGGCGATGTTCAAGTTTTTCGGCGAGAACACCTTCCGCAGCGATCTTTCCATTTCCGTCCCTGAGCTGGGCTCCCTGCTGGACCACGAGGGGGCTGCCGGTGATGCGGAACGCCGCTCCGCCCGGGTTTTCGGCGCCGATCAGACCTGTTATGTGCTGAATGGCACAAGTACAGTCAATCAGATCATCTGGCGCAGTCAGGTTCTGCCCGGAGATATCGCTCTGGTGGACCGGAACTGTCATAAATCCCTCAATTATGCCATGGTCATCACCGGGGCGACGCCTGTTTACATGCTTCCCAGGCGCAATGCAAGGGGGATCATCGGACCTGTCCGGCTCTCGGAGTTCTCTGCGGATTCCATCAGGAAGCGGGTTGCCGATCATCCTCTTATCAAGGATAAAAGCACTTCTCCCCGTATCCGCATGAGCGCATTGACCAATTCGACTTACGACGGTGTCTGCTACAACACCGGAACGATCATGGCTGAAAGCGGCAGCGGAAATATCGAAAATTACCACTTCGACGAAGCCTGGTATGCTTATGCCCATTTTCACCCCCTTTACGCCGGACATTACGGCATGGCGGGGCAGCGGGGGAAACACCCGGTATTCTGTTCTCACTCCACCCACAAACTTCTGACAGCTTTCTCACAGGCCTCCATGCTTCATATCCGCAACGGTTCTCAAAGGACCATTGATCCGGTGCTTTTCAACGAATCCTATATGATGCACGGTTCGACCTCGCCCCAGTACAGCATGATCGCTTCGCTGGATGTGGCAACGAAAATGATGGAGGATAACGGCGAAACCATCATCGGGGATATTCTCCGTGAAGCCATCCAGCTGCGCCGGAAAATGGCGGATCTGGAACGGGAAATGCACCGGAAAGGCGAGTGGTTTTTCAGCATGTGGCAGCCCCGGACGGTGAACTGCAACGGTTTACCCATTGATTTCGCCGATTGTCCCACAGATTTTCTGGCTGAAAATCAGCATCCCTGGGTTCTTGACTCCGGGGACAACTGGCACGGCTTCGGGGAGATCGAAAAGGATTATGTGATGCTTGACCCCATCAAGCTCACGCTTTTGACCCCCGGCATGGATGATGAGGGTAATCTTGCGGATCAAGGCGGTATCCCGGCGGCGATCGTCAGTAATTTTCTCATCCGGCACAACATCGTGTGTGAAAAGACCGATTATTATTCATTTCTGCTTCTGAACTCTCTCGGGACCAACCGTGCCAAACAGGGGGCACTTCTTGCGGCATTGTTTGAGTTCAAGAAACTTTATGATACCGCTGTTCCCCTTGAAGCTGTCTTCCCCGACCTTGTGAAAAATAATCCTCAATACCGGGGAGAAACATTGAAAAGCCACTGCGATGCCATGCACAACTATCTTAAAGAACACAAGATCATGGAACTGATGCACCGTGCCTTTGAAGCCATCCCAACCCCTGCCATGCTTCCGGCAGAGGCGGCGGCGCATGTGGTCCGCGGCAATGTGGAAATGGTGGATGTTTCCGAACTCCACGGCCGCATTGCGGCGGTGATGCTGGTTCCTTATCCTCCCGGTATCCCGGTGATGATGGGGGGCGAAAAAATGGAGGGCAAGGCTGAGGCGATCGCCGAATATCTTCTTGCCAGAGAAAAATTTGAAAATACCTTCCCCGGCTACGAGGGGGATATCCACGGCATCACACGGGAAAAACGGACCACGCAGACGGTGTTCCGGACTCTGTGTATCAGAAAGTAAGGAACAGGAGCTGATGATATGAACAGGAACTTTATGAGTGTGACCACCATGTCCCTGCTGACTGTGGCGGCGGTTTTGTCTTTACGCAATCTGCCGTCGGAGGCGGAATACGGGTACAGCGTCATCTTTTATATCACCATGGCGGCGGTCTGTTTCTTTGTGCCGTCGGCACTGGTTTCTGCGGAACTTGCTTCCGGATGGCCCCAGGAAGGCGGTGTCTATCTCTGGGTGAAAGAGGCTTTCGGACCCAAATGGGGATTTGTTGCCGTATTCATGCAGTGGGTCGAAAATCTCCCCTGGTTTCCGGCGGTCCTGACCTTTGTGGCTTCTTCCATCGCTTACGTTTTCGATCCGGGACTGGCGCAGAACCGCTGGTTTGTGCTGATAACAATCTGGGTGATGCTGTGGTTGGCGACCTTCCTCAACTTCAAGGGGATGCGGCTGTCGGCGTGGTTGAGCAGTTCGGGGGCGCTGGCGGGGACCCTGATCCCCGGAGCGGCGATCATACTGCTGGCAGCAGGTTATCTGCTGGCGGGAAAAACGCCTCAAATCCCTTTCAGCGCAGCTTCATTGATCCCCGATCTCGGCAATTGGAACCAGCTCATGCTCCTTTCCGGAATGATGGTCGCCCTTGCCGGTATGGAAATGTCGGCGATCCATGTGACCGGCATGAGAAATCCGGCAAAGGAGTTCCCCAAAGCTATTTTTACGGCATGTTTTCTGGTGATTTTGCTGAGTGTGCTTGGCGCATTGGCGATCGCATTGGTGATTCCCCCTGCAGAAATCAGTCTTGCCGCCGGAGCAGATCAGGCGTTTGCGGCGATGTTCAGGATCTTCCACATTCCGTGGATGACCCCTGTCATGTGTTTTCTCCTCTCTTACGGAGCTTTGACCATGGTGGTCACATGGGTCCTCGGTCCGTCGAAAGGTGTGCTTGAGGTTGCGAAAGAGGGATATCTCCCCCAATGCTGGCAGCACCGCAACAAAGAGGGGATGCCGACAGTGATCCTGGTGATCCAGGCGGTCATTTCATCATTGCTTGCGCTGGTGGTCCTTTTCATGCCGACCATAAGCGGTGCTTTCTGGCTCATGTCAGCGTTGACGGCACAGTTGTATATGGTCATGTATCTGCTGATGTTTGCTGCGGCGATCAAGCTGCGTTACAACAAGCCCGATGTGCCCCGCGCCTATAAGGTGCCGGGGGGCAGGATCGGGATGTGGCTGGTTTCGGGCATTGCCTTTCTGACCTCGCTTTTTGCCATTATCACAGGCTTCATCCCCACGCCGGGAGTCCGGGAAAAAGGTGGGATGTATGTGCTGGGATATATCGCATTTCTGCTGATCGGGACGGCATTTTTCGTTATCCTCCCTCTCTGGCTCTATAAGCGCAGCAGAAAAAATCAAGCTCCCGCTGTTCAGGAAAGTTGAACTGCGTTTGATTCTGCGCCGGGGAGTTTCAGAGGTAGAATAACTCCGGCTCCCCGACGACAATGACACCGCACTGCCCCGTTGAACGGAATGTCAGACGCAATTCGTTCCGGGGCATGGCGATATGGACTTCAGCAAAAGGATTTTTTTCATCCAATGTGAAAACGTATTCCTCTTTGCCGTCATTGAAAAATGTGATATGGGCTTCCCCGTTGACAGGAACAGCTTTGTGAAATCCCACAACCGCACGGAACTGCCGGAACGTATCAGGGGCGATTTGATAACTCAGAGTGCCTGCGGCATGGGTCCCGAAAGAAAGTCCATGCCGGAACTTGTGATGGGCAACTTCAAGGGGGAGAAAATTATTTTCCGTGTCATAAGCGCCGTTCCGCACAAAGGAACGGTATTTATAGGGGGCAAATCCTCCGAAAGGAAACTCAAAAGGTTCAAGTCCGGTCAGAGGGCAGGGGGCATCGGGAATCTGTTTTTCGTTTCTGCCCAGCTGAAAAAGAGTGTGGATGACATCGGCACACAACCGGACCGCATTGGAGTACATGCGTGTTGTCAATGAAAAATTCTCTTCCTCCCGGTTTTCAAGGGTATTCATAATATAGCGGAAAGCGCATTTGCGGGAGTCGGAGGAAGAGGCACAGTAAGCGGCATAGAGCTTCATCACCACCTCATCGACAGAATTCCCCAGAGACGAGGGCGTATGTTCCGGCAGGGGAAACTCCTCGCGCCACTGCAGAGATGCCATGATCCGCGAGGGTTGGAGCGGAGCATCGATCAGCCGGTCGAGGGCAAAAGCATCGGTGCCGCCTGCGCCTTCAAGAGAATGAAGACCGAAAGTTGAGTCTTCAAGCATGTGGAGCAGACAGCCCATATATTTTTTGCCCTCCTCATATTGCCCGTTCCTGAAATGATCGACGGTCCGGGAGATATAGAAAGCGAAACCCGCTGTGACATGGCGGAAATTTTCATTGACAAAAGAGCGGCTTCTGTGGAGTCCTTTTTCATCATTCACCCAGTAGCGGTAAAGATCGCAATAGGGGGTGTCCGGGGGGTAATGGAACTGTATGCCGTCCGTAAAGAAGATATAGGGGGCGACCTCATCCCGTTTATTTGAAAAGTACAAGTCCGGCAGCGAACAATACTCCCGGATCAGTTCACTGTTATCCCCTGTTTCACAAAGCTGCAGTCTGAGTGCCGCAGCGGTCAGATTGGAGTGAGTGGTACTGTTGGGCATGATCGTTTTTCTCTCAGATTGGCAGTGAAATGCAAACAGCTTAAAATAACCCCGGCAGCTCAGCAATGGGCTGCATTTTATTTTCAAGGCAAAAAAAATGGCATCCTCAACGGGAGTCGAACCCGTGTTGCCGGGATGAAAACCCGGTGTCCTAGGCCTCTAGACGATGAGGACGCTTCGTAACATTTGCGTTTGTATAATATACACTCTCAATATTCGTTTGTCAAGGTGAAATTTGAAAATAATTGGCTTAATTTTATAAATTTCTGCACACCTCCTTGCATTTTGAATAAAAATTGTTATATTAATCAGCGGCTTTGTATGACGATTTTATGAGCGTTTCAAATAAAAGGAGTGGATCATGCCGATCAGCAAAAATCAGTGGCTGCGTCTTCAGGTGATGTTGGGGATGCTGCGCCGGGGACTTTATATCAACTACAATACCTTTATGGTGGAAATGCTCTCAGATCCCAACTTCTATATTTCTCCCCGGACTTTCAGCCGTGATATCCAGGCCTTGAAAGATATCGGCGCCCCCGTTGAATACAGCGCTAAAAACAGAGGATATTACCTCCTTGATCCCAGCTGGACCAATGAAGATGTTCCGACGGTGCCGGGGGATGTCAAACTGCTGCTCCTGAGCGAAAAGGTTTCACGGACTTTCATGCCGCCCCAGCTGCGCAGCGAATTGAGCAACGCTGTCAATGCCCTTTTGATGAAGCAGGAAAGCGGTATGCCCGAGGGCATGGATCTTGAAAATTTCCAGATCATCAATCCCGAGTTTGTTCCCCAGGTCGATCCGGAGGTCTTTCTTGAAGTCTATCAGGCGTGGGAAAATAAACATTATCTCAAAATCACCTACTCTTCAAGCAAAGGTCACGACTCCGTCAAACTCATCCAACCGCATCTGCTTGCCTGGAACAGCGGCATTTGGTATATCAAAGGACTGGTTGCGGCGGAAGACGGTGTCCCCTGCGAACCTCCTTTCAAGCTCCGGGTCTTCGCACTTCACCGTATCGGACATGCGGAAAAAAAGGCCGGTCACTTCACTCTGGAGCCCGAAGATGAAAAACGCATCAGACAGAGCGGACTCTTTACTTTTGAAAAACTTGACGAAATCGAAATCGAATTTTTCCAGCCTTACGTCAAGCCTATGCAGGAACGCTTTTTTTCTTCGCCCGAAAGCATCATCGCTCAAACTGAGGAGTCGGTGACGATCCGGCTGAAAGATGTTCCGGAACATGCGGCTTTGCAGTTGATTTTCCGGGCGTTGGGAAATGTCAGGGTGATAAAGCCCGCTTCTCTTCAGGAGTCGCTCCGCAAAGTTGCCCATACCATCCTTGAACGTATGGAACAATAAAGAAAAAGGTGCAGATCCTGCTGAATTCAGCGAAAGTGTTTCCCGGAATCTCTTGCAAAAAAACTCTTGCGGATGTAAATTATATGAAACAAGAGGTAATTTCAACTTGCAGTCAGATGGAAAAAAAGAATGAAAATCGATTTGCATATCCACCCTGCTGAGATCTCGCCCTGCGGACATCTTACAGTAGAGGAACTGTTGGAGCTTTATTCCAAAACCGACTATGACGGCTTTGTGCTGACCAATCATTTCTCAGCTTACGCCTGCGGAAAAGCTCTGGAAAAAGGTGTTGATTTCCACAAGGCATTTCATGAAACGCTCCGCAAAGCCCAGCGTTTGGGCAGGGAACGGGATTTTCTTGTGCTGGGGGGCTATGAGGTCCGTTTCGCCGGGAGCGACAACGACTATCTCGTTTACGGCATGAATGAGGAACAGTGTCTTGACTGTGAAAAAATCTTTGCCATGGGCCCTGCTGAATTCAGCAAATTCGCCGAAAAAGAGGGATTCCTCTTTTATCAGGCGCACCCTTTCAGAAACGGTATGGATATCATAAAACCTGAATATCTTTTCGGCATCGAAACGAAAAACGGTCATCCCCGGCACGACAGCAGAAACGATATCGCAAACGCATGGGCGGAAAAGTACAACCTTCATAAAATCGGCGGCTCCGATTGTCACCAGATCGAAGATGTGGGGTCAGGCGGCATCATCACGGCGTGTGAAGTGAAAAATATGGAAGATCTTGTGGAATTGCTCCGTAACGACAGCTATTTTATTGTGTAAGAAAGTGAAAAATAATGAGAGAATCAACTGAAACTTTGCGCCGTGAGGCAGAAAATGTGGTTAGAAATATCGCTTTGCCCCGGATCCCTGAAAGAGTGTTCCGCCTTGAAGTGCCTGAGTACAGCGATATAGGCTGCGAATTGAATCAGCTTCTTTGCCATTGTTCCGCTTCAGGCGGCGGCAAAGTCATCGTCCCTCCGGGGAAATACCGCTGCGGCGGTCCTGTGAGGATGCAGCAGTCAACGGAACTTCATCTGGAAGAGGGATGTTTTATCAAATTTTCCCCCGAACCCGAACTCTATCTCCCCTGTGTCCCCTCCCGCTGGGGCGGCGTGGAAATCATCAACTACTCCCCCATGATCTACGCCAACGGCATCACCGATACCGCTCTGACCGGAAAAGGGATCATCTCAGGGGGCAGAGAGATATGGGGCAGTTTCAAAGAACTGCAAACGCCTGCGAGAAGTTATTCACACACTTTGCAGTCTCAGGGGATCCCCGTTGAAGAACGGATTTTCGGCGAAGGGTGTTACATGCGCCCTTCCATGGTCCAGTTCCGCAGCTGCGAAAGGGTGCTTATTGAGGGCATCACCTGTACCGATGCGCCTTTGTGGGTGATCCATCCTCTTTTTTCCTCTCATGTGACCATCAGAGATGTTTATGTGGACAGTATGTATGTATGCAACGACGGCGTGGATGTGGATTCATGCAGCGACGTGCTGATCGAAAGATCCCATTTCCGCAACGGTGATGACGCCGTGGTCCTGAAATCCGGGCGCGATGCCGACGGCAGGCGGGTCAACCGTCCCTGCCGCAGAGTTGTGGTCAGAGATTGTGTCTTTCACAGTTGTCTCCACGGATTTGCCATCGGCAGTGAACTTTCAGGGGGGGCAGAAGATGTCTGGGTTTACGATATCCGCATGGAATATATCAAAGCTCAAGCCATCAGTTTCAAATCCTGTCCCGGCAGAGGCGGTGTCATCAAAAATATCCATGTTGCCGACATTCAGATCGACAGAGTTGATGACCACGCCGTTTCCATCGTCAGCGAATATGTTGACAAGTACACAGGGGACCAGAGGACCTGTTACAGGGAGTTTGAACTCCTGAATATCCACTGTGATTACGCCGCCAACGGATTTGTGATCGAAGGGTCAGAACAGTTCCCCCTTGAAAATATCACTTTCGCCAACGTGGTCGTCGATGAAGCCCCCGTTGAATGTACCGGAAAAAAGTATACCGGCAATCTTCTCTTCCGCAATGTTTATATGAATGGAAAGGAAATATCATGCAGCTCACTTTGAATGCCGCTTCCTGTGGAAAAAGCAATCCCAATTTCTGGAACAATGTCCACTTTCATCCCACCGATGCGGTCGAAGACATCTGGGGCGGGGAGATCCTTGATAAATTGGCCCGGGATGGCTCTGCCCGATATCTGCGCCTTTACGCCATGTTCGAGGATATCGTCAGCCGGGATGACGAGGGAAATCTTATCTTTGACTTTTCGGAACAGGACCGACGCCTTGATATCGTGGTCGAAAAGGGATTCAAAGTCCTGCTCTGTTTCAACTTTATGCCAGTCGTCATGGCAGATGATCCGGTCAATTTGAGCGGAAAACGCTACAAGGATAAACATTTCTGCCGATCAAAACCCGCCGATTACAAAGAGTGGCAGGAGCTTTGTTACCGTCAGACCGCTCATCTTGTTGAGCGTTACGGCATCGAAACCGTCAGCACCTGGCTTTTCCACTGCTGGAACGAACCCGATCTCGGATTCTGGATGTATCCTGAGTTTTTCTTCCAGTGTACGCCTGAGATGAAAGAGGCGAAGATCGTTGAATACTGCAAACTTTACGATCACTTTGAAGCAGGTGTCCACGCTGCCGCTCCTGAAATCCGCGTAGGCGGTCCTTCATGCGGTCACTACAAAGAGTTCTTTGAGCGTGTCATTGAGCATGTGGCATCCGGAACCAACTTTGTCACCGGCGGAAAGGGGACCCGTTTTGACTTTGCTTCTCTGCACTGTTACAGTTCTATTCCGCAGGATGTTCACGACCCTTACCGTTTCAAAGTGGCTCCTGAAAGCATCGTCAAACAGTACTGCACCTACTGCGCCATCATGGAAAAACACGGACTCGGGAACACCCCCGCCGTCATCGACGAATGGGCAGCCGCCGCCGAAGGATATCTGGGTGTCAAAGAGGATTCCCGCATGAGGTTCAGGGAAACGGAATATTATTCTGCTTTCTACTTCAAACTCATCGACCTTATGAGTCAGCTCCCCATGCCTCCTGAACGCATGATGATCTGCCTTTCAGGTCAGGATTACAACACTGTGGACTTTGACGGTCACAGAACCTTTTTTACCGCCAGAGGATGGCGCAAACCCATCTGCAACGGCTTTGCCCTGGGCGCGAAACTCGGTGAAGAGATCATTCCCGTGGATGCCGGGATGCCCCGCAATACAGGTCTTATCCTGACCCGCCGCACCGACGGTGCGGTGGTGGCGGCATTCTACAATCATGTTTCCGACTTCGGCAAGTTCGGTGAAAATGTGCCTCTGAAAGTGAAAATCGAAAATCTCCCCGGAAAATGTCAGCTGAAAAGGTGGCGTATCGACGAGGTTTTCAGCAACGCTTTCACCGCCTGGAGCCGTCTCGGTTCCCCCGAACAGCCTACGGTCTGGGAACGTGAGATGATTTCACGCCGCTCCCGTCTTGAGGAGCTGGTTCCCCCTGAGATGTGTGAAAATCTCTGGCAGGGAGATCTGGTGATGACTCCCAACAGTGTTGAAGTGCTTGAATTTATTCCTCTGGAGCAGTAAACAATGAAAAAATGGTTTGTTTTTCTGCTTTTTGCAGCGCTTCTTCCCCTTTGCGGCGCTGAAAAGCCGGGAAAAGGAGCGGTCTGTTTCACCTTTGACGACTATTCCGGAGCCAACTGGCTCAAGGCGGATGCGCTTTTCAAAAAGTATAACGCCCGTGTCACCTTTTTCATCGTCGGAACAGTGACCCCGGAAAAACTTGAAGTGATGAAAAAATTGCAGTCCGCCGGACACAGTATCGGTCTGCACTCTCTCCACCACCGCAATGCCGTTCCCCTGCCTGCCAAATGGAGTAGAAAAGAGTACTTTGAAAAAGAGGTCAAGCCCCAGTTGGAAATCTGCCGCAAAGCAGGAATAAATGTCAAAGGCTTTGCCTATCCCAACAACCGGCGCAGCGCAGAGACGGATGAGGAGCTTTTCAAGCACTTCGACTATCTGCGTGCCGGACTCGGCAAGGAAAAGAAAACTCTGTTTTACGCTTCAAAAGATGTGAAAAACAAAATGGTTCTGGGGGGCGGCGGCATCGGCGCGTTCTACAAAAGCGACGTGAATGAGCTTAAAAGCAAACTCAAAGAGGCTTCTGAAACCAATACCATGATCGTTTTCTTTTCTCACAACATTTATCCCGGTGCCAGGCATGTCCACATGCCGAGTGAAATGCTGGAAGAACTTCTGAAATATGCTTCGCAGCTCCAAATGCAGGTCATCGGGATCAACGAGATCCCCTCTTTGACGCTCCGCTGAAAATTTTTCGGAAACTTTCTCTTCCCCCTGAAAATATGACTTGAAATGTTTTCAGGGGGAATGTATATTAAGTGGCATGGATACGGTCGGAAAAAAATCTTCACCTCTGCCGCTTTTCAGCATGAGCATCGGTTTATTGCTGCTTTTGGGAGCTGTCTTTGTGCAGTTTGCCGGGAGCAGTCCTGTGCGTGCCGATATTTCCGACCTTTTCAGCAGAGATAAGAAGGAGCTTTTTCAGGCTCTCCTGACTTCCGGGAATCCCCCGTGCAGATCGCTCCGCAGCAACCGGCAGAGAAACAACACTTTCAGCCGTACGCTCAATTCACGCAGCGGTTTTGGAGGAACTCCCCAATTTGACTGGACAAAAGATCTTCTTGTTTCCGGCAATGTGAAGCTGCGGAAAACTTCTGATCTGCCCCTTGAAAAACATGATTACTGGAACGATTTTATAATTTCCGCCCTTCCTGAAAGGGCAGGCCCCCTGTGTGCATGAATCACTCTCTGAAAAGGCAATTTTCAAACAGATAAAAGCAAAATGAGTTCTGAAATTGCCCCCCATTGAAACTTTTGTGAAAGTTTCAAGTCGTTTTGTGTCTGAAAATGTGATTTATGCAAAAATATCTATGAGTCAATTATTCTTGAACCTCCTCTGGCTGCTGCTGGGCATCGGAGGATTGTATTACGGTGCCGAATTGCTGATCAAAGGCGGCGTCACCGTTGCCCGCAAAGCAGGTGTTTCCCCTCTGGTCATCGGTCTTACGCTGGTGGCATTTGCCACAAGCGCTCCCGAACTGGTGGTCAGTGTCAGTGCCAATCTGGACGGTAAACCCGATATCGCATTGGGGAATATCGTCGGATCAAACATCTGCAATATCATTCTTATTCTGGGCTTGTGCGGTTGTATCGCACCGCTTCCGGTGGACAAAAAACTCTTCCGGTTCGATCTGCCTGTCATGGTGATTTCAGCTCTCCTTTTGACGGTTTTCTGTTTCAAGGGAGCGGAAATCGGGCGCTGGCACGGCGCGCTCCTTTTTGCCGGACTGCTTTTTTACACAGGGTGGAGCATCTATGTTTCACGCAAAGAAAACAGTGCCGCTGAAAATGAGGATGAAAAAGAAAACAAGGAAAAAAATGCCAATATTTTTCTTGCTCTTCTTCTCGTCTGCGCCGGTCTGGGACTCCTCATCGGCGGTGCCCGGCTCTTTTTGAAAGGAGCTGTCTATACCGCTCAGCTGCTGAAGATCTCCGAAGCCGTCATCGGTCTGACCGTTGTGGCTGTGGGGACCTCGCTGCCTGAACTTGCGACCTCTGTCGTCGCCGCCGTCAAGGGGGAACAGGATATTGCCATCGGCAATGTGGTGGGATCAAATATCTTCAACATTCTGGGGATCATCGGTGTGACGACACTTGCCGCCCCGCTGGGAAATTATTCGATCAACATGGTCGATCTCTGTGTGATGCTTGTTTGCACGGCAACCCTGCCGGTCTTTATGAGGACCGGATGGAAAATTTCCCGGATCGAGGGGGCAGTCATGCTCCTTGCCTATTGCGGATATACGGCTTATCTCATTTGTCATCACTGAAATTAAGGAATATTTTTCATGTCTCAGGATACGATCGTTATAGGTGTCATCGCTTTGATCATTGTGATCGGCAGCTGCATCGGACTTGCCAGAGCAGGCCGTCAGGCTGAAAAAAGCGAATAAAAGACAATATTTATCTCAGGCTTCTTCCGCCAAAACGGGAGAAGCTTTTTTTTTCTTTTTAAGCACTTTCTCTTGTTTTTTTCTCTTTCTGGGTGTACATTATGTTTTACACTGATTTGGAGAGGAACGATCATGACTGAAAGTGTATTGAAATCATCATGGCGCGAGTTCGGGCGCAACGAACTTCGCAACTGGCATGTTGCGGAGCTGGTTTTCATGCCCGCAGTTCTTGTCGCTATCGTTATCATCACCGTTGTCACCGGCGGCGACACACCTCTGGGGATCCTCAGTGCCGTAACGGGGATCATGTACACACTTCTTGCCGGCAAGGGAAAAAGCAGCTGTTACCTTTTCGGTATCGTCAACACTCTGCTTTACGGATATATTTCCATGGAAAGCCGCATATACGGTGATATGCTCCTCAACTGGTGCTACTACCTGCCCATGCAGTTCGCCGGTATCTGGTTCTGGATGCGCCATTATGACCCCGAAAAAGGAGAGGTGATAAAGCGCAAACTCAGCTGGAAAATGAGAGTTGTCTTTCTTTTCGCCTTTTGCCTTGTCTGGTGCGGAGCTGCCTGGGCGCTGGGTGCTTTTTCCGCCCGTTCCCCCTGGCTTGACAGTGCCACGACGGTATTGAGTGTCTGCGCCATGGTGCTGGGTGTCATGCGCTGTTTTGAACAGTGGTTCTGCTGGACTCTGGTCAATTCTGTCAGTATCCTCATGTGGTATCAGGTCTACCGTGAATCGGGCAACTCTCTTGCCACACTTCTGATGTGGGTGATATTCCTGCTGTGCGGACTCTATTTCGGCTGGTGCTGGCATAAAGAGGCGGAAAGCGGCAAAGCATGAAAAACTTTGTGATCATGGCGGCAGGGGAGTTCCCTGTGCATCCGGAGCCTTTGAAGATACTGGAATCAGCTGACGTTCTGGTGGCGTGCGACAGTGCCGCCGCAGAACTTGTTGAAAGAGGCATCGGATTTGATCATGTGGTGGGCGATATGGACAGTCTCGGCAGAGATTACCATGAAAGACTCAAAGAGAAACTGGTCCACGTCCGTGAGCAGGATACCAACGATCTGCAAAAGGCGTTCCGTTTCACTTCTTCCCTCTGCGCGCCTGACGACACCGTCACCATTCTGGGGGCGGCGGGAAAACGCGAAGATCACACCATTGCCAACATTTCCCTTTTGACGGATTTTGCTCAGATCCGTCCTGAAATCAGGATCTACACCAATACAGGTGTTTTCTTCCCTGTGCTGAAATCGGGGGTATTCCCCTCGTTCCCCGGACAGGCGATCTCCATTTTCAACCCCGGATGCACTCCGTTGCGCCTGAGCAGTACCGGGTTGGAGTACCCTCTGAACTCTCTTGAGCTTTCCAAATGGTGGACGGCTTCCCTCAACCGGGCTTCCGGAGATGAGTTCCAGCTCCGCTTTGATGGGGAAGGCGGAGGGGGGATCATCATCTTTGCTGTCTACAAAGGGTGAAAGTTCCGGCGTAAAAAATTTGATTTTGCGGCAATTCATACTACTTTGAAGTTGTGGAAGAAGCGTTTTTCTTCCGCAGCAAATCAAGAGAGGAGGATTGCTATGAAAAACATTTCCGGAACTGTCACTGAAAACAATCTGCTCCGCGCCTTTGCCGGAGAATCCCAAGCCCGCAACCGCTACACATTTTTTGCTTCTCAAGCCCGCAAAGAGGGCTTCATGCAGATCGCAGACATTTTTTCCGAAACTGCCGACCACGAAAAGGAACACGCTGAACGGTTCTTCAACTATCTCGTGGGCGGCGAAGTGGAAATCAGAGCCTCGTTCCCCGCAGGCATTGTCGGCTCCACCGCCGAAAATCTCGCCGCAGCAGCAGCCGGTGAATATGACGAATGGAACAACCTTTATCCCGCATTTGCCGAGAGCGCCCGTGATGAGGGCTTTGACGAGATCGCCCGCTGCTTTGAATTCATCTGCGTTTCAGAAAGACAGCACGAAAGGCGTTACAGAGGACTTTTAAAAAACATAACCTCCCACAGCGTGTTTTCACGGGAGCGGGAGGTCATGTGGCGTTGCCGCAACTGCGGATATCTTCATTACGGCAAAAGTGTTCCGGAACTCTGTCCGGCATGTCAGCACGCCAAAGGATACTTTGAACTGCTGGCAGAAAACTGGTGATTACTGAAGTTCGTTGATCATCTCTTTGAGTTTGCGCAGATTCAGTTTGCCGCTGCCGAGAATGGGCAGCTCCTCGATTTCAACGAAGTCATCGGGTTTGGGGATCCAGATGTTGGGCAGCTGAAGTTTGCGCATCTCTTCCACGACCTCTTCAGGAACGAAGTCATCTGAGGCATAGAAGACCACAAGTCTTTCACCCTTCTTGGGGTCGGGTTTGCCCATGACGGCGATTTCACGATTTTCTCTTTTCCGGATATTCATGATCGCCTCTTCGACGCCTTCATGGGGAACCATTTCGCCGCCGATCTTACTGAAACGTGAGGCACGACCCGTAATATAAACATAACCGTCGGGGTCCATATAGGCGATATCGCCCGTGTCATAATAACCGTTCTGCAGCACCAGAGCCGTCTGTTCGGGGTCGTTGAGATAGCCCTTCATGACGATACCGGATTTGACCTGCATACGGCCGGGGATGCCGGGTTCAAGCTCCACGCCGGTATCCTGATCCACGATGCGGATGTGGATACTGGGCAGTCCGCAGCCGATACTGCCGGGACGGTCGGCACGGGTTCCCAGATCAAAGATGGAGTTGTTCAAGTTGATGGTGACGATAGGTGAAAGTTCGGTACAGCCGTAGCCTTCGATAATATCTCTGCCGAAGTTTTCACGGTAACGGGCGGCAAGTTCAGGACGGAGCTTTTCGGCACCGGTGATCATCAGGCGCAAAGTGGCGAAGTCTTTGGGTTCGGCCTTGCGCATGTAGCTCTGCAGAAAGGTGGGGGTGGCAGTGAGAATGGTGATCTTGTTTTTTGCAACCATCTTGACCACGCCTGCGGAGTCAAGAGGATTGAGGACATAAGCCACCAGCGTATTGCCAACCGAGGGGAATGCCACGCCGATCATAAATCCGTAAGCGTGGAAGAGAGGCAGGTTGCCGGCGATGCGGTCCTGGGGGGTCCAGGCGATGACACGGATAAAGGCGTAAATGTCGCAGTTCAGATTGCGGTGGGTGAGCATGACCGCCTTGGGCTTGCCGGTGGAGCCGCTTGAGAAAAGCAGCACCGCCTGATGGCGCAGATTGAAGCAGCTCAGGGGCGCAACCTTGCGGGCAAGGGAACGCCAGGTGCTGAAAATGGCAGAGAAGATCGCTTTGCGCTTGTCTGCTTTGGTGATGGAGGGAGCGACATCTTCAAGGCAGATCATTTCAGGAGTCTGTTCCCACTTGATCTTGTCGAGGAAACGGCGGCTGGTCAGAATGGTTTTGATACCGGCACGTTCACAGGAGTCCAGAGCCACATCCTGTCCCAGAGAGTAGTTGATCATGGCAGGGGTACGGTCAGCCATCAGCACACCCAGAGTGACAGAGGAAGCCGCCGTCGAGTTGGGCAGCAGCACGCCGACGTGGACACCGCCCTGATTCAGTTCGCGGACCTTCTTGGAAATAAGAATGGCACGGATGAGCATTTCAAAGTTGTTCAGACCGCCGCCTTCGTCAACAAAGACCTTTTTAAAAGGACGCTTTTTCGCCTGACGGATAAAGGCTGTATGAATGGGGAGTTCCCCGGGCTGAGGACCCATTTCCGCATCCGCACCCAGTTCAGAGATGCGCTGGCGCAGCATGAAGCCTGAAAGAGAGGGATCCACAGGTTTGCCCACGGCAATAGAGATGTCAACAGGCCAGGTGTAGGGCAATGTGAAACGCAGTTTGCCCTGATGGATGGAAAAGAGACGGCCGCGGAGCATACCGATACGGACGGGGATCACGGAGCTTTCCACCCCCTGGGGCAGCAGATGAGAGACCCCGGAACGGAAACGCATGATATTGCCGTTGCCTGAAATGGCGCCTTCGGGGAAGATACAGATCATCTCACCTTTGGCAAGGCGGGTGCGGATCTCTTCAAAGAACTTCTGCATCGCCTTGGCGTGGCGGGTGCTGGGAACGGGAATGACTCCCAGAAGTTTGAAAATGAACCGGGTGGGGAGAAAATCCACAACGCTGGTGTGGACCATGAAACGGACCCGGCGGGGGGAGATCGCCTGGATGATCACCATGTCGATCATGGAGACATGGTTGGAAACCAGAAGGACCGGTCCCGACTTGGGAATGTTTTCCACACCGTATGTTCTCAACCTTATAAAGGTACAGCGCAGAAGAAACGCAAAAAACTTGAGAACATAATAAGGGGAACACAGCGCACAACCGCAGGCAAAAAATGCCAGCACCAGAAAAATAATTTCTCCTATAATCATAAAATACAATCCTGCTGATTAGTAGTTTATCCCCCGCAATATTAAGGGGGCTCGAATAACTTTTTGCTCCGCAGCCATTTGGGCTGTAAATTGCGGTGCAACTTGCTTAAATATAGCCCCAAACAAGGCTTTTTTCAAGAGTTAAGGAAAATTTATCGTAAAAAAAACACTTTGCGGTTGAAAAATCGATAGTTCTGTGGTATATTTTACAGATAGCAGTTTCAAAATAACGAAATCACGTTAAAATAAGGAGGATTATAAAATGGCCGTACCCAAAAGGAAAACTTCCCGTATGCAGCGTCGTCAGCGCAAAGCTGCCAACCGTTACAAAGGCGTTCAGGCAACTTTCTGCCCCAACTGCAATGCCCCCGTTGTCCCCCATCGTGTCTGCACCGCTTGCGGTCAGTATGATGGCAAACAGGTCCTTGCTGTTGCCCAGGATTGATGACATTTTTTAAGCAGACGGCAGATGAAGATCGCAGTAGATGCAATGGGCGGAGATTTCGCCCCCGGCGTGGTGATCGAGGGATTGGTTGATGCTATCCCCGATCATCCCGACTGTACTTTTGTTCTGGTCGGGCATGAGGAAAAGGTCAGATTTTATCTCGAAAAATACGGTCTTGCAGATCATCCCCGGATCGAAGTGGTCCATGCACCCACGGTTTGCGAGATGTCTGAACTTTCAGCCACCGCACTCCGGGGCAAAAGGGATTGCTCCATCACGGCGTGCGCCCGTCTGCTTAAAGAAAAAGCTGTTGACGCCATGGTCACTCCGGGACATACCGGGGCAACCGTGGCGGCAACCAAGGTGCTTGTACGCAATCTGCCCGGAATCGACAGAGCTGCTCTGGCGGCAAGTATGCCCTCCCAGACCGGCCGGTTCCTGCTGGTCGATGCAGGTGCCAACCCCGACAGCGATCCCCTGAATCTTGTTCAGTTCGCTTTGATGGGGCATGTTTACGCCCAATACCTCTTTAATATTGAACGCCCGCGTATCGGTATCATCAGCGTCGGCGGTGAGGATGTCAAGGGCAACGATCTTACCAAAGAGGCTTTCAAACTCCTTGAAAAACTGCCGATCAACTTTATCGGCAACGTTGAGGCTGATACCGCTTTTGAGGGGGAGGTCGATGTGGTCATCGCCGACGGTTTCGTCGGCAATGTGCTGCTGAAGACCGCAGAAGGTCTCGCCCGTTCCACCATGGTGTGGTTGAAACGGGTGCTCAAGAAAAATGTGTTCCGCTTTATGTGGGCGCTTCTGGCTCAGAATGCTTTCAGAGAGCTCAAGGCCTACGGCGCGTCGGATGTTATCGGCGGTGCCCCCCTGTTGGGGATCAACGGTATCTGCATCATCGGTCACGGTTCATCGAACCCGCTGGCTGTGAAAAATGCGATCCGTGTCGCCGCTGAGTGCGTCAGATTTGACCTTAACGGGAAAATCCTTACCATGCTGGATGAAAGCGGAGAAATCGCTCTGAAAAGATTGGAAAAATAGGTTTTTTTATGGGTGTCAGAATTGTAGGAACCGGCTCATTCATCCCGGAAAAGGTGTTGACGAACTTTGATTTGCAGAATATGGTCGATACCAGCGATGAGTGGATCCGGGTCAGAACAGGAATTGAGGAGCGTCACATTGCCCCTGCGGAAATGAGTTCCGGTGACATGGCATCCAGTGCCGCTAAGAGAGCTTTGGAAATGGCAGGACTTCAGGGTTCTGATATTTCCGCAGTTATTGTATGCACGACCACTCCCGATCATACCTTCCCCAATACAGCAGCCCTGGTGCAGAGAAGCATCGGTGCCGAAAATGCTTTCGGTTTCGACCTTTCGGCTGCCTGTTCAGGCATGATCTACTCACTTGAAGTTGCTTATTCACTGCTTTTGCAGAAAAAATACCGCTATGTTCTGGTCTGCGGAACAGAGAAACTTTCATCCATCACCAATTGGGAAGACAGAAATACCTGTGTCCTTTTCGGTGACGGAGCAGGTGCCGTGATCCTCGGACGCTGTGATGATGACAATTCCGGTCAGCTTGCCAGCGATCTTCATATCAACGGAACCTACGCCGATATCCTCAAACTCCCTGCGGGCGGCAGCAGATGTCCCGCCTCTCACGAGACTGTTGAGCAGAAGCTCCACACGATCCACATGCAGGGTAAGGAGACCTTCAAGCTGGCTGTTAATGCCATGGCAGGCGCCTGCAAAGCGGTTCTTGCCGAATCCGGCATCGACGTCAGCGAGCTGAAACTTGTGATACCTCATCAGGCGAACAAGCGGATCATCGAAGCGATCGCCAGCAGGATCAATGTCACTGAGGAACAGCTGTTTATCAATATCCACAAATACGGCAACACCTCAGCGGCATCCATTGCCATCTGTCTTGACGAGGCTTTCAGACAGGGACGGTTCAAGACCGGTGATCTGGTGCTTCTGGTGGCATTCGGTTCCGGATTGACCTGGGGCGCTCAGCTGCTCAGAGCGTAAAATTTATTTATTGAAGATTTGGGGGCTGTTGCAAAAACCGATGTCTTGATGTGACTCCAAAAATTTGGACGGGTTAAATTATGTGGAATGGATTCGGTATTTTACCGGGTTCATTCCTTTTAATGTTAAAGATACTCTTTCGTTATTGAAATAGCAAATGTATTCTTCAAGTTTTTGCTTGAAATCTTCAACGGAAGCAAATGTTTCACCGAAGAACATTTCTGTTTTCAATCTTCCAAAGAAATTCTCCATTACACTATTATCCAGACAATTCCCTTTTCTGGACATGCTCTGAGTAATATTGTGTGCTTTGAGCATTCTACAATACTCATTCATTTGATATTGCCAGCCCTGATCGGAATGCAGCAACGGCTCAACTCCACCGGTAGTTTTTTGAACAGACGCTCAAGCATTGTTCTTGTTTGAGCAAACGAAGGGGTTGAACTTATGCAATGAGCTACAATTTCATGATTAAACAAATCCATTACTGGCGACAAATATATTTTCTCATTGCACACACTA
>JAZONY010000143.1:0-13124 GCA_045654705.1 Victivallaceae bacterium
ACCCAGATGATGCGCGACAACAACTGCCTGGACAAATACGATGCCTGTATCGAAGCCATGCGTGAAGTGGTCGCCAAGGGCGGTTTTGGAACCTCCGTCACCCCTGTCAGTCAGTTCTATTTCCAGCAGGCTTTCGCCAACACCATGTTCGGCGCCTGGAAGAACATCGACAAGAACGGCTACGGCAAGATGGTTCTGGGCTACTTCGGCAAGACCCCCGTGGCTCCCGATCCCGAAATCGTCAAGATGGCTTCCGAGCAGCTGGGCCTCGAACCCACCACCGAAGCTGTTGTCGAACGCAATGACCGCGACCCCAAACTGGGCGTTGCCTACAACACCAAACTTCTGGAAGAAGCCGGTCTCCCTGTCACCGATGAAAACATCTTCATCGTTGCCGCCTGCGGCGAAAAGGGTCTGAAGTTCCTCCAGGGCGAGCGTCCCAACGGCATCCGCTATGCTGAAGCTGCCAAACCCGCCGCCGCTTCCGGTGCTTCCGCCTACACCGCCACCATCGACGGCAAGGCTGTGGTCGTCGAAGTCAGCGCCAACGGTGCTGAATTCACCGCCACCGTCAACGGCAAGAGCTTCAAAGTCGGCGTCAAGGAAGGTGCCGATGCCGCCGCCGCCGCTGCTCCCGCAGCTGCCGCTGGTTCCGGAAGCGAGACCGTCGTCGCCGCTCCCATGCCCGGTACTGTCAACAAGATCCTCGTCGCCGCCGGTGATACCGTCAGTGCCGATGATACCGTTGTCATCCTCGAAGCTATGAAAATGGAAACCGAGATCAAAGCCGGTAAAGACGGTGTCGTCGCTTCCATCAGCGCCACTCAGGGTGCTGTGGTCGCCGCCGGTGACGCTCTGGTCAGCATCAAGTAATCTTTCTCAAGGAAGTAAATCTATCATGTTCAAACATATCATTACTGCCGTGCTGACCATGACTCTTGCGGTCTCCCTTTTCGGAGCCAAAGAGCCTGTCGTCGGCGCCAAGGCACCTGCCGCCGCCGTCAAAGCGGTGAAGCAGGAAGTGAAAAAGGCCTGCCCCAAGGCAGAAGCCAAAGATTGCAAAGCCTGTCCCAAAGCCGCCAAAGCGTGCGCCAAGGCTCTTCTGCCCCAGTGCGCCAAGGTGGTCAAGGCTGACTCCAACGACATGGTGACCTGGTATCAGGACTCCACCGGCAAACGCTATCTGGTCTACACCTGGGCAAAACCCGCTGTGGTTTTCAGCCGTTCCTTCGCCAAGGGCGGCAAAGTCATGCCCGGTGACGAACTTATGGTTGTCGCCCCCGAAGGCCGCAGCAAAGGTAAAATCAAAAATACCATTGCTATGAAGGTCGTCAAACAGGGCAAAGACTCCGCTCCTGCCCAGATCCTCAATCAGGGTGATCTCATTGCTGAGTTCATGCCTATTGAAATGACCCACGACTCCGTTGACAATGCCGCTCCCGCCATGATCAAGATGCCCGGCTGGGGCGAAGGCTTTGCCGGACTCTGGAAAAGCACCGGTCTCAACGCCCTCATCGAACAGACCACCGTCTGCTTCAAATCCACCTGGGTCCTGGGGCTCGGCCGTGTCATCATGATCCTTGTGGCTCTGGTGCTGATCTACCTCGCCATCGTCAAAGGATTTGAGCCTCTTCTGCTGCTCCCCATCGGTTTCGGCGCACTTCTTGCCAACATTCCTCTTGCCGGTATCGCCAACCCCGGTGGTCTCCAGTGGATGATCTATCAGGTCGGTATCGAATCCGGTGTCTTCCCCCTGCTGATCTTTATGGGTGTGGGTGCCATGACCGACTTCGGTCCCCTGATCGCCAACCCCAAGACCGCTCTGCTGGGCGGTGCGGCTCAGTTCGGTATCTTCTCTGCTCTGCTGGGCGCCCTGGTCCTCACCTGGC
This sequence comes from Victivallaceae bacterium, assembly GCA_045654705.1. GTDB lineage: Bacteria > Verrucomicrobiota > Lentisphaeria > Victivallales > Victivallaceae > UBA1784. The sequence goes on from JAZONY010000143.1 coordinate 1,890, forward strand.
TGGTCCCCGGAATCGAATTCAGCCTGCGTGATGCCGCTTCCATCGGTATCATCGGCGGTGCTGACGGTCCCACCTCCATCTTCCTGACCAGCCGTCTGAGCCCCCATCTGCTGGGTGCTGTTGCGGTCGCCGCTTACAGCTACATGGCTCTCGTGCCGATCATCCAGCCCCCCATCATGAAGCTGCTCACCACCGAAGCTGAGCGCAAGATCCGCATGTCCCAGCTCCGCACTGTGAGCAAGGTCGAGAAGGTCTGCTTCCCCATCCTCATCACTCTGCTCTGCGCTCTGCTGCTGCCCGATGCCGCTCCTCTGATCGGTATGCTGATGTTCGGTAACTTGATGAAAGAGTGCGGCGTTGTCAGCCGTCTGAGCGACACCGCTTCCAACGCTCTCATCAACATCGTGACCATCTTCCTGGGTATCGCTGTGGGTTCCAAGCTCTCTGCTGACCAGTTCCTGTCACTCCAGACTCTGGGTATTCTGGTTCTGGGTGCTGTGGCGTTCTCCATCGGTACTGCTGCCGGTGTGATCTTCGCCAAGATCATGAATTTCTTCAGCAAAGAGAAGATCAACCCCCTCATCGGTGCTGCGGGTGTTTCCGCTGTGCCTATGGCTGCCCGTGTGGTCAACAAGGTCGGTCTTGAAACCGACTCCGGCAACTTCCTGCTGATGCACGCTATGGGACCCAACGTCGCCGGCGTTATCGGTTCTGCTGTTGCCGCAGGTGTGCTGCTCTGCATGCTGGGCAAATAAGCTGAACTTCACTGTTCTCTCAAAGGGGGAGCTGCAAAACTGTTTTGCAGTTCCCTCTTTTTTTGCGCTTTGAACTTGAAAAAATACAAATCAGTGCTATCTTATTGTGAACGATAATTTTTTTCAGGAAAGAACCATTATGAACAACTCCGTTTTCAGTGTCAATACCGATGTGAACAAAGATTTTTCCATCAACATCCCCGCCCCCGGCGCAGCTCCTGCGGCGGCAAAGCCCGCCGCTTCTCAGGCAGGTCCCAAAGCCGCCCCCGAAAAGCCCAAACAGCCCTCCATTTACGGCAATATCCCCCAGATCCCTGTGCTGGATGCCGTTGACGGGATCAAGTTCGACTTCAACGACGGTATCCGTATTCTTTTCCCCCACAACGGCAAGGAGTACCATGTGACCTTCACCGACATCGACACCGGGATCATCCTTTACAGTGCCGACACGGTCCCCGGAGCCTATGTTACAAGCGTTAAGAAGTTTTATATCAAGTTCCGCCTCATCATCCACAACAAGGGGGGCAAGGAACCCATCTTTACCCATGACTTCGACTGTTCCGGCAAAGAGGTGATGATCCAGCTGCCCGTGGGAACTCTGGGGGACAGTATCGGCTGGTTCAGCTATGTGGAGCGGTTCCAGCAGAAGCACAACTGCAAGGTCATCTGCGTCATGACCCCCTGGATCGCCGATGTGGTCAAGAAACAGTATCCCGACATCACCTTTATCACCACTGAGGAAACGGTGAACTACAAGCCCTATGCCTGTTACTATATGGGACTCTTTTTCCGGGGCGATGTGGACCACCAGCCTATCGACTTCCGTTATATCGGACTCCACCGCACAGCGGGATATATCCTGGGCGTTGACCCGGCGGATATCCCTCCCAGAGTCGATTTGAGCGCACCCCGCCAGATCAAGGAAAAGTATGTCTGTATCGCCGCCCAGAGCTCCAGTCAGGCGAAATACTGGAACAATCCCTACGGCTGGATCAATGTGGTCAAGTTTCTCAAAGAAAACGGCTACCGGGTGCTGTGCATCGATAAGGAAAGTGTCCACGGAACGGGGCTCAACTGGAACTTCATCCCCTACGGCGTGGAGGACTTCACCGGCGACATCCCCCTGCAGGAGCGTATCAACCTCATCAAAGATGCCGACTTCTTTATCGGACTTTCAAGCGGTCTCAGCTGGCTGGCATGGTGCTGCAAGGTGCCGGTGGTGATGATTTCAGGATTTACCCACCCCACCAACGAATTTGAAACTCCCTACCGGGTCATCAACTACCACACCTGCCACAGCTGCTGGAACGATATGAGACTGGACTTTGACCACTTCGACTTCCTCTGGTGTCCCCGCCACAAAGGGACCGACAGACACTTTGAGTGTACCAAACTCATCTCCGCCGAACAGGTCATCACCACCATCAAAAAGATCCCCTCATTCAGAGGAAAAGATCCTGAAGCAAAGTAAAAGAGTAATTTCCCCATGTTTCCCAGAAATTCCCTGCGCTCCGGGGCATATTTCAAAAAAACAATCAAAAAAATGCCTTATGATGCTTGCAAAGCAAGTGCTTCATGCTCCAAAGGAGCGCTTCATATTTGCCGCAGGCAAATGCTTCATACGGCAAAGCCGTGCTTCACTCAATCAGCGTTCACGCTGATTGAGCTTCTGGTTGTTATTGCTATTATTGCCATTCTGGCGGCGATGCTCCTGCCTGCTTTGCAGCAGGCACGGGAACGGGGCAAAAATATCAATTGCGCCTCAAATATCCGTCAGCTGGGGGTGGCAAATGCCCTCTACGCCGACGGGAATGACGGGTACTACATTTACAGTTCCATTTGGAGCAGTGACTGGTCCACAGGAGAGTTCTGGTGCGGCAAAGCGGGTTCCGGCGTCGGTGATATCACCATGACGGGGGGATTGTACGCCTATCTGGGCAGCTCCAAAAAGGTTTCGGCGTGCGGCTCGGTGGTCTTTGATCAGGAGGCTTCCAGCAACACCGGAACAGGGGGCTACGGCTACTCTGTCGCAATCGGGACATGGGGAACTTCTGCCGACTATCTGCGCGCGCTCCCTGCCCGTCAGTCTCTGGTGCAGACCCCCGGCGGGACCATCATGTTCGCCGACCACGCCGGAGTGGGCAATAACGGCAAATTCAACGAACAGATCGACCTTTACGCCCCCCGGATGCTGGTGCGTGACGAAGATGCGGGATGGGATTCAAGCCCCACCATGCACTTCAGACACTCCGGCAAAGCCAATATCTGCTGGAGCGACGGACACGTCACCACCGAAGGTCCCCTGACCTATACCCAAAGCGGCTGGGGCGTTTCGGAAGATGGTCTGAAACAGCTCAAAATCGGCTGGTTCGGCGGCTCAAAAGAAAACGTAATGAATCTTTTCAAGCTGAAAAAATAAACCTTTGCCCCCCCGTACAGGCGGAAGCTCTGATCGTGCGTGATGCCCCGGAGCAGGTTATTTGCGCTTTTCGCACTCTTCTGTGATGCGCATAAGGTATTCGCCGTAGGCGGTTTTGAGAAGGTCTTTGTTGTCCTCACGGATCTGCCGGGGGGTGAGCCAGTTGTTTTCCAGGGCGATCTCCTGAAGACATGCCACCTGAAGCCCCTGACGGGTTTCGATGGTGTGGATGAAGTTGGCGGCGTTGAGCATACTTTCACATGTGCCGGTGTCCAGCCATGCAAAACCTCTGCCCAGCATTTCCACCTTGAGTTTGCCGGCTTTGAGGTAGGCGTTGTTGACATCGGTGATTTCCAGTTCGCCCCGGGGCGAGGGTTTCAGCTCTCTGGCAATGCGGATGACATCGTTGTCGTAGAAATAAAGTCCCGACACGGCGTAGTTGGATTTGGGGACAAGAGGTTTTTCCTCAATGGAAACAGGGTTGTTCTCTCTGTCGAACTCCACCACGCCGAAGCGTTCCGGGTCGCAGACGTAACAGCCGAAAATGGTGGCTCCCTCTTTCCGTTCCGCCGTGCGCCGCAGCAGAGAGGAAAGGTTGGCGCCGAAAAAGATGTTGTCCCCCAGAACCAGTGCCACATTATCGCTGCCGATGAACTCCTCACCGATGATAAACGCCTGCGCAAGCCCTTCAGGACGGGGTTGGACGGCGTAGGTGAATCTGACCCCGAAACGGCTTCCGTCCCCCAGAAGGCGCTGGAAAGCCCCCTGATCTTCGGGTGTGGTGATGATGAGGATATCCCTTATCCCCGCCAGCATGAGAACGGATATGGGGTAATAGATCATGGGTTTGTCGTAAACCGCAAGAAGCTGCTTTGAAACACCGCAGGTGATAGGGTGGAGCCTTGTTCCGGCGCCCCCGGCAAGAACGATACCTTTCATCTTTGATTTTCTCCTTTTCCCAGCCGTTCCATTCTGTAACTGCCGTTTAAAATGGCGGCGCACCAGTTCTCTTTTTCTTTGAGATACCACTGGACGGTTTTGACCATGGCGGACTCGAAACTTTCCTGAGGATGCCAGTTGAGCTGCGAAGCGATCTTTGAAGCGTCGATGGCGTATCTCTGATCGTGTCCGGGGCGGTCCTTGACAAAGACGATCTGCCCGGCGTAAGAGCCTCCCTCTTTGCGGGGGGCGAGTTTGTCGAGGATGGCGCAGACTGTCCGGACGACTTCGATATTTTTGCGTTCATTGCCCCCGCCGATGTTGTAGGTTTCACCGGGGAGCCCCTTTTCGGAAACGAGAAGAAGCGCCCTTGCGTGATCTTCCACAAAGAGCCAGTCCCGGATCTGTTCGCCTTTGCCGTAGACCGGCAGCTCCTGCCCCGCCAACGCCCGGAGAATGATCAGAGGGATGAGCTTTTCAGGGAACTGGCGGGGGCCGAAGTTGTTGGAACAGTTGGTCACAAGAACAGGCACTCCGTAGGTGCGCTGCCACGCCCGGACCAGATGGTCGCTTGCGGCTTTTGAAGCGGAGTAGGGGGAACTGGGGGCATAGGGGGTGGTTTCAGTAAACAGTCCCCCTGATTCCCCCAGATCGCCGTAAACTTCATCGGTTGAGATGTGATGAAATCTGAAAAGCTCCTTTTCCTCTTCCGGAAGCTCCGTGAAAAAGTGTCGTGCCGCTTCAAGGAGTGTGAAGGTCCCCGTGACGTTGGTCCTGAGAAACGCCGCCGGACCGTCGATGGAGCGGTCAACATGGCTTTCGGCGGCAAGGTGCATCACATTGGTGGGGCGGAATTCCGCAAAGATCCGCTTCATGGCGGCACTGTCGCAGATATCCGCCTTTTCAAAGCGGAATCTCTCTGAGGCGGAAACGCCCTCAAGTGAAGCCGGGTTCCCCGCATAGGTGAGGGAATCCACCACACAGACCCGGTGGGGGGTATGTTCCACCAGAAGTCTGACCACGGCGGAGCCGATGAATCCGGCACCGCCTGTCACAAGAAAACGTTTTTCCACGCTCATAGAAGCTCCTCAACTGCTGTTCACACTTGTATTTTCAGGAATATAGCACTGAAAATTACAATTTTCAAATGGCTTTGCACTTTTTCAGTTCGTTTCTCAGGGATTTGACCGCTTCGCCGAAGTAGCTGAGGGCATCGTTGACGGGGGCGGGGGTGGAAAGATCCACGCCAGCGTCTTTCATGATGTCCAGAACATCCTTTGAACAGCCTGCCTTGAGGAACCCGAGGTAGGCTTCACGGAGCGCTGCATCGCCGGAACGCAAGTTGGCGGCAAGTTTCATAGCCGCCGACATGCCGGTTGCGTACTTGTAGACGTAGAAGTTGTAGTGGAAATGAGAGATCCTTGCCCATTCCATTCCGATCTCTTTCAGAGGTTTGACAGAGGGGCCGTAGTAGAGCTTGTTCAGTTCGTAATACTTCTGAATCAGGAGTTCCGCAGTGAGCGGGGTCCCCTGTTCCACGGTTTCGTGGATGAAAAGCTCATATTCGGCGAACATGGTCTGGCGGTAGATGGTACCCCGGATCTCGTCGAGGATATGGGCGTAAAGGTAGGCGCGGAACCGGGGATCGGTGGCTTGTGACAGCAGATGTTCAAAGAGCAGTATCTCATTGGTGGTGCTTGCCACCTCAGCCACGAAGATCTTGTAATTGGAGTAGATGTAGGGCTGGTTCCTGCATGAAAAATAGTTGTGCATGGAGTGTCCCAGTTCGTGCGCCAGGGTGAAAAGATCTTTGAGCGTCCCTGTGAAGGTCATCAGCACATAGGGATAGGTTTCATAGCCTCCGCATGAAAAAGCTCCTGAACGTTTGCCGGGTCTTTCGGGGGCATCGATCCAGCGTTCTTGGAAGGCGCGTTCAAGGACCTGGCAGTACTCTTCGCCCATGGGTTTGACAGCTTCCCGGATCAGATCGGCGGCTTCTTCAAAGGTGTACTCTTTTGAGACCCCTTCGAGGATGGGGTTGGTCATGTCGTACATGTCGAGTTTGTCAAGCTTCATCACCTCACGGCGCAGTTCCATGTAGTCGTAAAAGGCGGGGAAGTTGTTGTGGACCGCTTCGATGAGGCTGCGGTAGACCGATTCGGGGACTCTGTCGGGGTTGAGAGCTGCGGCGAGTGCGCTGGGGTAGTTGCGGACCTTGGCCTTGACCACATGGCGGCGGACCGTGCCGTCAAGGGCGGTGGCAAAGGTGTTGCGGAACTGGTGGTAGACCTTGTAGGTCTTCCGGCAGGTGCGTTTGCGTGTTTCCCGGTCGGGGTGTTCCATGAGGGTGCGGAAAGTGCCGTGGGTGATATGCTGTCTCTTGCCTTTGTCGTCACGGATGAAGCCGAAGTCAAGGTCGGTGTCGCTGAGTGTCTCATAGAGTTCGCCGGAGAGGGAGATGACCTGAGAGTAGCTGCCCAGAAGTTTTTCTTCGGTTTCAGAAAGGATGTGTTCACGCGCCTTGAGGTCTTCCTCCAGGAATCGTTTGCAGAAAGCAAGTTCGGGATCTTTGAGGAAGGCTTCAATCTTTTCTTCGGGGATACGGAGCAGTTCGGGGGTGAAGTAGGCTTCAAGGGGGGCAAGTTCCGCCAGAAGAGATTGGATCTTCCCCAGACGGGCGCGGCTGGCATCGACGCCGGTTTCCTGATCCAGAGTCAGGTGGGCGTAGATATAGGTCTTTTCCACCAGCAGACTGAGGTCGATGTAAGCGTTGACCGCATCTCTGATATTTGCGGCGGAGTCACCGAGCTTGCCTTTGAAAGAGGCAAAGTGTTCGGTGGCGCTCCGGATCTTCTGAAAATCCTCTTCCCAGAGTTCGGGGGTTTTGTAGATGGCTTCAAGATCCCAGGTTGGAAGTGCGTTGTTTTTTTTGTTCATTTTTTGACCTTTGTTTTATGTCGGACGTATTTGTTGAGTTTGTTGATGACAGTTTCCACGCCGGGGAAATCCCTGAATCTGAAACAGCGTTCAGCGGCATTGGGATTTCCGGCGGTGAGTTCTTCAAAGAGGGCGTCGTTGACGGCACCCCGGTCGATGCCCAGAATGAGGGGGAGTTCCGGATTTTCTTCCATGAATTTCAACCGTTGGGGGAGCTGTCCCTTGTGCCAGCGGTGGAAAAGTTCAAGGTGAATGACACTTCCTGAATCGTGGATGAAGCTCAGGTCGGGGAATGCGATCCCCGCTTTGCCCATATTGATAAAGGGAGTTTCCCCCGTGATGCGCCATGAGGACTCTTTTTCCTTGAAAAGGCGGTGAAAAAGCCGTATTTCCTCCGGAACAAAAGCGGCGATGTTGTTGTAATGGGAAACAAGGGGGGCTTTTTCATCCAGTTCAAGGATACCTTTGCGTGAACGGATCTCAAGCTCCGCATGGAGACGGTACTTTTTGAGAAGAGGGACCGCAGGGAAAAAGCCGCTGAGAAGCAGTCCGTATTTCCGGGCGTTTTCCAGAAGCGCACCGGGACCGCTGAGTTCCATTTCGACGCTGTTGTTCCCCGCCTTGCGGATGACGGCGAGCAGTCTGAAAAACTTCATGAAGCGCACCAGTTTCCGCAGGGAGCTGTATTCGGGATCAATGAAAGTGAGGGTCAGCTTTGAGGTGTAAAGGAGCATGGTCTGGACCAATGCGATGTTGTAACGGTCAAGAAGCGCTTCAGGAGTCATGGGTTTGAAAGAACGCAGGATCTCAAAGTCGGGAAGATCACCGTAAATGTCCCCTGCGGGAAAGGGGAAAAGGGTGCGGTAATGCTCCTGTGAGAAATCCTCACTCCGGCTTATGGCGGCACTTGAAAGGGTGAAAAGCTCCCGGCGCATGGCGGCATAGTCGGTATCGGTGTCGGGGGCATCGAAAGAGGCGTTGTCGCAGATGATTTTTTCCAGACCTGCGGCGAACTTGGGATCATGTGAAGCAGCACCGATGTTGCGGGTCATAGAGAGAAGTTCACTGCGGCAACGGTTCGTCCCTTTCTGAAAAACAGCAAGGAGTGAAGCGGCAAGGAGGAGATTTTCCTCCTTGCCGGTGTCGGCGAAACGGCAGAAAAATTTGCCGGACCGGTAAGTTGTCCGCAGAAGATCGAGATTAAGCATCGTTGGCCGTGGCGTTTTCGTAAAGTGAACGTATTTTCGTTCCCAGACGGGAGCATTGCAGGAAACACTCTTCCTGATCGGGGATCTGACCCGAAACCGACAAGGCGCAGACCAGATCACCGCAGAGAACAGGAATGGTCAGCTGGCGGAACCTGCCCGCGTGGAAATTGATGAGATAGCGGTTTTGCTGCGCTTCGAGGAACCTTTCTTTGAAGGTGTTGAAAGAGCGTTCCACTTCAGGGGGGGCGGCGGCATCGAGATATTCGCAGACCTTTTCCCAGGGGGTGCGGGAGGCGGCAAAGATCACCGCCCCGAGGTCGGAACGCCAGAGCGGAGCAGGAGGCGGCGTTTCACGGGTGATTTTGTAAAAGTGCCACAATCCCGCCGGGGGGGCGGCGGCGAACTCCCCCGAAAGAGGGTGTTCGGCGAAAAAAGGGTGCAGCACACGCCTTGAAATGGCACTCAAAGGATGGTTTTTCCCCGCGGCACTCCCCAGCACCGCCAGCGCAGGAGTCCCGATGACACTGCGGTAGGCACACTTGGTGACGACCCCCGCAGCGGCGAGTTCCGCAACGATGCGGCTCACCATGCTGGGGTGCAGATGGAGTTTCTGCCCGATCTCTTTGAGTTTCGTGGGGCCGGGATTGAAAGCGATAAGAGAAAGGACCTGAAAGACACGGCTGATCCTTGATTCTCTCATATACGCTCCCGCCGTGCGCTGAGCGCCCGTGCCACAGGTGCAGGCACATGGGCGGTGTAGTCGGCTCCGAGCCGTGCGACCTCTTTGATCAAGGTGGAGGAAACATAGGAGTTCTCAAGCTGGGGGGTGAGAAAGATGGTTTCGCATCCCTGAAGCAGTTCACGGTTCATGAGAGCCATCTGGAGTTCATATTCAAAGTCCGAGAACGCCCGCAGACCTCTGAGGATGGCATCGGCTTTCAGTTCCCTGACGGCGTTGACCAGCAGACCTTCAAAGGCGATGACCTCCACATTGGGCATACCGGCGCAGCTTTCGACGATGAGCTGGCGGCGTTCCTCAAGGGTGAAGAGGGGGTTTTTCCCTGAATTGACGGCAACTGCCACCACAACTCTGTCAAAAAGCCGTCTGGCACGCTCCACCAGATCCAGGTGTCCGTTGGTGAAAGGATCGAAAGATCCCGGATATATTACAGTTTTCATAGCGTTTTCCCCTTGACTGGAATGTAAAACAAGTGTATCTTATAAAAAAGTATCTTTTTTTGATGTTAAACAATATAATATACGACAACTTGATGGATTTTTCAATTCAATTTGACACACTTCTTTCTGCGGAACAGGGAGTCGTGCTGGGATTCGGCGTTTTTGACGGCGTTCATCCCGGTCACAGGCTCATCATCCGCAATGTCTGTGAAATGGCGGACTCCTGCGGCGCGCTGGCGGGAGCGGTGACTTTTGTGCCTCACCCCCGGGCGGTCCTGCCCGGAGGAGGAGACCCGCCGCTCATCATCAGCCTTGAACAACGCCTTGCAGAACTGCGGAACGCCGGGGCGCAAGTCACCGGCATCATCCCTTTCACCCCTGAATTCGGCGCCATGGCTCCTGAGGAGTTTCTTGAAGGATTGCTCAAAAGTCAGCCGTTCACCTTGAAAGGCATCTGCGTCGGCGAAGATTGGCGCTTCGGCAGCAAAGGCAAAGGGGATGCCGCTATGCTTGAGAAGTTCTGCTGCGAAAACGGCATCCTTTTCAGGGCTGTGAAACGGCTGAAACTGGGGGAACTCAATATCAGTTCCAGCACTATCCGTGAAGCGGCGAAGGCCGGGGAACTTGAGAAAGCGGCAAAGATCATGGGGCGGAATCTCACCCTTTCAGGCAAAGTCGTCCGGGGCTTCGGCGTGGCGGGGAAGGAACTTGCCGCCCCCACAGCCAATCTTGCCCTTGACCACGGTCTGCTGCTCCCCGACGGTGTTTACGCAGGTGCCGGGGAAATCGCCGAGGGGCGTTTTGCCGCCGTCCTCAACATCGGTGTCGCCCCCACCTATAACGTGCAGGTGCGGCGGATCGAGGTCCATCTGCTCAACTTCAAGGGGAGCTTGTATGACCGCCCCCTTAAAGTGGAACTTTTGAAATATCTGCGCCCGGAACGGAAATTTGACTCTCCGGAAGCGCTTAAAGAACAAATCACACACGATATTGCTGAGGCAGTCGTGATATACAATAATCAGGTATCAGGAGGGATAATATGATCAAAGGACTTGGAATCGACATTGTGGAAACCGACCGTATCCGTCAGGTCATCGAACGGCACGGCGAGCAGTTTTTGAACCGGGTTTATACCCCTGCGGAACAGGCTATCGGCAAGATCCGTGCCAGTGCCCACCACTTCTACGCCGGACGCTGGGCGGCTAAAGAGGCCGCCGCAAAGGCTCTGGGATGCGGCATCGGCTCTGAATGTTCCTTCAACGAGATCGAGGTCGTTGACTCCGCCATCGGAGTCCCCTCACTGGTTTTCAGCGGCAACGCCGCCCGAACCGCCGCCGCTCTGGGGGCGAAAAATGTGAAGGTCTCCATCACCCACGAGCGTGAATACGCCGCCGCCGTGGTCATCATCGAGGAATAATTCCTCAAGTTTCCCCGGAGTCAGGGGCAAAAAAAGAGAGTGTTGCAAAACCTTAAGTTACGATAATGTCTGGTCCACAGACCGGAACGACCGTCCCCCCATGTTCAACGCCACGGAGGCATATTACACCCTCGAGCCGGTTGACAGTCTGCGGGCGTTTTCGTTGTTTTGACACAGCCCGCTTGTATTGACCAGTGGCAGAAGTGCCCGCTAACTGAAACAGCTAACCACAGTGGTCGAAGCAAGCCACCGGCGAAGGTGCTTCGCACCGAGCGCGCAAGGTTGGAGCGGAATAAGCCCCTGCGGTATTCCGCAGGGGTCGCCCCGAGTCATCTCGGGGCGAATGGAGTGAAACCTGAGCATCTAAGCCCCCCTGAGATC
>JAZONY010000144.1:0-6114 GCA_045654705.1 Victivallaceae bacterium
CACCGAGCGCGCAAGGTTGGAGCGGAATAAGCCCCTGCGGTATTCCGCAGGGGTCGCCCCGAGTCATGTCGGGGCGAATGGAGTGAAACCTGAGCATCTAAGCCCCCCTGAGATCAGCCGCAGGCTGTCGACGGGGGGCGCGGTAATTGAGATGAAGCCTTGTACCACACTTGTCGAAGCCCCAAACCTCCCCAAAACCAGTATCACCATTGCACCACAACAACACGCCCCACAGGTCGCAAAGAATGGGGGCTTGGGGGAAAGGAAGCGCTGGCGCTGTCTTTACCCCAACTCCGCAGACCTTAAGTAAATCACTCACAACCTCAAGTATGACCAAACGAAAAGGTTTAGTCACACACTCAGCCTCTCAGTACTGGTAAACGCTCTGATTTTGCATGAGTGTGGGGTGCGGCGCTTTTTTGCGCACTTAAACGGACAAAAACAGACTTTTACGGACTCAGGCGGGGCGCCATGTGTGCAAAAAAAAGAGGGTGCGGCAAAACATCGGGTTTTGCAACACCCCTTTTTTTATTAGGCTGAAAAGGGATTTCAGAGTTTGATTTCCCAGCCGTTGCGGTAGACGGCGCGTTTCAGCCAGCTGGGGTCGCCGGTGCCGTTGGCAAAGGTGCATTTGACAGGATCCCAGTCAAAGCCGGTGTCGTAGACATAGCTCAGATTGCAGAGACCGCAGAGAATGGAGGAACGGGCGCCGGTTTCCGAAGGACAGATGGTCTCTTCACGGGAAATACAGCAGTCGATGAAGTTTTTCTCATGGAGTTCGCTCTTGTAAAGCTGCACAGGAGCTTCAGCGAGTTTGAAGTGTTCCTCAAGGGTGTTCAGTGCGATGGTCAAGGCATCATCCTTTTTCTGGCTGGGGTCGAAACCGTATTCGACACCGGAACAGAAAGCGATGTTTTTCATCTTTTCAAAGTTGTTTTCCACCAGTTTCTGACGGACCGCAGCAGTGGGTTTGCATCCTCTGCCGAGCCAGACGGCGATACGGCCGCGGTTGACGGCGACGATACCTTTGGTTCCGTAGAAAACCGTTCCCCAGAGTCCGAAAGGATTGTGGAAAATGGTGCAGCCGTTTTCAAAGACAAACTGCATACCGAACTGGCGGCGTCCGCCGTGGAGCGGGTTGACAGAGTGAGGTTCTTTGGAGCAGATCACCTTGACAGGACCGGATTTGTCCATATCAAGCCCCCACTGGGCGATATCCAGGTGATGAGCGCCCCAGTCGCCGTTGTAACCGGTTCCGTAGTTGTCGTCAAAACGCCAGAACATGGGGTAGAACTGAGCTTCGCCACGGGGCGCGCACTGGTCGGAATAGGGGGACCAGGGAGCAGGTCCCAGCCACATATCCCAGTCCACATCGGGATTGGGACGGGATTCGACGGTGTTTCTCTGGGCTTTCTTTTTAATGGCATCCCACTGGCAGAAGAAGCGGTGGGGATGAGAAGGTCCGCCGAGATTGAGGGGGAACTTTGCAATATCCTTGTTGTTCTGGGCAGAAGCGTTTCCGTAGTTGCAGTCCACATACTTGATATCGCCGATGAATCCGTTGCGGACAATGGCAACGGCAGTGCGGAACTCACGCCAGGAACGCTGCATGGAACCGGTCTGAAAAATGCGCTTGTACTTTTTCTGCGCTTTCATCACCAGAACCGCCTCTTCGATGGAGTAGGTCAGAGGCTTTTCGCAATAGACATCCTTCCCCGCTTTCATAGCGGCAACGGCGATATAGGCGTGCCAGTGGTCGGGGGTGGCGATGCAGACGGCGTCGATTCCGGGATCTGCGAGCACATCACGGAAATCTGCCACAGTGCGGCATTTGGCAAGTTTGGCTTTCTTGTTTTCACTGTAATAAGTATTGACCTGATTTGCAGCAGCTTCGCAACGGACCTTGTCACAGTCGCAAACCGCCTTGATCACAACATTTTCCTGCCGGATAAAATGGTGGATCAGAACAGAAACTGCCTGAATTCCGCAGCCGATAAACGCAACGGACACCTGTTTTGCCGCAGCCTTGTCAGCCGCCTTGCCTTTTTTTTCCATGATGGATCATCTCCTCGATCTTGTTAAACATTCCGCACGGGGGGCAGCGGAAAAAACGCCCCCCGATGCATCATTTTCAGAACATCTTAAAACATAGCATCTTTTTGCGGAAATATCAAATCAGAATAGGGATAATATTGCTGATTTTTCAGATTTTTCTCTTCTCCACGGGGGGACGATCCCTCATCCCCCCTGCGGCAAAAGATTATTTCCAGGAACCTGCATCAAGGTCGGGGTCCTGAAAAACCTCTGTCAGAGCTTTCTTTTCCACGATACCGCCGGTTTCATCCTCTTCGGGGGTTTTCAGTTCCCACTTGCCGTCGGGGAAAACCGGAGTCTTGAAATTATCCTGGGGGATATTATGGGTCTTTTCCTGGAACTCCATACAGCTGCGGATACATCCTTTTGCTCCGCAGACGGCAAAGTAACCTGTATGAGAGAGGATCTGCTTGTAAAAGGGATTGACATAATCCCCGGGGAATTCGGGATTCTGCCGTCCCCAGCCCCCCAGGGCAAGGGTATAAGCGGTCTTGTAGGCAAGTTCCTCAGACATATTGCTTTTGGTGATATCCAGATTGAAACCGGGGAAGAAGCGCTTCATAAAGGGGGAAGCCTTGTAGTTGATCCCGTGGTGGGTCGCCGTGCAGCGTCCCATGTGAACGTCGCCCCATTCATAGGTCTTGTCTTCGATGTGGATCTTGATGGAAGGACGCTCGCCCTCACGGGGAATAGCATTTCCGGGGCAGTCGGGGACACACTTCATGCAGCGTTTGCAAAGCGTACCGGGTTCGATAAGTTCATCCGGCTCAAGGACCGCATCGGTCAGGATGTTGCCGATACGCACCCGGGGACCGAATACCTTGTGGATGAAAACCTTGGACCAGCCGATCTCACCCAGTCCGCAGGCGACGGCGGCGATACGCACCTGCAAATTGACATCAGGTACAGGACGGCCGGGGGCAACAGGTCTGGGGTCGTTGGGGTAGGCTTCGGGGACACCGGGATAGACGGGGACCGCTTCATATCCGTGATCTTCGATAAAGCGGGCGATCTCATAGGTGACCATAGGTCTGAAAAGAGTATTCAGACGGTTGTAGCTGTAATAGGTGTAGTTGGGCCAATAGGTTCCTTCGGTGATGCCCCGGTAGGTACTCCGGGGAATGGGCTGCACGATGGTGATGACACTCTTGCAGTCGGGGAAAATATTTTTGGGATGCATCCTTTCGGGCGCTTCAGCAAAGCGCTCGATGGGGGCGACACCCAGAATATCGGCGGGGTAGTCCCCGGCCGAAAGTTTACTGGCAAGCTCTTTGAGCATTTTTGAAGTCAATACGGGGCGTTCCATCATTTCACCTCCGGGCAATTGGATTTCTGATTTATCAGCTGACGTTTTTCCAGACTTTCCAGACAGGCTCTGCCGCAGGCGGCGGTGATCTTGTCGATGGTATTGAATCTTCCGATATTGGTCTGGATCGCTCCGGCGGTGCAGTGGGCGCAGAGCTTATCATTGAGGGGACACGCCTCAACACAGGCGTTGCAGTTGCAGCAGACATTGCGGGTCACGACGGCATCGGAATCAAGTTCCGCATCGGTGATCAGCATGGCGAAACGCTGCAGCGTACCGAATTCAGGGGTGATGAAAAGACCGTTGCGCCCGATTTCCCCCAGTCCGCATAAGCAGGCGGCATCCATGTAGTTGACGTAGACGTTGGGCGCAGGTTTTCCCGCCGCCACAGGAGCGCCGAGAGGAAATTTTGCGGCGGCTTCGGCATCGTAGCCGAAAAGAGGGACCGCCTCAAAACCTGCGGACTCCATCCAGATCACCAAATCGTAGGTCGCTTTGGCAAGGAACTGGCTCTCAAGCATATTGAATCCGAAATCATCGAAAATCCCCTGCCGGACTTTTCCGTTTTCAACGGCGCGCAAAGTTCCCCGTGAGATCCTGCGTCCGATAACGATCATGCTTTTCCCCTGGGGAAAAATACTCATGGGATTTTTTTCGGGGGGGAGATCCCTGAAATTTTCGAGTGCAGTTATCCCCACCAGGTCGGCACCGAAACGGCGTGCCGCCTCTTTGACTTTTCTGGCATCCATAAGATCATTTGCCTCCCATTTTATCGGGACACAGTCCCCCGTTGAAAAGATTGCCGGAGTTCAGGGCTTCGCCGTAGATATCCCGGCTCCAAACGGAGCGTTTGCGGAATTTTTCGACAAACTTGTTCCCCACCTTATTTTCCAGCGCCACCATGCAGGCTCTGCCGCATGAAGCCGCATAACGATCGACATCATCGCCTCCTCCGGGGGTGTCGTAAGCACCGTTGCGGCACTGCTTGCAAATGCTCAGATCAGCGCCTTTTTCAGCGGACAAAGCCTTGAGGGGGCAACCTTGGATACAGGCATCGCAATCTTTGCAGAAATCAACTTCAATGACCTCATCTCCCTCAAGTTCAAGGTTGGTGAAAAGAAATCCGAATCTCTGCCGGTGGCCGTATTCCGGGGTGAGAAAGAATCCCCCTTTGCCCACGGAACCCAATCCGGCGGCATGGGCGTAAGCCATATAGTCGGGAACAAACTCGTTGCCGCTGTATTTGCGGCTCAGCAGGGGAGTAGCTTCAGCACCTGAATTTTCGATCTCGCAGCAAAGATCGTAGACCGTCTTTGCCAGAAAGAAGGATTCGGACCAGCTGTAACCGAAACAGTGGTAGGTGTTGGAAAAACTGGTTCCCTCTTCGATCCCCCGGAGCGCGCCCCGCATGATACGGTGCCCCACAGCAATAACAGAACGTGTCCCCGGTACAAGGGTCCGGGGATCCGCTGACTGCGGCATCCCGTCAAACCGTGTGACGGGAGCGATGCCGACAAGATCAGCCCCCAGGCGGCGTGCCGCCTCTTTGATCTCAGCAGAATTCATTTTACTTTCCTCTCTGGATTTATATAATGGGGATAGCCTTCCGCAGGCGCTCCCTGGGCAAACGAAACAAGTTTTCCGCAAACGAGTGTGGCTTCGATGATCTGCTGGAGCAGTTCACTGCTCCGGGGACGCCGGGGTGAGAGCATAACGCCCAGCGCGCCGATAAAACGGCAGGACTCCTCAAAAAGGGGGACTCCCACCGCGCCGGTCATACCGGGGAAATTGCGCAGGGCGTACCCCCGGCGGCGCACACAGGCAAGTTCCTCCTGAAACTTGCGGGGGGAGTTCTGAAAGTCTCCCGGTGCGCTCCAGTCGATCTCCTCAAAAAGTCCCTTTTGTTCCTCTTCGCTTGAATATGCGGCGCAAATCTGTCCGCAGGCGGTATTGGTCGGGGAGTGCAGCGCACCGATGACCGTTTCTTGCGAACCGGGACACAAAGGCGGATACTCCGTGCCGATAATAAGGGAAAAAGCCCCATAACGCCGGGTGATAAAAACAGCGGAATCCAGTTTGACTGCCAGTTCTTTCAGATAGGGACGGGAAACTTCAAGGAGCCGTTCTTTCTGCAGCCGGGCATGAGCAAGACTGAGGACCTTCAAACTGATACGGTATTTCCGGCTGCGGGGGAGCTGTTCCACATAGCCTGTTTCCGTCAGGGACTTGAGCAGCCGGCAGATATGGCTGTTGGGCAGCTGAAAATGTTCAGCAAGCTCCTTGACAGAAAGAGCTTCTCCTTTTTGTCCCAGATGATCCAGCAGACGGAAACCATTTTGCAAAGTATTATTCACAATAAAATTCCATATATTAGAATTTTAATATACATAAATTCCAAATTATGAGAATAATATAGCTTATTTTTAAAAAAATTCAAATAAATTTCAGAAAAAAGGGCAAAAAAAGCAACAAATCAGCCAACACCACTTTGCGGGGGGGGGCGGCGCACCAATAATGTCCGACAAGTCCGACCTGTCCGATCTGTCCGACAAAGCGCCGCACCAGACTCTCTTGCACAAACAGAGCGTTTTCCAGTATTGGCAAGTTTGGTTATCGGTCATACTTTGAGGTGTGACTGATTTTTTGAGGTCAGGGGAGTCGGGGAAAGACAACCGCCAGCGTTTTTCTTCCCCGAACCCCATCTTTTCCGCCCT
>JAZONY010000145.1:0-14491 GCA_045654705.1 Victivallaceae bacterium
CAGTATCACCATTGCACCACAACAACACGCCGGACAGGTCGCAAGAGAGGGGGCTTGGGGGAGAGAGGCGCTGGCGCCTCTTTACCCCAACTCCGCAGACCCAAGTAAATCAATCACACCCCAAAGTATGACCAAACAAAAAGGTTTATCCACACTCTCAACCCCTCAGTACTGGAAAGCCGTCTGATTTTGCATGAGTGTTGGGTGCGGCACTTTGTCGGACAAGTCGGACAAGTCGGACAAGTCGGACTTTATTGGTGTGCCGCAGGTGCAAAAAAAAGAGGCTGCTGCGAAAAATTTTGCAGCAACCCCTTGGGGATTTGACGGAACTGTCAGATCGTTTTTGCCCGCGGCAGCCAGGTCATGCCGTTGTATTTGTACTTCGGCTGGACCGGGTAGGCGCTGTAACGGATCTGCTTCACGTGCATGTCGGCATACATGAAATTGGCTTTTCCGCTGTGGCGGGGAGGAATGAACTTCCTTTGCCCGTCAAGGCTTTTGTTGCTGTATGCACAACGGTAGTCCGTATTTCCGTAACCGGCACTGTCCGCCATGTAAACCGTCGCCGAGGGCCGGGTGAGCTGACTCAGCTTCAAGGTCTTTGCCTTTTGTGCCAAATCATCGTCACTGTCCCCGTGGAACTGACGGTTCACCGCCATAGTCAGGTAAACCGTCGCTCCATCGAGCTGGGGCGCACAGAGGTTTCCTCCGGCGGTGGGGTCCACCAGATTCTCAACGAAACAGCTTGGAACAGGCGGCGCCGCAGGACAGACAAAAGTGTTGACCGTAACTTTTCCGTCGGTCTGAGAGATGCCGCCCAGATACTCCTCGTCGTTTTTCCAGGGCAGGTAAGAACTCAAACCGCCCAGACTTCTGGAAAACCATCTGAAAGTCTGTTTGGAAAGCAAAGTCCCCGATTTGTGACGGGGGAAATATCCCTGATTGTCAGACTGGTACAGGAGAACATATTTCCCCACGTTTCCAAAGTTGTTGGTACAGGTCGTCCCCTTGGCGGCATCACGCGCCCGCTGCAATGCCGGAAGAAGCATGGCAGCGAGTATGGCGATGATGGCGATGACGACCAGCAGCTCGATCAGCGTGAAGCTGGAACGGGAAAACGTGATGTTTTTCTTCTTCATCTTTTGCAGTCCCGGCTGTCAGATTTTCAGTTGGTGAGCTTTTCCAGCTTGATGTTCATCAGGCGGTCCCAGGATTTGGGAATACGGCTCGGCGTGGCGATGTAGAGGCAGTACCATCCCTCTTTGTTGATGAGGACGGTCTGTTTCACCTTGTGTTCGCCGGGAGCGGGCAGATGATTGTAGCTGAAGTGCGCAGGCGTCTTGACCCGGTAGGAGCGCAGTGTCATCACATCCTTGAACGCCCCCTTGTGGAGATTGGGGACCTCGTAGAGGTTGAAGCTCATGGTGTTCACACCTCTGCGGCGGAAGGAGAGACGGTAGACACCGGCGGGCAGATACATGTACTGGCGCATTTCAGGATATTTTCCGTCGCCGAAACACATGTGGTTGGAAACGCCCTTGCTCTTCACAAGGTTCCAGTGGTTCTTGTATTCGTCGGCAAGGACGTCGCCGATCTGGTCGTAGAAATACCAGTGTTCAAGTTTGGGATAGTCTCCCTTGACCTCGGGATTGCCGGGGGTGCCTTTCTTGAAATTGCCGTTCTGGATGTAGTTTTTCAGCTTGGATCCGGCATTTTCAGCGATCAGCGTGGCAATGGGCAGCATGGCGGGATTCTTTTTGTAGGCATCGTTCCAATATTTCAGGCGTTCAGGCTGCTTCATATCTTTGCAGAATTTCTTTTCATGGTTCTGCAGAGCCATTTCGAGGGATTCGTGGAGATAGGCATTGACAGCGTTGCGGTAGAGTCCGGAAACGATATCCACCCGGTCTTTTTTGACGGCGACCTTGGAGGCAGTCCGGCGGTAGAAGCCCATCTGATCCTTGCTGACGAGGTTTTTCCAGATATCCATGAAGCGGGCATCCCGTTCCCGGCAGCGGCGGTAGATGGCGTTGATCTCATCCATGGAGAAGGTGCCTTTGCGCAGAGTCAGGCAGTCCAGATAGTTTTCCATCAGGCAGCGGATGTAGGCGAAATGGTTCTTGACGATGGTGAAGCGCGCTCTTTCGTGGTCGCTCATCTTGGATTTTTCAGCACGGAGCAGGGCATCTTCCAGAGTTTTCACATCTTCGCTGCGGACACCGGAGAACCACTCCACGGAGTAAGCCATCAGACGGGATTTGGGTTTGTTGGCACGGGCTTTGCACTCCTGTTCATAGATCTTTTCCCAGGTGTCGTAGTAGCGTTTCATGAAGGGTGCCGCCTGAGGACCGTAGGCTTTGAGGCAGAACTCTTCGAGGACCTTGACCACGTCGGTATCCAGATCCCAGAGCAGACGGGCGAGGATGTACTGTTTGGGCAAATTGGCGGCGGCGATCATGTAGACTTCGCCGAAGTATTCGCGGACGCCGATGCTGTGCATTTCACGGAGACGGGCTTTCATCGCTTTCGGATAGTGGCGGGGCAGCGGATAAAGGTAGTCCAGCTGGTGTTCCCAGAAGCCCAGACGCTTCATGCCGGCTTTGGCGAAGTTGTGGAGCGTTTTCTCCTTGGTACTCATGCCCACAAGTCCGGGGTGGATCTCAACTTTGGTGGGGACAAGAGTGGTGGCATCGCTGTAAAGCAGGATACAGGCCTTCACATCGGGCTGGATCTTCTGAGCGGCGGTGAGGACCTGTTTGTAAAAGGTGAAGTAACGGTTGGAGTAGAAGCCTTTGGCTTTTTCAGCAGGATTGTCCCATGCGGTACATCCGGCACATTCGCAGTGGCGGCCGCCGCCGTCGTTGACGGCAAGTTCGATGGCATCGGAGCCGTCTTTGCCGTAGCCCCGGAGCAGGTAGTTCACAAAGAGCTTCTGCACTTCAGGATTGCTCACGCAGGGAGACCAGTCGCAGCGCTGTTTGCGGGGCGCATTGTAACGTTTGCCGCGGACAAGGGGGAAATATTCAGGATGCTTCTTGCCGTACTTTTTGGGGTCGATGACTCTGCCGAAGGTGTGCCATGAGATGTTGCGGCGGCTTTCGCCCAGACTCATACGGGCGAACTCCTTGTCGATGACGGTGTTCATGGTCCAGGCACGGGTGTTGAAAGCGGGGCTCTGCTTTTCGTCGATCTTTGCGGGCATCTGCCACTTGGAGTTGTCGGGGAAAACGTAGCCGATATCAGCGGTGGGGAACACCATGTCCACGCCCAGATATTTGCGCAGGAAGAAGTTGGCGGGGTAGCAGTAGCCGAAAGCATCACGGCTCATGAGCAGACAGACGTTCTTCTTGCCTTTGACGGTCACGGGGTAGCGGACGATGAAGCTGTCGCCGGGAAGTCCTTTGAGGACTCCGGCAAACTCGCTCCCCGGCAGCTGCTCACGGGTGATGAGAAAGATGGTTTCCGCGTCGGCTTTTTCGAAAGGAACCACCTTGACCTGCTGACGCAGAGTCCTGGAAAGTCTTTCAGCGAAAAGTTTTACCTGGGTTTCGAGACTGGTGGCTTTGCGCACTTTGGGTTCAGCGGCGTCGGTGATGTAGCTCACCTGAAACTTGTCAGCACCACTGAGGACAAAACACGCAAGGAATAATGCTCCGGAGAGCAATACTCTGCATTTTGACATGATTTTACCTCCTTGATTTTTGGTTGTTGTCAAAAAAATACATATTGAGTAATATAGCGCAGAAAAGGGGATTTTTCAAGCCGTATCTTCAAAAGCTCTCCAAAAAACGGCATTTCGCACAGGTAAGTTCCAGCAGTTCCTCTTTGAGAGCAGGGGCTTTTTCTTCCAGCAGTTCCCCCTCAACGGTGACGGCGGCGCCGAACTCTTCGGCAATGATGCGGAAGGCAAAGGCTTCAAAGATCCGTTTGGTTTGTTCGTAGTAAGAGTAGGGGATCACCACTTTCATAGTTGCCATGGGGAGCAGTTCCCTGACCCGGGCATCTTCCAGAGCCAGCCGGGCGCAGTCGGAGTAGGCGCGCACCAGTCCTCCGGTCCCCAGCTTGGTCCCCCCGAACCAGCGGGCGGCGGTGACGATGACATTGGTCAGTCCGCTGCCTTTCAGCACCGCAAGCATGGGACGGCCCGCCGTGCCGGAAGGCTCCCCGTCGTCGGAGCATCCCATGATGTTCCCCTGAGGACCTGTGATAAAGGCGTAGACGATATGGCCGCCGTTGTCGTACTGTTCTTTCCGGGCGTGCCAGACGGATTTGGCACCTTCGGGGGTGTCAACATAGACCGCTTCGGCGATGAACCGGGAATTCTTGACGGTGAATTCCGCTTTTGTGGGGGCTTCCAATATAAACATATATATAATATAGCGGCGTTCCGGGATTTTTTCAAGGTGTGTCACACCTGTCACACTGTGCCAGAAAGGGGCATTGGTGGCACACAAGGTGTGTCAATTTGGCACACTTGACCTTTTTTTGGAGTTTTTTTACCCTTTTTGCAATGTTGGCACGGTTCTTGCTTATTGTGTAAGCGAAGACAATATATAAACGGAACTTCACTTCCTGAAGCGAAGCTCCAAAACATGAAGGAGATTCAATCATGGCTAAAATTCTCGGTATCGACCTCGGAACCACCAACAGCTGCATGGCAGTTGTGGAAAACGGCGAATACAAGATCATCCCCAACGCTGAAGGCGCACGCACCACCCCCTCCATCGTGGCTTTCACCAAGAACGGCGAACGTCTCGTCGGTCAGACTGCCAAACGTCAGGCTGTGACCAACCCCAAAAATACCATCTTTTCCATCAAACGCCTCATGGGCAGAAAGTTCGTTGAGACCCAGCGTGAGCGTGATCTCGTTCCCTACGAGATCGTCAGCGCTCCCAACGGCGATGCTCACGTTCAGGTGGGCGACCGCAGCTATTCCCCTCCGGAAATCTCTGCGATGATCCTCCAGAAGCTCAAAACCGATGCTGAAGCCTTCCTGGGCGAAACCATCACTCAGGCGGTCATCACCGTTCCCGCCTACTTCAACGACAGTCAGCGCCAGGCCACCAAGGATGCCGGTAAGATCGCCGGTCTCGAAGTGCTGCGCAACATCAACGAACCCACCGCCGCCGCTCTCGCCTACGGTCTGGATAAGAAAAGCGAAGAAACTGTTGCCGTCTACGACCTGGGCGGCGGTACCTTCGATATCTCCACTCTGGATATCGGCGACGGCGTCTTTGAAGTCAAAGCCACCAACGGCGATACCATGCTGGGCGGGGGCGACTTCGATTTGCTCATCTTCAACTACCTTGCCGATGAGTTCCAGAAAGAGAACGGCGTTGACCTGCGTGCCGATGCTCAGGCCCTGCAGCGCCTGAAAGAGGCGGCTGAAAAGGCGAAATGCGAACTGTCAAGCTCCATGAGTTCCGACATCAATCTGCCCTTTATCACCATGAACGCTTCCGGTCCTGTCCACATGAACATGACCCTTTCCCGCTCCAAGCTGGAACAGCTCTGCGATCCCCTGCTGGAACGCACCCGGATCCCCTGCGTCAACTGCATGAAAGATGCCGATGTCAGTGCTTCCGACGTGAAAGAGGTGATCCTCGTGGGCGGTATGACCCGTATGCCCAAGGTGCAGGAAACTGCCAAAGCCATCTTCGGCAAAGAGCCTCACAAGGGTGTCAATCCTGACGAAGTGGTGGCTGCCGGTGCTGCGATCCAGGGCGGTGTGCTTTCCAAAGAAAGCGGACTCGATGACCTGCTGCTCCTCGACGTCACCCCCCTGTCACTGGGTATCGAAACCATGGGCGGTGTCATGACCAAGCTCATCGAACGCAACACCACCATCCCCACCCGCAAGAGCGAGATCTTCTCGACTGCAAGCGACAACCAGCCCGCCGTGGATGTCCGCGTGCTTCAGGGCGAACGCGAAATGGCCAACGCCAACAAGCAGCTGGGTATCTTCAAGCTGGATGGCATCGCTCCCGCTCCCCGCGGCGTGCCTCAGATCGAAGTGACCTTTGATATCGACGCCAACGGTATTCTCCACGTCACCGCCAAAGACAAAGGCACCGGCAAAGAGCAGAACATCACCATCACCGCTTCCAGCGGACTCTCTGACGAAGAGATCGAAAAGATGGTCAACGAAGCCAAAGCCCACGCCGACGAAGATAAGGCACTCAAAGAGAAGATCGAAACCAAAAACCGTGCCGACTCCATGGTCTATCAGCTCGAAAAGCAGATCAATGAATTCGGCGACAAGGTCCCCGCTGAGGTCAAGAGTGAACTGGAATCCAAACTCAACGCCCTCAAAGAGGATATCAAAAACGACAACACCGAAGGCATGAAAGCCAAGATGCAGGAAATCGAACAGCTGGCTATGAAAATGGGCGAAGCTGTCTACGCCCAGCAGCAGGCTGCCGGTGCCGCCGGTGCCGGAACACCTCCTCCCCAGGGGGATGCCGGTTCCGCCAAAGCCAACGGCGACGATGTGATCGACGCTGAAGTGGTGAAGTAAGACGTAAGTTTTGAAAAAATTGAGCCTGTCTGAAAAACTCCGGCAGGCTCAGATTTATGATTTTTTTTAACGGGAGAGATCCCAAAACAAACCTGAAAGGAAAATTAAAAAATGGCTAACATCCAACCCCTCGGCGACCGCGTCCTGCTGGAGCTTTGCGAGAACAAGGAACAGATGAAGGGCGGTATTTTCATCCCCGATTCTGCTCAGGAAAAACCCCAGGAATTCCGCGTCGTTGCCCTCGGTACCGGCAAGAATGACGAAAACGGCAACAAGATCCCCTTTGACGTCAAAGTCGGCGACATCGTCCTGACCAGCCGTTACGGCGGCACCGAAGTCAAGGTCGGCGACAAAGAATACAAAGTCGTCAATCAGGATGACATCCTCGCCATCGTCGGCTGAACTCCCTAATCAAGAAAATATTTTCAAAAGGAATTTTTAATTATGGCTAAACAACTTGTTTTTTCCGATGAAGCCCGCCGCGGCATCCTCGAAGGCGTGACCCTTCTTGCCAAGGCTGTCAAAGCCACCCTGGGCCCCAAAGGCCGCAACGTCGTCCTCGACAAGAAATTCGGCTCCCCCCAGATCACCAAAGACGGCGTCAGCGTCGCCAAGGAAATCGAACTCCAGTGCCCCTACGCCAACATGGGCGCCCAGATGGTCAAGGAAGTCGCCAGCAAGACCAACGATATCGCCGGTGACGGTACCACCACTGCGACCGTCCTCGCCGAAGCCATCTACCGCGAAGGT
The DNA here is from genome assembly GCA_045654705.1 of Victivallaceae bacterium. Classification (GTDB taxonomy): domain Bacteria; phylum Verrucomicrobiota; class Lentisphaeria; order Victivallales; family Victivallaceae; genus UBA1784. The sequence goes on from JAZONY010000145.1 coordinate 7,268, forward strand.
CTCAAGAACGTTACCGCCGGCTCCAACCCCATGGAACTGAAACGCGGTATCGAAAAGGCCGTTGAAGTCGTGGTCAAAGAACTCGCCGCCATCAGCGTCGGCGTCAGCGACAAAGTCGCTCAGGTCGCCACCATTTCCGCCAACAGCGACGCCACCATCGGCAACATCATCGCTGAAGCTATGGAAAAGGTCGGTCAGGACGGAACCATCACCGTGGAAGAAGCCAAAACTCTGGAAACCACTCTGGACGTTGTCGAAGGTATGCAGTTCGACAAGGGATATCTTTCCCCCTACTTCGTCACCAACACCGAGACCATGGAAGCTGTCCTCGATGACTGCTATCTGCTGATCCACGAAAAGAAAATCAGCAACCTGAACGATCTGCTGCCCCTGCTCCAGAACGTCGCCAAGGAATCCAAACCCCTCCTCATCATCGCTGAAGATGTTGAAGGCGAAGCCCTTGCCACTCTGGTCGTCAACAAGATGCGCGGCATCCTGAACATCTGCGCCGTCAAGGCTCCCGGCTTCGGCGACCGCCGCAAAGCCATGCTCCAGGACATCGCCATCCTCACCGGCGGAACCTGCATCACCGAAGATCTGGGCATCAAGCTGGAAAATGTCACCATCGAACAGCTCGGTAAAGCCAAACGTGTCACCATCACCAAAGAAAACACCACCATCGTCGAAGGCGCCGGAACCAAGGAAGCCATCATGGGCCGTGTTTCCCAGATCCGTCGTGAGATCGCCGAAACCACCAGCGACTACGATCGTGAGAAGCTCCAGGAGCGTCTCGCCAAGCTGGCTGGCGGTGTTGCCGTCATCAGCGTCGGTGCTGCCACCGAAACTGAAATGAAAGAAAAGAAAGACCGCGTCGACGATGCTCTGCACGCCACCCGTGCTGCTGTTGACGAAGGTATCGTCCCCGGCGGCGGTACTGCACTGATCCGTGCAGCTGCCAAACTCAGCTCTCTGCAGCTCAGCGGCGACCAGGCCATCGGTGTTTCCATCATCGCCCGCGCCATCGAAGAACCCCTCCGTCAGATCGCCACCAACGGCGGCTACGAAGGCAGCGTTGTCGTTGAAAAGGTGAAAGCCGCTTCCGGCAACGAAGGTTTCGACTGCGCCACCGGTGTTTACACCGACATGGTTGCTGCCGGTATCATCGACCCCGCCAAGGTGGTCCGTACCGCTCTCCAGAACGCTTCCAGCGTTGCCAGTCTGATGCTCACCACCGAGTGTCTCATCACTGACATCAAGGAAGAAAAAGAACCTGCCATGCCCGCCGGCGGCATGGGCGGCATGGGCGGCATGGGCGGCATGATGTAATTCATCCCCCTGTGTTGCATCCAACGCAAGATCCGAGACTGCTGCAAGAAATTGCAGCAGTCTTTTTTTGTACCTGCGGCACACCAATAAAGTCCGACTTGTCCGACATGTCCGACATGTCCGACAAAGTGCCGCACCAGACACTCTTGCACAAACAGAGCGTTTACCAGTACTGAGGGGTTTTGTTATCGGTCATACCTTTGGTTGCGAGTGATTCCACTGCAAACAAACGCTTGGGGCGATAACTTGGCGCGCGCTTTGCCATGGGTAACTGGTTATAGGTCTTATAAGTCTTATAGGTCTTATAGGCATTGGCTGGTGATGACTTGACTTCCGTGGCGTCTGCCCGGCGTGGTTGGCTGACGGGCGCTTTTGCCACTGGTCAATACAAGCGGGCTGTGTCAAAACAACGAAAACGCCCGCAGACTGTCAACCGGCTCGAGGGTGTAATATGCCCCCGTGGCGTTGAACACGGGGGGGAACGGTTGTTCCGGTCTGTGGACCAGACATTATCGCAAAGTTATCGCCGCAAACGCTTATTTGCGGTTCTCGCAGCTAGAAGCAGCTGCGAGTTACTCCGAAGCCGACGTTCGGTCAGCTGCGAGTTACTCCGAAGCCGACATTCGGCTCCAATGGGCTGCTTGATTAAGTTTTTGTAATAAACAGTTCGGCTAACACCTTTTAATGAAAGGAAATATGCAAAAAAATTGCATTTTTTTTCATATTACCCCTTGACATTATGCATTTTTTGCAGTATACTTAAAATAAGTGATAAAAAAAGTCATTGATTTGAAAAAAATCACCGTTTCCTCAAAGGGAAAGTCAGGTGACGGAGCTTTAATGATTTTTTTCTCAAGCTCCGTTCTTTTTCCTTTTGCGGCGGTTTTTTATTCAGGTCCACGGCGTGCCGCCAGTTGCCTCGTTAGACGGGTCTGCTTTTCCCTTCTGACGGTGTGTCATGGACAGGGATCAGTCTAAATTCATTTTTCACTAATGGGACGAAGCAGACTCAGGAGATCAGGATGAATATTTATGTGGGCAATCTGCCTTATAGCGTCGATCGGGATGAACTGCGCGGCATCTTTGAACAGTATGGCGAAGTCAGCGCCGCACGCGTGGTCAGCGACCGCGAAACAGGTCGTTCCAAGGGATTCGGATTTGTTGAAATGCCCGATGATGCTCAGGCAAAGGCTGCCATCGAAGCCCACAACGGCAACGAAATCGGCGGACGCAAGGCTGTGGTCAACGAAGCCCGCCCCCGGGAGGAACGTCCTCCCCGCCGTTAACTCTTATACGGTGCCACAAGGTACACTGCATTGTTTTCAGTGCAGTGTACTTTTTTTTACTTGATTTTTTCCCCATAGCGAATTATATTATGATGACTTTCAACTCGACTTCCGGAGGATTCCATGGCAAATGTCGTCAAATTGGGCATGATCGGTCTCGGTGCCCGTGCCGAAACACTTCTGGCAACTCTTTATGAACTGCGCGAGATGGAGATCGAAGTGACCGCCATCTGCGATATCGATCCCCAGAGGATCAAAAGGATCTGTTCCATCTTTGAATCCCGCAATCTGCCCCTCCCCGCAGCCTATACCGACTACCGGGAACTCATCGCTTCTGACGATGTGGCGGCGGTCCTGATCCCGACTTCCTGGAACTCCCACCTCAAGATCGCCGAAGAAGCCATGGCTCACGGCAAATACGCCGGTATCGAAGTCGGCGGCGCTTCAAGCGTGGACGAACTCTGGCATCTGATCCACGCCGCCGAATCCACGGGCGTTTCGTGCATGATGCTGGAAAACGCCTGTTACGGACGCAACGAACTTATGGCACTCAATCTGGTCCGCAAAGGTCTTTTCGGCGAACTGATCCACTGTTCATGCGGGTACGAACACGATTTGAGCGAAATGGCGCATCTGGACAACCGCAGAGAGCGTGAAGCCCACAACTTCAAACGCTGCGGCGACCTTTATCCCACCCACGGTATCGGTCCTATTGCCAAGATATTGCGCATCAACCGGGGCAACCGCTTCGTTTCCCTCACCAGCACCGCCAGCAAGGGCAGGGGATTCATGCTCGAAGCTGAACGCTGCGGCAGAGGCAAAGTCTTTTACAATCAGGGCGATATCGTCACCACCGTCATCAAATGCGCCAACGGCGAAACCATTACCATGACCCACGGCGTTTCCCTGCCCCGTCCCTATTCACGGGACTGCCGGGTCCAGGGGACTCTGGGCATCTGGCTTGAGGACACCAAAGGCATCTATATCGAAGGCATCAGCCCCAAATACGAAAAACTGGATGTGGCGGGCAATCCCTACACGGTCCACGAATGGACACCCATTGCCGAAATGTACGAAAAGTACGATCACCCCATCTGGAAAGAGTTCCGCAACAGCCCCGTCGGCGGACACGGCGGCATGGATGCCCTCATACTTCAGGCCTTCTGCGAAGCGGTCCGCAACCGCACCACGCCCCCCATCGACGTTTACGACTGCGCCGCCTGGATGAGTCTCACCTGCCTTTCAGAACAATCCATCGCCTGCGGCAGTATGCCTGTTGCCGACCCCGATTTCACCAACGGCAAGTGGATTTATGAGACACCGGCTTCAACGGGAAAATGGTCCCTTGATGAGATTTTTGAATAAGCCGAACCCCCGAAAGGAGCAGAACAGATGTCGGAAATAAAAGCACTCAGTGCCCGTGAGATCCTGGATTCACGGGGCAATCCCACCGTCGAGGTGGAGGTGGAAACCGAAAAAGGTTTTGTCGGCAGAGCTTCAGTGCCTTCCGGTGCCTCCACCGGTAAAGCCGAGGCCCTTGAACTCCGGGACGGCGATTCCCGGCGATTCAACGGCAAGGGCGTCCTCAAAGCCGTTGCCAATGTGGAAAATATCATCGCCCCCGAAATCATCGGCATGGATGTGGCGGACCAATGCGGTATCGATCAGGAAATCTGCCATCTGGACGGGACTCCGGAAAAAAAAGCACTGGGCGCAAACGCCGCGCTGGGCGTCTCTCTCGCCTGCGCCCGTGCCGCCTCTCTGGAACTGGGACTGCCCCTCTACCGCTATCTGGGGGGCTCCAACGCCAAACATCTGCCCGTTCCCCTGATGAACGTTTTCAACGGCGGACTCCATTCAGGTGCGCCCTGCGCCTTTCAGGAGTTCATGCTCCACAGTCCCGGTGCTGAAAGTTTCTCTCAGGCGATCCGCCGGGCATGGGCGGTGATCCACGCCCTGCGCCAGATCCTTGAAGAACGCCATTGGTCTCTGACCGTGGGAGATGAGGGGGGATTCGCCCCGCCCCAGCTCAAAGGAGGCGTCCGTGCCGTCCTCGAACTGCTCACTGAAGCTATCGAAAAAGCCCGTCTCACCCCCGGTACCGATATGAGTATCGCTGTGGATGCCGCCGCCAGTTCCTTTTATCACGACGGCATTTACGACTATTCGCTCTTTGAAGAGAACGGTCCCCGCCTCACCCCCGCCGAACAGATCGGGTTCCTCAGGGAGCTGACGGAAGAATTCTGCGTGGACTCCATCGAGGACGGCCTTGCCGAAGAGAGCTGGGAGGAGTGGCAGACCCTTACCGCTGAACTGGGCAGCCGCTGTCAGCTGGTGGGCGACGACCTCTTTGTCACCAGTATGGCACGGCTCAGAAAGGGTATCCAGAGCCGCTGCGCCAACGCCATATTGCTCAAACCCAACCAGATCGGGACCCTCACCGAAACCTGCGATGCCGCATTTCTCGCCCGTGCCAACGGATTCAGGACCATTATGAGCCACCGTTCCGGCGAAACCTGCGACCCCTTCATCGCCGATCTCGCCGTGGGACTGGGGACCATGCAGATCAAAGCCGGTTCCCTCGCACGGGGCGAAAGGATCGCCAAATACAACCAGCTGCTCCGCATCGAAGAACAGCTGGGGGATACCGCCATTTACGGAATGATTTGATTTCAACAACCCCATTATAAAATAAGGAACAGAAAAATGCTTGATTTCAGCGCACCTTTTCTTGAAAAAGGAGAAACCGTCGTCTGCCTCGGAGACAGTCTTACCGAAGGCGCCAGCTCCTATGTGAAATATCTTCAGGAGCTTCTGCCCGACAACACCGTCATCAACTCCGGACAGGGGGGCGACAAGACCCCTCACGCCCTGACCCGTTTCAATGAAGCGGTCCTGGCGCACAAGCCCGATGCCCTTTTCATCTTCCTCGGCGCCAACGATGCCGCCGTTGGCAGAGGCGTCTGGGCGGATGAACCCACCGTCACCGTGGAAACCTACCGGTGCAATCTGGTCTGGATGGCGCACATGGCGCACCTGAAAGGTATCAAAAAGATCTCCATCGCCACTCCTTTCGGACTGGAAGGCAAAGCCTATCTCGCCCACGGTGAGATCATCAAGGAGTACTACCTCGCCGCCCGCGCCGCCGCCGATCAGATGGGCGCACGCAGCGTGGCTCTGGATGCGCTCTTTTACGAACTCCGGGGCAGCGCGCCCCTGAGCGAGTGTGTCGTCACCCGTGACGGGACCCATCCTCTTGCGCCCATCCACGAAGATATCGCCAAAGCCATTGTCAAAGCCTGGGGCATGTGATCTATGAAACGGCCTGTTATCGGAGTGACCTGTATCAGCAGCTCCAATTCCAGTGGAAATGCCATTTATCCCCATCCTGAGCCCTACTGTCAGGCGGTCCACGACAACGGCGGTCTGCCGGTGACGATCCCCGCCTTTCTGACGGAAGAGGAGTCGTTGCGCTATCTGGAGCATGTGGATGGCATGATCTTTATCGGCGGCCCCGATATCCCCCCGCACTTCTACGGCGAGGAACCCCACGAAACGGTGGTCCCTCTGAACGAAAGTATCGCCCGCAGCCATCTTTCTCTTGTGAAGTCCGTCCTTGAAAGCGACTTCCCCTTTCTGGGGGTCTGCCTCGGCTGTCAGGAGCTTTGTGTGGGGGCAAAGGGCAAACTCATCCAGCATATCGGTGAGGTCACGCCCCGCCACCGGAACAGCTATGTGGATACGGAAAAGGGAAAACGCCCCGACACCTACCACTTTGTCGAAGTGGAACAGGGAACGCTTCTTGAAGAGCTTTTCGGAAGTCGCCGTATCAGAGTGAACTCCTGCCACCACCAGGCGGTGAACCCTGATTTTGCGGGTGAAAAGTTCAAGATCGCCGCATACAGTACCGAAGACGGCATCGTGGAATCCATCGAGCGTCAGGACCGTGAATTTGGACTGGGTGTCCAGTGGCACCCTGAACGCATCGACGACGAAGATCACCGCCGCCGTATTTTCGGCGCCCTCATCGCCCATGCCGCCAAACACCGGATCGGGTAAGGGGCTGTCAACCTGACACACTTATTCACGAGGGGTGCTGCAATCCTTTTGCAGCACCTCTTTTTTTGTACCTGCGGCACACCAATAAAGTCCGACATGTCCGACAAAGTGCCGCACCCAACACTCATGCAAAATCAGACGGCTTCCCAGTACTGAGAGGCTGAGTTTGTGATTACAACCTTTTTTGTTTGGTCATACTTGAGGTTGTGCTTGATTTATTTAAGGTCTGCGGAGTCGGGGAAAGACAACCGCCAGCGGTTTTCTTCCCCGAACCCCATCTTTTCCGACCTGTGGGGCGTGTTTTTGTGGTGCAACGGTGATACTGTTTTTGGGGAGATTTGGGGCTTCGACCACTGTGGTACAAGGCTTCATTTCAATTACAGCGCCCCCCGTCGACAGCCTGCGGCTGATCTCAGGGGGGCTTAGATGCTCAGGTTCCACTCCATTCGCCCCGAGATGACTCGGGGCGCCCCCTGCGGAATACCGCAGGGGCTTATTCCGCTCCAACCTTGCGCGCTCGGCGCGACGCGCCTTCGCTGGTGGCTTGCTTCGA
>JAZONY010000146.1:0-31135 GCA_045654705.1 Victivallaceae bacterium
GCGCTGTTCCCGATAAAGGTCGATAAAAGAGGTTGAGGGAGTTGGGGCGGTGGAAAAGCCCTTTTGAGGAAAGGTCTTTTTCCCCCGCCCCAAACCCCACCCCCTTTTCCCAAACCTTTTTCAGCACAACACTTTTGCAAAAGTATTGTGCCGCTTAAAAGTTTAAGAAAACAGAAATCTACCTATGTCGGGAACATAGCCAAAAAATATACCGCAGCTCCTCTGAATCACAGTGAGCTGCGGCTTTTTTATGACCTGAATTTTCTTTCAGAGCGAAGGAATTACCATGCCTGACCTTTCTTTTCAAAGTAGGCGGCGACGTTGGGGATGTAGGGTTTGATGAGTTTCTTGATAGCGATGGCGTACTCACGGATCTCCCACTGGGCGTGTTCGCTGTCACGCAGTTCGAGGAAGTGGAGCAGATTGGCAAGGTCAACTGTTCCCCAAAAAGTGACCATCATGTTCTGGGGCAGCACGCTGCGTGCCTGTTCACGGCAGACACCGGAAGCCAGGAGCTTTTCATAAAGCGCCATGCAGTGCTTGTTGTGGGCATCGATCTCTGCTACAAGGGCGCTGCTGTCGAAATCGGGGTCGGCGACGGAGGCCTGACGGTTGCTTTCAGCCTGACGGCGGAGCTGCTGAGGCGTGTAGAACTCCATATCGATCTCGGTGTAACGCCGTGAGATCTCGTTATAGCTCCAGGTGCGGTGACGGTGCCACTGACCCCGGACAAAGAGAGGACAGTGGATGCTGAAAGTAAAGACGATATGTTCCAGAGGACTGGTGTGACGGTTGTCGATGAGATACTCCAGAAGTTTCACATCACGCTCATCCATTTCGGATTTGAGTTTGCCGAAAGAGACGCGGGCGGCGTTGACAATGGTGGATTCAGTACCCAGATGGTCGATGAGACCGACCCAGCCCTGACCGTCAAGGACCTTGACATGTTCCTGAGGAGGCACGTTGAGATGTTCCATAGAGAATAGTTCCTTTTATTTTATTTCTGTTTGTTGTTCAAGATAGTCCCAGAAGATGTGGAACGAAATACGGTAGCACCACTTCAGGGCTTCAAAGAGGGAGTAGAAAGGTTCTGAAAAATCCTCTTCCTCCGAAAGATCGAAAAATCGCTCCGTACAGACCGAGGGAAAATCCAGATCGGCACTGTAATTGTTGAGAAGTTCACCGGCGGCAATGGGAACACTCAGAGAGAACATGCCATCGGTATCCAGTTCCACCTCCTGCACACCTTCGTAAAGCTGCGCCGTAGTTTCGGCGGCTTTGGCGAAAACAAAAGTGAAAAGAGAGGAGATCTGCTCCGGGGAAAGCTGACAGTCGTTGATCTTGTCGCTCCCCGGCAAGGCGGCGAACATCTTGAGAAAGAGCCGCTTTTCGATCTCACCCAGCTCAGGAGCTGTGATGAGCGGTCCGTCAATAAGTCCCCGTTCTTTGGCGGCGCTGATGATGCAGATCGCCGCTTTGCGGGCAGGGATCGAGGTCGTGAAGGTTGCTTCTTCCATAAATATCACACAAATTTAACGTTTTCAAGAATGTAATCTATAAGAGGCGCAGGATCGTCAAGACCGTGGGGATGGTGTCCCCCCGGATGACGGAAAACTTTGATACTGCCTCCCAGCTCTTTGTATCTTTTTTCAACGATATCGGTATTTTCTGCAATGGGGACGACCGTATCCTCAGTCCTTGCGGCGTGGATGAGTTTCACATTGTGCCGGGCGAGGCGTTCCAGATTGTCAAGGGGATTGCCCTGATAGTTCAAAGCCTCCTCTTCTGAGGCAAAACCATAATCTTTAATGAGTTTCTGCCAGTTTTCAGGAGAACCTTCCCCCGTACCTCTGCCTCCGGGCCAGGATTTGAAATCACACACCGGATTGTCCGCATAAAGACATGCCACACGTTCAGGATTTCTGAGGGCGAAGTTGTAAATATAAAGACCGCCCCGGCTGAGTCCCAGCATCAGGGGACGCTTTGAAAATCCCCATGAGGTCATGGCTTCGTAGAATTTTTCAAAGTGGTCCATGGCAGAGGGGCATCCGAAAGTGTTCCCCACAGACATAAACCCGAGATAAAATCCCTTTTCCAGCATGGCAAGCTCGAATTTGGGAAATGCCGTGAAAAACTCAGCCTTCCAGATCCACGCCTTATCCGGACGTGGGTTGGGAGGAACCACGACTTTGCAGGGACAGTTGTCAACCGCAAAATCATGCAGTTCAAAGGAACAATATTCCCCGATGCAATCTACACCTGTCAGATTTTTCATAATGCCTCAGCTGCTTTTCAGGGATGCTCCCTGTTGAATGATATACAATTGAATAAATATATCACAATTTGAGTGATTTACAAGTCACGAGCCCGGATTTATCCGTAAAAACTGCCCCTTGAAAGATTTGTTCCCTGCAAATCTTGAATTTTGGTGAAAAAGGTTATATATTATGGTGAGTAGTTTCAAAAGAGAGCTTCAACTTTTGAAAAAACTGCATAACAGAAACATTTCAGGAGATTATGCAATGAAATACCACTTATTGCTGCCGCCCTTTCTGCTGGCTGTGACCGGATGTCAATCCGATCTCTACTATCAGGAACAGGCGGTGGAGTCCGCCCGGAGCTGCATTTATAAAAATGCCCGTGAATTGACTCCCGAACAGTTTGCCTTTGTCAGACTCACTCCCCCCGTGATCCTGACGGCGCCCATTCTGGGCAGGAATGACCGGAATGCGGTCAAAAATTCCCTTGCAGGGGGCGAAAAAATGCAGATCTGCATCGTTTGGCGGATCCCGGAACAGGAGACCGATTATCTTGTTTTCGGCATGTCCGGTCCCGATATGGCGTATTGGCGCCCCCTCAAGCTGATCCGCCGCCGTCTGGGAAAGATCGACTCCGTTGCCCGCAGCGCTATGGAAAGCGCCCGGGGCTATGCCGTAAGCAGTCTCCACGGACAGGTCAATGCCGCCGACCTCAATACGGTGCGTTTCACCCATCCTGAGCTTGCGGAAACGGCATTTGCTCTCAACACGGAAAATGATCCCGCCGCAGCTCCCCGTCCCTGGAAAAAGGTCACGGTTTCAGATCAGGAGCTGAAAACAAAACGACAGCTCACTCTTTTGTGGAAAATCAGCAATGACCGCTATCTCTATTGCTGCGGTATCAGCAAGGATGACCTTTCGGGGTGGAAACTCCTTATGGCGGGTATCGCCACTGAAGATGAGGTGGCAAAGGCAACGGTGAAAAAACTCAGAAGCTCCGACACCTTCCTTTTCCCCGGAGCGAAAAGTGCCGCCCCCGCCCCCGGCTCTCAGACCGTGAAAAATCCCCCATCCGTAAAGCCCGCAGGAGGAAAATAATATGCGCAGTATGACCGGATTCGGAAAATCCGAAGGACAATATAAAGACAGTCTCTTTTTTACCATTGAGATTTCAAGCGTCAACCGCAAACAGCTGGAAGTCCGCTGTTCTCTGCCCCCTGAACTCAGCGGCATGGAAAGTTTGATCCGCCAGCGTGTCGGCTCTTTCATCAGCCGCGGCTCCGTCAGTGTCAAGGTGATGCTCCGCAAAAACAGCAGCTGCGGTCAGAAAATCGATACCGCTTTGCTGGGGGAACTGGTCGCCGCCGCCCGCGAGATGCGCAAGGCGAACAACCAGAGCCTTGAGGTCAATGTGGAAGCTCTTATGAGTATGCCCGGTGTTATGGCATCCGTCTGCGACAATATAGACGTGACCGAGCTTGCCGGAACCTTCGGCGAAGCCCTTGAACTTGCGGGAAATGATTTCTGCACCATGCGCTCCCGTGAGGGTGAGGCACTCAAAAATGATCTTCTTGAAAGAACTCTGCTTCTGGAAGAGCTGCTGCGGCAGATCGAACCTCTGGCGGCAAAGGTCCCTGAGATCGCCCGCAAAAGATTGTACTGCAAACTTGCGGCGGAAAAACTTCAGGTGGAACCCAACGACGAACTTTTCGCCCGTGAAATGCTCTTTTATCTGGATAAATCTGATGTTTCCGAAGAGATCACCCGCTTGAAAAGCCATTTTTCACAGCTGCGCAAGTTCTTTGAAAGCAATGAACCTGCCGGACGGGGAATGGATTTTCTTCTTCAGGAATTTTTCAGAGAAATCACCACTCTGGGCAACAAGGCCCCGTCACCTGATTTGTCGGCACTGGTGGTGAAATTCAAAACCGAACTTGAGAAACTGCGCGAGCAGGTTCAGAATGTGGAGTGAAAAGCGAAAATTATGAGATGCAGCAGAAATTTCAATAAACTCAACGGTATAACTAGCGAAATCACCCGTTCTTACGAAGATGGTTTCGGTGTCAACTATACCAACAAAGACAATCTTCCCCGCCGTTCCGAGGTGGTCAGTGTCACCGACCATCTGCTTGAACTCCTTTTCCCCGGCTTTGACCAGCGTTTCAGAGGCGAAGTCGATACCGAGGAACGGGTGGCTCTCTGCTTCGATGAGCTGGCAAGCCAGATCTGCCGTGCGCTCCACCGCAGCGGAACCAATAAGTGCTGCTGCGATGAGGGCGCCCGCTGCGAAGAGGCGGCGTTCAAGCTCCTTGAACAGCTTCCGGCGATCCGTGAGATGCTCAAAGAGGATGTGAAAGCCGCCTATGTGGGGGACCCCGCCGCCGTCAGCTGCGATGAGGTGATTTTGAGTTATCCCGGCTTGAAAGCTATTGCCATCCAGCGTCTTGCCCATGTGCTTTATGAGGCGAAGATCCCTTTCATTCCCCGCATGATGACCGAATACGCCCACAGTGCCACTGGGATCGATATCCACCCCGGCGCCCGTATCGGCAAGGGATTCTTTATCGACCACGGTACCGGTGTCGTTATCGGCGAAACGGCGGTCCTCGGAGAAAAGGTCAGGATCTATCAGGGCGTTACCCTGGGAGCTGTGAGTTTCCCCAAGGATGCCTGCGGCGCATTGATCAAAGGGCAGAAACGCCACCCCACCATCGGGAACAATGTTATTATTTACTCCGGCGCATCGGTCCTGGGGGATATCACTATCGGCGACAACTCCGTCATCGGCGGTAACGTCTGGCTTACCGAAAGTCTGCCCGCAGGAACCAAAATCACCGCCGCCATGCCTGAAAACCGCAAGAAATTCAATGGACAATCCAAATGAGCGTTACAGGAAATTATACCGCTCTTCTCAAAGAGCTTGAAGCGATCAAAAGTTCCGGCGTGAAACTGCTTCCTGTTTCAAAGACAGTTTCAGCGGAAGTTATCAAAGAGCTTTACGATGCAGGTGTCCGGGAGTTTGCCGAAAACCGTATCGAAGTTCTCACGCCCAAATCGGAAACGCTCCCCAAAGATATCTGCTGGCACTTTATCGGGCGTTTGCAGAGCAACAAGGTGCGTAAGATCCTCAAGATCGCAAAGGTCATCCACTCCGTGGATTCTGTTGAACTTGTCCAGCGCATCGACCGCATTGCCGGTGAGGAAAACTGCACCCCTGAGATCTTTCTTGAAATCAGTGTTTCAGGCGAAGAGTGCAAAGGGGGATTCCCCGTTGAGCGTGCCGTCGAACTTGCCGGAGCCGCCGCAGCCGCATCCCATATCAAAACCGTGGGGTTGATGACCATGGCGCCTCTTGAAGCTTCACCTGAGGAGTGCCGTGGGGTTTTCAACGGTCTGCGCGAGTGCCGTGACAGGATCGAAAAGGAACTGGGAATAAAGCTCCCCGAACTTTCAATGGGTATGAGCAATGATTGGAAAGAGGCTGTGGAATGCGGTTCAACGGTGATCCGTGTGGGCAGTTCCATCTTTCACAAAGAATAAAAATACCTGACCGCAAAAAAGCCCCGCCGTCTGAAAATTCAGATCGCGGGGCTTGATTTTTGTGGAGAAAAATCAACCTTTGCAATTGACCAATCCGGCGGCGATGGCGGCGCACCAGCCGACTGAGAGGATGATCCAGAGGATGACACCGTGAAGAACGGGCTTGAATCCCAGTTCTTTGAGTTTCTCACGGCTCAAGTTGGAGCCGATGAGGAAAAGTGTCGTCACCATGACGAATTTGGAGATATCCTTCAAATATTTTCCTCCGGTGACGATCCCTTTTGAAATACCGCTTTCTGCACCGAAAAGTTCAGGCAGCCAGGTGACGATGGCGGCGGCGATAAGAAATCCGGGGATGAACCAGGGCACTTTGAATTTGACGGCACGCTTTTCCCCTTCGGCAACAGGAGCGACACAGCATGAAAGAAAGAGCGTCACAGGGACGATCCACAAGGCACGGGCAAGTTTCACCGTGGTTGCGATTTCCAGAGCCTGAGGCCCGTACTGGAATCCGGCCCCCACCACGGAACTGGTGTCGTGGATGGCAAGTGCCGCCCAGTAGCCGAACTGATTTTGTGTGAAGTCCAAAGCGTGTCCCACAGCCGGAAAAACCAGCAGAGCCACGGCGTTGAGGGTGAAAACCGTGGCAGAGGCAATGGCAACATCATGGGCCTTGGCTTTCAGAACAGGCGCCGCAGCAGCAATGGCACTGCCGCCGCAGATGGAGGTTCCCACACTGATCAGGTACATGGTGTCACGGCTGAGTTTCAGCCATTTGCCCACCAGCACACCGAGACCGATACCGGCGCAAATGCCGATGATGGTGTAAATGATACCGTTGGCACCTGCCTGAAGGACCTTGATAAGATCCATGCCGAAACCCATGCCGACGATGGTGGCTCCGAGAAGTGTGGAGGTGAACTTTGAAGTGTATTCCTTAAAAGGATTGCCCCAGGCGACTGCAAAGATGATACCGGTGATCACCGCAAGTCCGGGGGCATAATCTCTGGCAGGCGCCCAGAAACAGGGAACGGCAAAGAAGCCCGCCGCAAGAATGAGATAAACGGTTTTTCTGATGTACTCTTTCATGTTTGTTTCTCACTTTATATTTTTCAGATAATATCCACGTCAGTTGCGGGATTGGCACAGCGGGCAATGGCGACTCTGCCGCTGCGTGCCATGTCGATCACTTCAAAGTCCCGGATCAGCTCCATGAAGTCGTCGATCCTGTCGCTGCGGCCGGAAAGTTCCACGGCGATGGCATCCCGGCTCACCGAGACTACACTGCCGTTGAAGATCTCAACCAGTTGAAGCACCTGGGAACGGGATTCCGCAGAGGGGGTCCGGAGTTTCACAAGAGAGATCTCACGCTCCACAAAGCCGCCGCCGGTAAGGTCGGCAACTTCGACCACCTCTACAAGTTTGTTCAGCTGCTTGTGGATCTGCTCAATGACAGAGGCATCACCCGTGGTGACGATGGTCATCTTGGAATAGGCGGGATCATTGGTTTCGTGGACCGTCAGGGAGGAGATGTTGTATCCCCGTCCTGAAAAGAGTCCTGAGACTCTTGACAGCACCCCGAAACGGTTCTCAACGAGAACGGATATGGTATGGGTTTCTTTCAGGTTTTCCATTGTTTTTGCTCCTGAGGATTGGACTTGAGATCAATTTCATAATATACACCTGCGGGGGTGTTTTTTCAAGGGGAATGAACTTATCTCAAACGGAAAGTCAGGAGACGGCGGAAGAGTTTTGCAACATGAAGGAAAAAAGGAGGGGATGAGGGCGTTCCGCCGGAATGTTTGAGCGGGGGAGTCTTGAAACTATGCTGTTGAGCGGAAAGTGTTTTTGAGCGTTTCAGACCTTCTTCGTTCAATCTTTTGACGAGAAGAGCTTTGCGTTTGATGATATATTTGAAAGGGATGATCTTCAACTTTTCCGCCCTGATCCGGAAAGCCGGTGTGTAAAAACGGCAGCCGAGAGAGATGTAATCGCTGAAAGAAACAGGACGCTGGGTGCAGAGGGCTTTGAGGACCAGAACTCTAACCTTGTTTCTTTCATCACGCTCAAGAGGGGCGTTTTTCAATGCGCCGCACAGCTTTTTCTTGATGTATCCCGAGCGGAAACAGTAGGGATCGGCTTCGAGAAAGGCAAAAGCTCCTGCAATGGAATCATGGTCGCCGGAACGGATGGCATTGAGAAACTCCGGGGATTCAAAGAGGTAAAAGGGGGCGAACTTTTTGAACTCCTCTTTTTCAAAGCGGTAACAGCTTTCATAAAATGCTTTATCTTCCTGAGTCTGTATCAGATAGAGAGCTTCTCTGATACGGCGGCGTGCGAGGGTGATCTCACCTGCCATCCAGAGTATTTTCTTCTGATCCAATCTGATGTGCATATAATATTCAGATCAATGTTTTCAAAAGATTCACATCCTCTTCCGGGAGCGTTCCTGCGGCGATGAGTGATGAGACCATGGATTTGAAAATTTCAGGGGGCAGATCCCCCAGTTCTTCATAATCGCCGGATTGCCGCAGGGCGATGAGTTCGTCGATGGTGATGATTTCAGGACCAGCAAGGTTGAAAGCACTGTCGGGGGAGTCCGACCAGAATCGCATGGAACGCAGTGCCATGGGGTTGTGATTGACGAGAATAAAACGCCTGGAAGTTGATTTTTCCTGATAGACCGTTCCCTGACGCATTTCAAAAGCCATGATAAAATCCCTTATTTACATTCAAAGATAATAAGTTGTTTGTCTGCGGCAAACTCTTCCAACGTTTCCTGAGCGGCTTTGCGGCGGTCGTTGTCAAAGTTGACAAACACATCGTCAAAGACAACAGGGAGTGCTTCGCCTTCCGCAGCCGATGAGTCGATGAGAGCCATGCGCAGAGCCAGAAAAAGCTGTTCCCGTGTTCCCCGTGAAAGCTGGTTGGGCGTTTTGCCGTCGGGAAAATCCGGAGAAGCAAGTTTCAGGAGATTTTCCCTTGCCGAATTGTAAACTCTTGTATAAGCACCGCAGGTGAATTTGTTGATATAACCAGAAGCCCTGTTCAGAAGTTCGGGCTGTCTTTCTCTTTCGGCACGTTCCACGGCACGGTCGAGAATGACCCGGGCGGCAGCCAGAACCAGATATCTTTCGGCGGCGGCGCGCATCCTGCCCCGGAGCTGCTCCCGTACATTGAGTTCCACGGCACTGTCAACTTTTTGGAGAAGAAGTGCGGCTTCCCGTCTGTCGGCACCGGAGAATTCGATTTTCTCTTCTCTTGCATCTTTTTTCTTTTGAAGTTCCTCTTTCAACGAAGTTGATTCCTCTTCGCTCAAAAGTTCCTGCGGAGCTTCCGGATAAAGCTGTTCAACTTCCTTTCTGCGCTTGGCAAGAGCGAGTTTTTCGGCCTCATAACGGGCAAGTTCCATGGCGGCTTTGCGGCAGAGGGATTCATTTTCGAGACGTTTTTTCTCGTGGGCGTTTCTGCGTTCCTCAAAGGCACGGCACTTTTCATCGTGGAGCTTGCGGAGCGTTTTATATTCAAGAAAAACATTGTCAAGGCGAAGTTTTTGTGCTTCAAAAAGTTTGAGCTGTTCCTCATATTCTTTCTGCCGGTTCTGGAAAAACTGCAGTTCATTGAGAATGCCGGGCAGTTCCTTTGAGTCAAGCACAGGATTGAGGGCATAGCGGAAATAGAGATCCTCCTTCTGCTTTTGCAGTTTATTCTTTTTGAGCAAAGTTTTATAACCTTTGACCACGGAACAGACCATGGCAGCCAAAGTCACCACCGACCATGTGTTGAAAAGCCACGCCTGGGGGGAAAGGGCTGCGATCAATACGCTTGTTACCCCCGCAAGAAGGCAGACCGTCAGGATGAGAGTGAGATTTTTATGGAGATCCCCGGAGTTCTTTTTCTCTTCTTCAAGAAATGTGTTCCACTGGGCAAGTTCATTTTCATTCAATTGAGGCACACGGGAAATGTCGCATTTCCCCTCAAGTGCAGCGGCTTCAGGGCGTTTCGGCGGAGGGGGAAGCGCAACATTTTCAGGTTCAGGTGGAGGCTCAGGCGCTTTTTCCTCAAAGGGGGGCAGCGGTTCCGGAATCGGGGCAGGGAGGGGACGGGCGGCAAAGGACGCTTCATCTTCCGCAAGTTTCCGTCTGAGGTTTTCCGCGTGCATGGCTTTTTCAGCGGCGTTGAGGCGGGTTTGCAGCTGATCGATCCCGGATTTGAGGGCTTCTGCTTCCTCTTCCAGATTTTTGGCTGACAGGAGTGCTTTTTCGTAAGCGGGCATAGCTTCCGCCGCAAGAGCAAGGCGTTTTTCGCTGTTGCTGAACTCGGCAGAAAGCTGTTTCAACTGGTGGAGCGACCCTCTTTTTTTGTAGATCGCTTCCGCTTCGTTCTGGAGTTTGAGCTGGACTTCTGAAAGGGAAATGCCGTTGCTGCTGAGGGCGTTGCCATAGAGGCGGTTGCGTATTTCAGGATCTTCAAGGGCACTGAAAGCTGTGACTTCATCGAGTGTCACGGCGCAGACGTTGCGGTAAAAAAGTTCAGATATCTTTGTATACTTTCCCACATCGGGAACTTCCTCACTTTCACCGTTTTCTGAAACGATTTTCAACTTTCCCCTGACGCCGTATCTTTCAAGGCGCAGTGGCGTTCCGTCTTTCAGGGTGATTTCAAGGAATCCGCCATAGAGCCCTGAACCTTTCAGTGCAGGGTAGGGGTTGAGTTTGCTTCTTCTGTCGGGGAATCCCCAGAAAATGCGGCGGATAAATTCAAGCAGGGTGCTTTTTCCCGCCTCGTTGTGCCACTGGATACGGTTGATGCCGCCTTGCAGTTCAAGGTCGAAGTCGTGGAAACAGCCGAAATTGTCGATATGCAGACGGTTTATGATCATCTCTTACCTCCGTGAGGCAGGGTCAGCATTTCCGCAAGAAGCGCGCTGCCCTCTTTGCGCAGTTCTTCAAAGCGTTCATTCCGGATCAGGGGAAGTTCTCTGAAAACGGTACGCATTTCGCTGTAAATATTTTCAAGGATTTCCTCTTCTGCGATCTCTTTTTCAGCGGCATCCAGTTCCGCCGCCCGGACCATTGCCGTGGCGGGGGGGAGGGGAGTGCGGGTCAGAAGAATGATCTCTTCAAGGTAAGTGCCGGGAACTTCTCTTTCAAGTTTTTCCCTGATCATCTCATGGAGTTCCCCGGCATTGAAAAAGCGCAATTCGGAATCCAGCTCCGTGATGCCGGTGAATTTCAAGCGGATGAGCAGCTCCCTTTCTTTCTTGTATGGGGCAGTTTCCTCAACAGTTGTCCGCAGAAGTTCCTCCATATTGGCGCAGGCGTTGATGTTGACTTCAACGGTTTGGAACTCCAGGACCGAGGTGGGGTGAAAACGCATCTCGATTCCGCCGAAACCGTCGCAGTCAACGATGTAACAGCCTTGAGTTCCGGGTTCGTTGATATCCTTGCCCTGAGGGGAGCCGGAGTAGACGATGTAGGGCTTCTCATGGAGGACCCGGCGACTGTGAACATGTCCCAGCGCCCAGTAATCGACCGGCAGTCCGATCAGCTCCCTGAGCTCGGCGGGGGCGGCGTGGGGATCGCCGCACAAATTGGCGTGGACACAGGCGATGTGCATTCCGGGGGCGTTTTCAAGAGCCCTGCCGGTTTTGACGGCGAGATTCTCAAGATCGTTGAGGGAACCGTGTCCGATGCCCGCCACGGTTGCCACGGCTTCCCCGTTTTTGAATATGGTGTGGCATTTCACTTCACCCGGCTGGAAGAAATGTACATTTTCCGGCAGGGTGACTGCCGTTGACCACGCCTGAGGCCAGGGGTCATGGTTGCCGCTGCACACATAGACGGGGATTTGGGCATGGTTGAGCCTTTCAAGTCCCTTCTTGAACTCAAGCCGTCCCTGAAGCGAGGGGGCGCTGCGGTCGAAACAATCCCCGGCAATAAGCAGGAAATCCACCTTTCCGGCAATGGCTGTATCAACGATGTTGTGCCACGCCAGAAAGGGGGTCTGAGGCAGAAAAGAATCCAGTTGGGGGATCCTGCGGCTCAAACCGGTAAAGGCTGAACCGATATGCAGATCCGCACAGTGAAGAAAACGGAATTTGTTTCCCATAAATTTTCTGCCCCGTTTCCCTGCATCAAATCAAGTGGGCGGCGATGGAGCGTTTTTCGATTTTCCTCTTGGCTTCATCGCCGGTGCGTCCCGTGTAGATCTGGCGGGGACGGACCAATTTTGTGGAGTCGCCGATCATCTCTTTCCAGTGGGCGACCCAGCCGGGGAGACGGGCAAGGGCGAACATCACCGTGAACATGTTTTCAGGGATGCCCATGGCACGGTAAAGGATCCCGGTGTAGAAGTCCACATTGGGGTAGAGCTGACGGTCGATGAAGTAACTGTCTTTTCTGGCAGCATCTTCCACTCTTCTTGCCACGTCAAGGAGCGGATCGGTGTAACCCGTTGAAGCAAGATACTTTTCGCACTCCTGACGGGCGATCTCTGCACGGGGATCGTAGGTCTTGTAGACACGGTGCCCGAAGCCCATAAGGCGGAAAGGACTGCTTTTGTCTTTGGCAAGGCGGATGAATTTTTCAACATCGCCATCCTCCTGAATGAGGCGCAGCATCTCGATCACCGCCTGATTGGCGCCGCCGTGAAGCGGTCCGGAAAGGGCTGAGATACCTGCTGAAATGGTGGCGTACAAGTTCACCTGGGCACTGCCGATGACACGGACCGCCGAGGTGGAACAGTTCTGCTCGTGGTCGGCGTGGATGATGAAAAGTTTGTTCAGAAGCCGCACCGCCTCAGGGCTGATGATGTAAGGACGCACAGGGGAGTCGAACATCATGTTGAGGAAGTTGGCACAGTAGGAAAGATCCTGACGGGGATAGACCACAGGCTCACCGATGGACTTTTTATACGCAAACGCCGCCATGGTACGGACGATGGAAATAACACGGGCGCAGGAGTCATCGATATTGTCCGCCATGGATTTCAGGTCCACCTGAGGATAAAACGCCGCCATGGCGTTGATCATGGTGGAAAGAATACACATGGGGTGCGCTCCCTGGGGGAAGTTGTCGAAGAAACGGCGCATATCCTCATGGATCATGGAGTTCAAGTTCAGCTGTCGGGAAAAATTGCGCCGTTCACTCTCTCCGGGAAGTTCCCCGTGGACCAGCAGATAAGCCACATCCACGAACATCACCTTTTCGCAAAGCTCATGGATATCATATCCGCGGTAGCGCAGGATGCCTTTTTCGCCGTCGATATAGGTGATCTGGCTGTAACATGAAGCGGTGTTCATAAAGCCGGGATCGATCGTGACACAGGAGGTATCTCGTCGCAGACCGGAGATATCAATACCTTTTTCACCTTCACTGCCGATAACAAGCGGCAACCGGATCTCCTTCCCCTCGACGGTCAGGAGAGCGAACTTTTCAGTAGTCTGTGTCATAATGTACCTTCTTGATTGACATGAGACGATTTCAAAACTCATTTTTTGAATGACTTTTGAAGCGATGATATTGCTAAAAGACAAATCATCTTAATATACATTCTCTCAGAGGATTTGTCAAACCTGCAGCGGGGGGAATAAGGCGGAAAAAGCTGTTTTTTTCAGTTGCTGTGGATGCGGTCATTTTCAAGTTTGAGCGCTTCCAGTTCCATGGCAGACTCCTCCCAGTCGGTTTCGCATTTTGCCAGTGAAGATTCCACTTCAGAAAGCTCTTTTTTCAGTGCCGCAAAGTCCACTTTTTCCCCTCCTGAAAGTTTCGCCACCAGAAAGGTTTTGCGGTCAGAGAGTTCGTCATAGAGTTTCTCAAGTTTGGCAACTTTATCTTTTGCCTTTTTCAACTCGCCCTGGATCGCCTGTCTTGCTCTGGCACGCTCCTGGCGGCGGAGTTTTGCACTGTCCTGAATGGGGGCGCCGTCAGAACGCACCTGGACCGCAGCCGGGATGAGGGAGGTGGATTTTTCCAGATAGTAGTCGTAGTTGCCGCAATATTTCTTCACGCCTTCAGGTTCAAGGGCAAGGATGGTCTGCGCCACGTTGCGGACAAATTCGATATCGTGACTGACGATGCAGACCGTCCCCTTGAAGTCGCACAATGCCTGCTGAAGCAGCTCTCTTGCGCTCAAATCAAGATGGGTGGTCGGCTCGTCCAGCAGCAGAAAGTTGGGGGGATTCACAAAGATACGGGCAAACTGCACCCGGATACGCTCGCCGCCTGAAAGGATACCGCAGCGTTTTTCCACATCGTCCCCCGAAAAGCCGAAGGAACCGAGGATGTTCATCAGATTGGCAGTCGAAGCCCCTGCGGGCAGGGCTTCACGGACCGCATCGTAAACCGACATCTCGTCGGGGAGCAGTTCAGAAAACTCCTGGGCCTGATAACCGATCACCGCATGATGACCGGGGGTGACTCTGCCGGAAACAGGGGCGAGTTTCCCCGCCATAAGTTTCATCAAAGTCGTCTTTCCCCTGCCGTTGTAACCGATGATACCCAGTTTGTCGCCGGAGTTGACGGTCAGTTCAAGATCTTTGAAAAGCAGTTCGGAACTCTTGTAACCGAAATCAACATGCTCCAATCTCACCGCTTCCACTCCTGCATCAGGGGGGGCAGGGAAGCGGATGACTCCTTTGTAGTTGAGTTCGTCAGGCAGCACGATATCTTCCATGGCATCCAGTTTTTTCTGCCAGCTTTTGGCGGCGGCGGCTTTGGTGCTTTTGCTCCGGAACCGGTCGATGAGCCGCTCCAGCCGTTCTTTTTCACGGTCGGAGTTGCGCTTGGCAGCTTCAAGGGCGTAGCTGCGCTGTTCCCTTTCACGGCAGTAGAAGTCGTAACTGCCGGGATAACGTGTGGCAACGCCCTGATTGATCTCAACGATGATATTGGTCAGTTTCCGCAAAAGGAAGCGGTCGTGGGAAATCAGGATAAGCGTTCCCTGAAAGGTGCTGAGGAACCGGCACAGCCACTCCACTGCCGGGATGTCGAGGTAGTTGGAAGGCTCGTCCAGCAGCAATGTGTCAGGGCGTGAAATCAGGACCCGCGCCAGAGCCGCACGCATCTGCCAGCCCCCGGAAAAACTGGAAAGGGGACGGTTGAAATCCTTTTCGGCAAAGCCCAGACTGCTCAACGCCTGAGCGGCTTCCACATCCATCCGGTAAGCCCCCAGATGTTCGATCATGGTCTGCAGCTCACCGTGGCGGCGCAGTACCCGGTCAAGTTCGGCATCGGGGATACGGTCGGCAGCCATATCATCTTCGATTTTTTTCAGTTCCTCGGCGCCGCTTTTGAGTTCGGGGATGGCATCGGCGGTGAACTCCATGAGAGAACGGCTCAGCTCCCGGTGGTCGATGTGCTGCCGCATGAGACCTATACGGTGGTTTTTGGGAATGGCGATAGAGCCTGAATCGGGTGAAAGTTCACCGATCAGAATGGAAAAAAGGGTACTTTTACCGGCTCCGTTGGGGCCGACGACGCCGACCCTTTCGCCCGGATTGATACGAAGCGTTACATCACGGAGAATATCCTTCCCCGAAAAACTTTTGCAAATGTTGCGGAAATCGATCATTTTTCTGCTGCTGCCAGTGTTTGTTTTTTCTCAATTGAACTCACATATCTGAATCCCACGTCGTTGCCGCCGCGGGGAGTATAAACGATATTGGCGTTGGGGGAAACTGCGGGCGGGGAAAAATAGGAGCCCCCCGCAATGGCGAAAACACCATGGGGACCCGGCATTTCACGGGGGATCCGGACGAATTCTCTCACGTTCCCCGAAAGGTCGAGGACCCCGTAAATGGAACGGTCCCCCGAAGTGGTCCCCACAGGTTTGAAAAATCCGGTATTGATGTTCGCCATGCCGGATTTATAGGTGTTGCCCCAGGCGTATTGCGTGCCGTCGATACCTCCTGCGGCTTTGCTCCACTGGGCACGGGTCGGGAGGGTGACGACTCTTTTGAGCTGTTGGCTTTTCCAGTGGCAGAAGGCTTCAGCGGCATAGGCTGATATGCCCGTTACAGGATGCTCCGGCAAAAGCCCCGGCCGCAGCAGATTGCCCCGTTTGTCCCAGGCAGGGTAACTCTGCATGGAGTCTTTTGTGCCGAAGTAGTAAGAGGCGTAAAGTTTCTGCAATCGCTGATTTTTGAGGGATTTCCAGAACTCAAGATATTCGGCGACAGTGACCTCGGTGCGCTTGATGATAAAATCCCCCTCAAAGGAGCGGCGTCTGAAGTTGTTGCAGAGTTCAGGGGCATGGATAAATTCACCCCGGGGGATGAAAACCATGTCCTGAGGCAGAAAAGAGGGCAGCGTCAGATCCACTTTGTTGATGGCAGTCAGTGAGGAGCGCAGAGGGAATCTGTGGGTCGTACTCCGGGCGCTCCGGACCACGACGGTATAAAGTCCGAGAGGGAGCTGGAGCTGGAACACGGGCATGGTGTTTCTATGTTCAAGAAGGACAAGGTTGAGATCTTTTACCTTTTCGCCTGAAGCATCCTCAATGTACCAGTCGCTTTCAGACTGGGGCGAGTTGATGAGCTGGACCGTGCCTGTTCCCGAAAGGGCGTAGTTGAAAAGGCGGCGGAATGCGGGATCGTTTTCCCTTGCCCGGGTAAAGATCTCATCCCAGCGTTCATTGAAAAGTTTTGCGGTACTGTGCAGTTTTCTGTCATTGCCCGTCAGATGATAAAGTTCAGAAAGAATACGGAATATCTGCACCGCAGTCCGTGAACTCTTACGGGGATTGCTGTAATTGGCAGGGATACGCTCCAAAGCATCCAGAGTACTCTTGAAATCCGATTCCGCATCGGCAATATCTGCGGCAATGGCACTTTCGAGGGTCTGCATCATGGGGAGCGTCATATTTTCCCCCGCCAGCTGACTGCTCCTTTTTTTGGCTTGCAGCGCCCGGTTTTCGCCGTTGCGGAATGTGTTTTCGGCACTGATTTTAAGGGACTCCGCATAGAAGTAGTCGTTGATGACCGTGTAAAGAGTGAATCCGCACCACACCAGAAGCGACAGGAAAAAAGTGATGGGGACCAGAGGACGGCGGAAAATGAATTTGCCCGCTTTGTAAACGGGGGAGGAGTCATAAGCATGGACCGGCAGACCGTCACGGTAATTTTGCAGATCTTCGATCAATGCCGCCACAGAGTCGTAACGCTTTTCAGGGAATCGCGCCATGGCTTTGAGGCAGATCGCTTCAAGTTCATGGGGGACCGCCTGAGACTCCGGGGCGCAGCGGCGGGGAGGGATGAGTTTTTCCCGGACCACTTTTTTCTGGATCTCTTCAAGGGTTTCGGCGCCCTCAAAGGGAGAGCTTTTCCAGGTGAGGATGGAGTAGAGAACGCATCCCAGAGCGTAGATATCCGAGCGGACCGTCGGCTCCGCAGAAGTCAGACTCAGGTGTTCGGGTGCCATGTAGACCGGGGTCCCTCCCATCTGCTGCTCTTCCTTTTCGTCAGGCAGATCGGTCTCGTCGGCATATTCAGAACCGGGCAGGCGGCGTGCCATGCCCCAATCCATGACCAGCACTTCGCCGAAATCCCCCACCATGAGGTTTTCGGGTTTCAGGTCACAGTGCAATATCCCGTTCTGGTGGGCATAGTGGACCCCCTGACAGGCACCGATAAAGATATCAAGAAGACGGGGGAGGGAATATTTCTTGCGGTAATTCCCCCGGTTTTCCTTCAATTTCCTCAAAACCGCCCGCAAGGTCTCTCCGGCGATGCGTTTCATGGAAAAATAGACACCCGCATCGTCAAAGACGCCGATGCGGTGAACCGGAACGATGTTGGGATGATCGATCTGCGCTGTGATGCGGGCCTCACGGATAAAGGCACGGATCCTCGCCCGGCTGTCACGGTACCGGGGACGGAGGACTTTCAGGGCAAGTTTCCGTTCAAGTCCCGGTTCTTCAGCGGCATAGACAGCCCCGAACCCGCCGACACCGATGGTGTGGAGTCCGTTATAGGCTCCAAGGGTGTTGTTGCCGGGGAGTTTCAGGAGTGCCCTGATCTCTTCGATGCTCATGAATTCTTCGTTCTCACGAGCGGACCCCATAAGTTTGGTGGCGGGGTCCGTGGAAGGAGAAGTGTGCAGAGCCGTATCAGGGGCAGAGGAAGAAAAAGAAGTGGAGTCCATCTCTAAACATTTCCTGAAAAAAGAAAGTTTTCTCAGCGCCGGTTCAGAGGTCTGAACTTGCGGATCCCTTCACCGAAGGTCCCTTTTTCTTTCAGGCTGTTTCCTTTGACGAGGGGAATGCTGAAAGCCTTGTCCCAAACTTTTGCATCGCTGAAAAGCAGGACTTTGGCTTCGGCATTGCCCTCTTTTTCAAATCCGCAGACGACACCTGCGAACCCGCCGTCACGGGTGACGACGATATCCCCCAGATTGGCGTGAAGCTGACCTGAGTGACGGGATTTGTCATTGCGGATGAGCAGATAAGGGAACTCTTTGCGGGGATCGAGGGAACAGCGGCCCACAAGGGCGGCACTGCTTCTTCCGAATTTCCGGCAGCTGAAAAGAAAGAGATCATCGGTCCCTTTTGCCATGAGCTGTTCTCTTGTGACCAGCGTCAGGGGCGTGCGGTTGGGGAGTGTCAGCTCAAATGCCCCCAGGGATTCCCCCTGTCCGCCCGTGATCGCCAGCAGGGGCGTGGAAATACTCTTTTTGTGCTGTCCGTCAGGGGTGGTTGCGGTGTAGGTCAGGGTTTCGATATTTCTGTACAGCAGATTTTTGCCGGTGGCACCGATCATGATGTCAAAGGGGGCGATGGCAAGGGTCCTGCTGCCGAATTTGACCAGCACGGGGACATACTCCTCCTGAACGGAACGCTCCAGAAGCATGGCTTTTTCACGGATGAGATACTCCAGTTTGAAAGCTGCCGCCGCATAGCGTTTAAAGGCTTCAGCCGCAGGTTTTGCGGTGATCTGTTTGACGATTTTTTCAGTTGCGGCAAGTTTGCCTTCGGCATGTTTTGCGGCAAGTTTGCTTTCTTCGGCGATTTTCTGGGCATCAGAAAGGTCTTTGAGAGAACGTTTCACCAGAGTTTCCATCTGGACTTTTTCCTGCTTTGCAGAGGCAAGTTCCAGTTTCTGCTGGGCGGCGATGCGCTGCAATTGACGGAGCTGGCCCCTGAAATCAGCGTTGTTTCTCTCAGCGGTATTGAGTTTGCCTGTGGTAAAGGCGAGATTTCTCTGAAGTTCCTGCCTTTCGAGAGAAACTTTACCGATACGGTTGTTCATCTCTCTGAGGGCGTTTTTGACTCCGGCAAGATCGGCTTCTCTGGCGGCGATGGCAGTCCGGGCGGCGGCGAGTTCTCTTTCAGAGAGACGCTTGTCGGATTCGGCTTCACCCAGCTGTTTCTGGATCTTCCGGTAGTCCGAAGCCAGCTGTCTGAGTTCCGCATTGGCACTGCGCTCGGCTTTTGTGGATTCGGCGAGCTGCTTTTCAGTATTTGCCAGCCGTTCCCGTTCTTTTTCGAGGATGCTGCGGGTCATGTTGAGTTTATCGTAAGAAGATTTTGCATCCAGCTTCTGATCTCTGAGTTTGATCTCAAGTTCGAGGCGTTTTCTTGCTTCAAGCTCAAGTCTTGCCTGCAGTTCCTCAGCTGACAGTTTGCCGGTATTGGAAGCATTGGCACGCTGAGCGCGCTTGACACTTTCGATACGGCGCATATTGTCGATGAGTTCCTGCGTGATTTTGGTGACGGCATCATCGTTTTCGGGAGTGCGCCCCTGGCGTGAAGCGGCTTCTCTGAGCTGACGGCGGAGATTTTCCAGTTCTCTCTGCCGGAGTTCCAGTTCGCCGAGAAGGACTCTTGTGGTGCGTTCATCGAGACCGACACCGGTACCGCCGGTATGTGCGGGGACCATTCCTGTCAT
This sequence comes from Victivallaceae bacterium, assembly GCA_045654705.1. Taxonomy (GTDB): domain Bacteria; phylum Verrucomicrobiota; class Lentisphaeria; order Victivallales; family Victivallaceae; genus UBA1784. Next base: position 19,684 of record JAZONY010000146.1, read on the forward strand.
CATCGAGAGCATCGCTGAGACAAGAAAGTCGCAGATAACAATAAGAATGGCGCGATTCACTTGCCTTCACTCCTTTTCTGTTCATCCTCAAGACGGAGCAGTTTCTGCTTGAAAGGATACTCCATGAGCAGTTTCAGCAGCAGACTGAAAACAATACCGATCAACGTTGAGGAATAGGCGATCAGACGGCTGCTCTGAGGCGAAAAGGTCATGACGAGAAAGGCGGAAACCGTTCCGAAAAGTCCCACATAGAGCGGCACGTCAAAGAAAACGCCCGCATTGTCGAGCTGTTTGATCTTGACACTGACCGATTCCCCATTGTTTTTGATGCCGTTGACCACCACGGAACCCACGCCGAAAGCCAGAAGCTGGAGCGCCGTGATGACCGAGAAGATCAGCATTGAGACCCACGCCGCAAACTTGGTCCGCTGGGCGATGCTTGCGGGGGAGTTCTGGGCGACTTCGCCCACAGTTTCGCCTGAGTCGCCTGAAAACATGGTGCGGAACGCAGGGGAGTGGTCAAAAAGATAGATCATCCCCACAACAAAGGCGGCACCGATGATAAGAAGGATCACAATGGGAAGAAAAGTACGCAATTTTCCGCTTTTCATAAAAATCAACTCCTGAATTTACCGTAATTGATACAAAATCGTCTCTGAGAAGTGATTTCCAAACGCCGCAGAAAACTCAAAACTCTGCTCCGGAAATTTTTCCGGGATCCGGAGTTTGGATCACATTCTGATATACAACTGATAAAATACGCCATATTTGCTGATTATTCAAACCCATAATCGTACTTTTTTTTGATTTTTTTTGTTTTATCGCGCTGAAAACCTTTGCAGAAGAGGAAAAAGAGAAAAATGTACCGCAACCGGGAAAAAGATGACAAAGTTTAATGTTAAAGTGTGTTGATAGTTGTTATGTCAACATCATTTTAAGCAAATTTCTGAAAAAACATTTGCAAAAAGGTGTTTTCAGGTATATAATATGCACGGTTCAAGTCCGAAGGAGTTTGAGGCTTAAATGCAATTTCTCCTCTTCATAAATTACTCCTCTTAAGCCTTTTGTTCCGGAGGTCTTGAACCCTTTTTTTTAATGCCACCGACAAATCATGTTTTGGAAAATCATTTCTTATGGAAAACACTCCTGACCTTTTTGAATGGGCGGAACAAAACGCAAAAGAAAAAACAACTCCCGACAGCTGTGAAACAGCTCCGGTCCCCTCTGACGATGAGGGACACTTTGTTCTTCTGGTGGATGCTTTCAGCCAGATTTTCAGGTCCTTTTACGCTATCCGGCAGCTGAACAACCGCCGGGGCGAGCCTGTGAACGCCCTTTATCTTATGACCAAACTGCTTTTGCAGATGGAAAAAAATTATCCCGCCGACATGGGCGCTTTTCTTTTTGACTGCGGAAAAGTTGCCTTCCGGCTCGAACTGCTGCCGGAGTACAAGGCGAACCGTCCTCCCATGCCCGAAGAACTGAAACAGCAGATGCCCCTCATCGAAGAGATGGCGGCGGCTTTCGGATGGCCCCTGCTGCGGGCTGAAAATTATGAGGCGGACGATCTGATCGGCGGTTTTGCCGCAAAGGTCGGGGGAACAGTCCGCATCGTGACAGGGGACAAGGACCTTTCCTCCCTCGTCAATGAGCAGATCCACCTGCTGAAACCCGCCCGTTCCGGAGGCGGATTCCTGGAGTGCGGTCCGGAAGAGGTGGTGCAGGATTTCGGTGTCGTCCCTGAACTTATCCCTGACTATCTGGCACTTCTGGGGGACAGTGTTGACAACATCGACGGCGTTCCCGGTATCGGGGCAAAAAGCGCAGTTGAACTGCTCAACACCTACGGAAGTTCTGAAAAATGGTACGATGAAGCCGGGGAATTGCTGCTGCCCAAATCCAAATTCAGCGGCAAACTTGCAGGCAAACGCGCCCTTATTGAACGCAACCTCAAATTGACCCGGCTCAAATGCACTTTGCCGGAAGAGTTTTCAGATTGCCGTTCCGTCCTGAAAAAGAACGCCCCCGACTGGCAGAAAATCGCCAATATCTGTGCTGATAACGATTTCAAATCCCTTCTCAAAGAGATTCCGGCTGAACCGGAACTCCCCGGAAAGGAAGATGAACTTTTTTGATCTTTGAAAGGTGACGCCATGAAAATTGCAAAGTTTGAACAGATCATTACGCCGGAGATCGGAACCACTATCGGCGGTTACGGCGCTTTTGATGAAACTTACAGAGCCGTGGGCGATCTTGTGGTCAGCTTTCTTGCCCTCGATGACGGCAAAAATAAAGCACTGATCCTGGGATATGACCTCATCGGTATGGATGAAGCCCTGATCGACCGCATCCGCAAAGAGGCGGCGGCGGTGCTGGGAACGCCGGAGGAGTTTGTGATCCTCAGCTGCACCCACACTCACGAAGGCCCCCACACAAGAACCCTTGCGGGCAATCCGGAGACTTTCAATGCCCCCTATGTGGAACAGCTTGTCAAATGGACTCTGGAAGGCATTGAGAAACTTAAAGATCACTTCATCGAGACCGATCTCTTTTTCTACTCCATGAAGGTCGATGCCAATACCAACCGCCGGTTTGTCATGCGGGACAATGTGGGTAAATTCTTCCCCATGCACAGGGATATGGAAGCCCTTGCCGATGAGTTCTGCGACAAGGAACTGGGGCTGCTCCTTTTCTTTGAGAAAGAGTCCCGCAAGGTCGTTGAAGTCCTTGCCAACTATGCGGCTCATCCTCTTGCCGCCCACGCCCCCGGTTTGGGGAGTCACTCTCTTTCTCCGGATTATCCGGGTTATCTGCGGGAATTTGTCAAATATGAATCCGGCGCCGACTGCATCTTTCTTTCAGGGGCTGCAGGGGATATGTTCCCCAAAGCCTCTGAGACAGGACAGCTCGCCGCAAGAAAGATGGGGGAAGAACTGGGGAGCGCCATCATGGTCGCTTTATGCGATGCAAAACGGCAGCCCGAAAGATTCAAACTGGAAAATCCTGAACTCAAAGCCATGCTCACAAAAGTCGAAGTCAAACGCCGTATGGACAATCCCCGGCAGCATGGCGGTTTACAGCCCTTTTACAGAGGCAAAGACACCTTTCAGCTTCCCTTGCAGTTCCTTTCGATCGGGGATATCGCTTTTGTTGGCGTTCCCGGCGAAATGCTCGCTGAACTGGGACAGGAGATCAAATGGCACTCACCTTTCCGCAAAACTTTCATCCTCTACTGTTCCACAGCTTATTTTGACTACCTCTGCCACGGCAACGCCCTGCTTCAGGGCGGTTACGAGGCGTGGAGCCAGCTCTGTGACTCCCGCAGCGGCTTGAAGATCGTCAACGCCGCCGTAGATGCCCTTTATGAGCTGAAAGGGATCGACGTTCTGCCCTCTCTGCCCAAACAGGATTACTGAGCTGGATTGCGATTTCAGAACTTCCCCGCCGGGGAAGTTTTTTTTGAAATTCAAATGTCAGGATTGATATATTATTTGTGCAAATGATATATTGCAATCAGCCTTCTTGAATGTTATATTAAGGGAGTAATTTCCGGATCATATCGTCAAAATGTGAGGTGTCTATGTTGAGAGCAGTTTTTCTGAGTATGGCTTTATGCCTGTGTGCCGCTGCGGCAGAGAATCCCAAATTGAACTACAAATTCCAGCCGGAACTCCCCCGTTCCGTCAAAATCGGCAAAACTTCTGTGGTGACTTTGCTGTCAAAGGGGAAGGTCCAGTTCGAGATCGTGGTGCCGAAAGAGGCTTCGCCCACTTCTCACGAAGCCGGAAAAGAGGCGGCGGAACTCCTTTCGGAAATCTGCGGCGCCAAAGTCAAACTGACCCCCAAAGGCTCCGGCAAGGTTCCTGCCATCATCATCGGCGATCAGGCTCTTGCCAAAAGAATCGGTCTGGATATCTCCCGGATCGACCGCGACGGATATTTCATCAAAACCGTCGGCAGGGATCTGCTCATCATCGGCAGAGATGATCCCAAACGCGCGCCCCGTCAGATCGGGAACTGGAACGGCGACAACGGCGAAAGGGCGACTCTTTTCGGCGTCTATGACTTTCTGGAACGCTTTGCGGGGGTGAGATTTTACTTCCCCGGCAAACTGGGGACCATTCTCCCCAAACGCACGGATTGGCAGCTGCCTGCCATTGACATTTATGACCGTCCTGACAAGGTCCAGCGCAGCACCTACTCTTCATGGCGCCCCCGCAATCTCACCATGCCCAAAGAGCTGGGAACTCCTTTTAATATGCGCAAGTACCGGCTGCGCATGAGATACCAGACCTGGACCTGGCCCTGCTGTCACGGTCTGGAAAAACAGGGATTCATCGCCCGTTACAGCAAAAGCCATCCTGAATATTTCGCCCGGAACGCTCAGGGCAAATCAGTCCTTGATTTCCGCAGTGACATGAGAGATCAGCTCTGCTTCAACAGCGGTATCCGTGAAGAGATCTTCAAAGATGCTCTGGCATTTCTCAAAGGGCGTCCCGCTTCTGAACGGGGGATCCGTCCCTACCGCAACAAGCCCGATATGGTCGCCTGGCACAATCAGCTTGATCTGAGGATCCCCGTTTACGATATCACCCCCGATGACGGATATTATCCCTGCCGCTGCCCCAAGTGTCAGAAAAGTTTCCCCGAGGTAGTTGGGCGGAACAACAAGGCGCTCAGCAACTTCATGTGGCGTTACTACGCCGATGCCGCAAAGTATGTGAAAGGTCACGGCTATATCGCCGCATGGATCTATTACCCCACCTTGCTTGTTCCTGACTTCAAACTGCCTGACAATCTGCTTTTTGTCATGTGTCCCAAAGGTCCCTGGAGCTGCGGGAACGAAGCTGTCCTCAAAAGAGAGCTTGAACGCATCAAGACCTGGGGCGGCATCACCGGCAACCGTATGCGGCTTTGGAACTACATGATCAAATATCCCCACGGATCTTATCCCGGTGTTCCCTCCAACGCTCCCCGTGCCGTGGCACATTATTACAGAGAAGCCGCTCCCTATATCTGCGGTGCTTTCGCTGAAGTCGGCATGGAGCGTTTCATGTTCCAGTACCTCAATCTTTACGTCTACTACAAAGCCCTCTGGAACACCAATCTTGATATCGAAGCCCTGCTCAAAGAGCATCACCAACTCCTTTTCGGAGCTGCCGCCAGACCCATGGCTGCCTTTTATGATGAACTCGAAAAACTCTGGCTCGGTCTTGTGGGCAACAGTGTTGACACGCCGGAAGGTCCCAAGACCGTCATGATCTCAGACTTCGACATCTGGACCAAACGGTATAATGAAAATGTGATGAAAAAAATGGAAAGTTTCCTCAACGCCGCCGAAGCTGCCGTTCCCAAAAACTCCATGGAAGCTGCAAGGATCCGCTTCATCAGGCGCGAAGTCTGGCAGACTGCTGTTGACCGCCGCCGGAAGTTTATGGAGACACTTGATCAGAAAGACAGCTGGCGCATGGTTGCCGCCGAAGCCCAATCCCCCATCCTCATCGACGGTAAACTTGACGACAGAGCATGGAAAAATGCTTCCCCCATCCACCTGACCCGTTTCGGCAAGGGCGAGGTTGAAGTCAACACTATTGTGAAGATGCTCTATGACAAAGAGAATTTCTACTTTGCCTTTGAAAACTTTGAACCTGATACCGGCAAGATCATAGCGACGGATTATCCTGCCGATGACAGCCGCCGCTGGGCGAACTCCACGGCAGAGATTTTCCTCAATCCCGACAATACCCGCACCAACTTCTACCACCTGTTTATCGACTCCCGGGGGAAACTCACCGACTACTTCAGTGACAAAGGCGTTGTCAAATACGCCTGGAACAGCGGTGCTGAAATCAAAACGACCATTGAAAAAGGGAAAAAATGGATCGCCGAAGTGAGAGTGCCACGCAAGAGTATGCAGGGCAATGGCGATGCGTTCCCTGTGAACTTCACACGCCACCGTGCCAGAAGCAAAGAAAAAGGCGAGGTCTACACCTGGAACCCCTTTATGCGCAGGTTTCACCAGGTCGAGTCATGGGGCTGGTGTTTCCTCGGGCGTGATCCTGAACCCTCGGTGATCCGTTACGGCGACTTTGAAATTCCAGTCCGGAACAAACGCTGGATCGGTCCCTGGTACGGGCAGAAAAAACTGGATGTTGACCGCAAAGTCTTTCTGACTGCCGGAGCTTCTGTCAAGCTGACCCAGCCCGATGCCGGCGAAGTGGTCCAGCGTTTCAAACTCAAGCCCGATACCGAATATATAGTCAGCTACTTTATCAAACTTGAAAATGTCGCACCCGACGGCAAGGGCGGCGTGCGGGCAAGATTTGATGAGTGCGGCGGAAATGTCCACTGGATGCCCCGTGCCTATTTCAGGGGAACGATGGATTGGACAAGAGTTTCAATGAAAATCAAAACCAGTCCCAAATGCGGAAGCAAACGCCAAAAAGGATATACGGAATATCTGAACATTTTCATCGCTAAAGGGACCAAAGGTACGGCATGGGTCGACCGTGTCGAAATCCGTGAAATCAGGAAAGGAAAATAAATGACGGTTTCAATGACTCAAGGGAGTGCTTTGCAGGATCTCTTTGTTGCAAAGTTCCGCAGACACAGAGCTTTGCGGGAAGTCCAACTGCGCCGCTTGAAAAACAGTGCCGATGCGGAACAGCATATTCTTTCACTCAGAAAAAAGGTTCAGAACTGTTTTCATGCCCCCGCTGAAAAAGTCCCCCTCAACGCCCGTGTCACGGGAACACTGGAGTTTCCTGATTTCACCATGGAAAAGGTCCTTTTTCAGAGCCGTGCCGACTTTACCGTCAGTGCCAACTTTCTGCTGCCCAAAAACCGTCAGGGCAAACTCCCCGCCATCCTCTTTCTCTGCGGACACTGCGACGAGGGCAAAGCCTACACCGTCTACCAGACCGCCATGCAGGGATTGGTGAGGTGCGGTTTTGCCGTTCTCACCTTTGATCCCATCGGTCAGGGGGAACGGCGGCAGTTTGACTGGTACAAAGAACGCTCCTTCAACCCCACTGAACAACACAATCTCATCGGCAAACAGCTGCTTCCCGTGGGCGAAGACCTTTTTTCATGGAATGTCTGGGATGCCAAATGCGCCCTTGATTATCTGGAAAGCCGGGACGAGATCGACCCCAAACGCATCGGATGCCACGGCAACTCCGGCGGCGGAACCATGACCATCTGGCTCACCGCCCTTGATGAACGTATCGCATGGGCTGCCCCCTCAAGTGCTGTGACCACCTGGCTCCACAATGTGGAAAACGAGATGGCAACTGACTGGGAACAGATCCCCCCGTTCGCCGCCAAACAGGGGCTGGATTACTCCGACTTCCTCATGGCGGCGGCACCCCGTCCCCTTCTGCTTCTGGGGCAGAAGCACGACTTTTTCGACCCCAGAGGATTTGATGAAACAGCCAAAGATCTGAAACAGATCTACTCTCTGCTGGGTAAAGAGGAAAATTTGCAGAGTTTTCTGGGGGACAGCCGCCATGGACTTTCTGCCCAGCTCCGGGAACAGGCATACGCTTTCTTCTGCCGCTGTGCCGGATTGCCTGAAAGAAAGGTGGATGAAAGCGGATTTACTTTGTGTTCCGAAGAAGAGATCGCCGCATCCCCCGGCGGGCTTGTTACCAATCTTGAGGGGGAAAAGAAACTCCACGAAATCGCCGCCGCCAAAGCGGAAGAGCTGAAAAAGAAACGCAAAAAATGCAGCCGTGAACGCCTTGCCGCGAAACTCTCCCGTATTCTGGGTATCGGCAAGGTGGAAGAGCCTTATGTCAGACGGTTGATCTACCGCTACTATGTGCAGGAGGGAACCCATCAGAACTACTCCCGTTTCGGTCTTGAAACAGAGCCGGGGCGTATGCTTTCCGTGCTGCACCGTTCTGCCAAGAAGGCGTTGTATTACAACTTTGATCCCATTCCGGGGACGACCACGCTCTACATCCCCTGTATCGACTGCGCCACCGAATTGCAGCTGCGTGAGCCGGAACCGGGGGACGCCCTTTACAGTCTCGACTACCGGGGCGTGGGTGAATGCGGCTCCACCGCCTGCGAACAGATGCCGGAAAAGGATTTCTTCTACTACTACGGCTCCGACTATTATTTCAGTTCTCTCTACATGATGTGGGGCGAAAATTACTGCGGCAAGCGGGTGAAGGATATCCTGCAGGCGCTGACCCTCATCGGACCGGTTGCCGCAGCGCAGAAAGTGACCATCGAAGCCCGCAGCATGGGATGTATCCCCGCACTTCTTGCGACCGTCATATCGCCTTATACCGCCGAAGTCATACTCCACGACCTGCCTGATACATGGCAGCAGATGGTCTCAGCACCTCTTGCTTCCTTTGACAAGGCGCCTGTTTCAGCCATGCCTTACAGGATCCTTGAAGCGGCGGATATCCCTGAACTGATCGCTGTTCTTGAAGCGTCAGGCATCAAGGTAACTTGTCTCTGACAGAGCATTTTCTTTGAGGAATGATTTGACGGTCACAAGACCTTGTTCCAGCTCCTCGCAGCTGCCGGGGGAAGAGATGGCAAAGCGCAGAAATCCCTCGGAGTTGGGTTTGACGGTGAAACGTCTTGAGTGATAGACGTTGACCCCCCGGGCGAGGAGTTCCCGTTCCAGTGTCATGCCGTCAAGTTTCAGCTGGGGCAGGGGGAGCCAGCGGAAAAATGCCGCAGGGGACCCCGGAGGTATCTGCCGGGGGAAGACCCGGTCAAAGACCGTATTTCTTTCGACGGCGAGAAGGGTTTTCTGTTCCAGGATCTTTGCCCCTTTGCCGCTGAGGATGAGTTCTGCCATGATCTCGGCATCGAGAGATGAAGTCTTGATGTTCAGATGAAAAAGGGCGTTCAGCAGCATGGCGCGGAATTTTTCGGGAAATGCCGCAAAAGCCACCCGCAGACCGCTGCAAAGCGCCATGGTGGAGTTGCAGACGTAAACCGTCTGCTCCGGAAGACGGGTGAACATGGAGTGATACGCCGTTGTCGCCGGCAGGGGCGTGCCTGTATTGTCATCTTCAATAAGGATGAGTTTGTATCTGAGAATGATCTCAGCAAGCTCATCCTTTCTTTTTTCGGAAAGAGTACAGGTGGTGGGGTTGGCGCAGTTGGGCATGAGAAAGACCCCGGCAACCGGAGTTTTGCGGCAGAGAGATTCCAGTTCCTCCGGGCGCATCCCCTGTTCATCGCCCCGGACCGGGAGCAGCTGGATGTGTGAAAGTTTTGCCGCCCCCATAAGGTTGGAATAGGTGTATTCATCCACGGCAAGTTTGTCCCCGAGACGGAAAAGAGAGAGAAGTGCCGTGCTGATGGCGTTCTGCGCCCCTGAAAAGATGGCGGTGTGTTCACTGTCGGTCATGACATCCATCCGAGCCATCCAGTGCGCCCCCGCCGCCCGCTGGTGCAGATGACCGGAGGGCTCCGTATAGGAGTAAAGTTCCCCGATATACCCTTTTTGAAGCACCTTTTCCGTCGCTTCGATGACGGGGCTCTTGATGTGGGAAAAACCTGTGACAAGCCCCAGTTCAATGGGGGAAGATGCCCCGGAGGGCTTGTTGATCGTCATCCCTCCGGGGAGGGGGGCGACAAAGGTCCCTCTGCCTACAACGCCGTAAATAAGATTCTTTTCACGGCAGAGATCGTAGGCGCGCGTTACGGTGGTGAAGTTCAAGTCGAGATAGTCTGCAAGTTCCCTTTGAGGGGGGAGTTTTGTTCCTGCGGCAAGGTTCCCTGAAACGATATCCGCTTCAAGGGAGTTGGCAAGCGAGAGGTAATAGGGGCGGAAAAGTTTTTTCCGGTCGGGGGTCCAGCTCAGAAAGAAGTTGTCAAAAGGATTTGTTGGCATTTTTTTGTAATCCATACAATTTGAAAATTTGTATTAATATAATTCCCGTATATATTAAAGTCAAGTCCAAAAGCAAAATAAAGGAAGATAAAAATGAACAACGATCAACAATATGAACTGAATTGCAACCTCGCCCAGATGCTTAAAGGCGGTGTGATCATGGATGTCACCACCCCTGAACAGGCGAAAATCGCCGAAGATGCAGGCGCCTGCGCCGTCATGGCTCTGGAACGCATCCCCGCCGATATCCGTGCCGCAGGGGGCGTTTCCCGCATGAGCGACCCCGGCATGATCCGGGGGATCCAGGAGGCTGTGACCATTCCCGTCATGGCAAAATGCCGTATCGGTCACATCGCCGAAGCAAGGATCCTTGAAGCTATCGAGATCGACTATATCGACGAAAGCGAAGTCCTGAGCCCTGCCGATGACATCTATCATGTGAACAAGAGAGCTTTCAAGGTTCCCTTTGTCTGCGGTGCCAGAGATCTGGGCGAAGCGCTGCGCCGTATTTCCGAAGGTGCGGCGATGATCCGTACCAAAGGTGAACCGGGAACGGGAGATGTGGTCCAGGCTGTCCGCCACATGCGCAAGATGAATCAGGAGATCCGCCGTGTCGCCAATATGGATGAGGATGAACTTTACGAAGCTGCCAAACAGCTTCAGGTCCCCTTTGAACTGCTGAACTATGTCCACAACAACGGCAAATTGCCCGTGGTGAACTTTGCCGCAGGAGGCGTCGCAACGCCTGCCGATGCCGCTTTGATGATGATGCTCGGTGCTGAAGGCGTCTTTGTGGGTTCCGGCATCTTCAAGTCCGGAGACCCCGCCAAACGCGCCGCCGCTATCGTCAAGGCTGTGACCAATTATGAGGATTTCGGTATGCTCGCTGAACTTTCAGCCGGTCTCGGTGAAGCCATGGTGGGTATCAATCCCCAGGAAATCAAGATCATCATGGAAGAACGGGGCATCTGATGAAGATCGCACTGCTTGCGTTGCAGGGGGACTTTGCCGAACATGAAGCCGTTTTCCGTGCTCTGGGTGCGGAAACGCTTCAGCTCAGACAGAAAAAGGATCTTGAACGCCCCTTTGATGCTCTCATTCTGCCGGGGGGCGAAAGTACCGTGCAGGGAAAACTGCTGCGGGAACTGGAAATGTTTGATAAGGTCAGGGAGATGATCGGGAACGGATTCCCCGTCATGGCGACCTGCGCCGGAGTCATCCTCCTTGCCCGGCAGCTTGCGGATGATCCCGTTGTTCATCTGGGGACCCTCAACGCCGTTGTACGGCGCAACGCCTACGGACGGCAGCTGGGGAGTTTCTTTATAAAAAGTACCTTCGCCGGGATACCTGAAGTCCCCATGAGCTTCATCCGGGCGCCGCAGATCGAATTCTGCGCCCCCGGATGTCAGGTCCTCGCCGAACACGAGGGGCGCATCACCGCTCTGCGTCAGGGCAATCAGCTTGCCATGACATTTCATCCGGAGCTGTTCAGCGATCACCGGGTGGCGGAGTATTTTCTCAAAGAAATCGTCAGTAAAAACTGAAAAAAAGAGACAAAAAAGGGGTGTTGCAAAACATCAGTTA
>JAZONY010000147.1:0-10956 GCA_045654705.1 Victivallaceae bacterium
TTATAAGTCTTATAGGCATTGGCTGGTGATTACCTTACATCCGTGGCGTCTGCCCGGCGGGGTTGGCTGATGGTGCCCCTGCCAAACCTCTCTTTGCGGTTCTCGCAGCTCGTCGCAGCTGCGAGGTACTTCGGTGTCGACGTTCGACCGCGCTCGGCGCGAAGCGCCTTCGCTGGGGGCTTGCTTCGACCACTGTGGTTGGCTGTTTCAGCTAGCGGGCGCCTTGTCCACTGGTCAATACAAGCGGGCTGTGTCAAAACAACGAAAACGCCCGCAGACTGTCAACCGGCTCGAGGGTGTAATATGCCCCCGTGGCGTTGAACACGGGGAAAATGGTGGTTCCGGTCTGTGGACCAGACATTATCGGTAACTGATGTTTTGCCCCCCCCCCTGGTCCGACCTTGTCGGGGCGCCGTGTGAGCAAAAAAAAGGGTGCCGCAAAACATGGGGTTTTGCAGCACCTCTTCTGAAAGGCGCAAAGATCAGTTATCTTTGGGGGCGCGCTGGATGGGTTCAGCGGCAAGAGTCTGGATCCACTCGACTTTGGGGAAGTAGTCCTTGTAGTAGGAGCGGATGAGGATCTCAAGACCTTTGGTTCCGTATTCCCAATCCAGGAACTTCTCGCCCATGGCCTTTTTCACGTTGCTCTGATCGAAAACGATGTCAGAGGAGAAGTAGGGGAAGAGATCCCCGACGAAACGCGCCATGAGTTTGGTATCGACCTGAGCGCTGTCGTTCATGCCCACGGTGAGACCGTCAAGTCTGAGAACTCCGCAGATGGTGTCGCGGATCTGCTTGACACTCAGGGGGCTGTCGCCGGTGATGTGGTAGGCGGTGTTGGTGACAGGCTTCTGGAAGAGAGCGGTGATGGCTTCCTGCACGTAGTCGATGGGAACAAAGTAGACATGTTCGGAAGGAACGGTGGAAAATGCCATGCTCATATTGATCCACTCAAGGGGAGAGACCCCTGCACGGGAGCAGTTGTGGCTCTTGAACTTGCCCAGGAACTCAAGGAGACGGTAAAAGGCAAGAGGTTTGCGGATCCTGCCGTCGGAGCGTCTGCCGGTGACGATGGCGGGACGGTAGACGGAGAAGGGGATACCGGAGTTGCGGACCAGAAATTCGGCTTTGAACTTGCTCTCTTCGTAGGGATTGTTGAATCCGCTGTCGATGGGATTGTCCTCGATGGCGGTTCCGCAGAGTTTACCGGCGATATAGGCGGTTCCCACATAGTGGAACTCTTTGACCTTGAGGAGCTGGGCAAGTTTGACCACGTTTTCGGTGCCGTTGTAGTTGATCTTGAAAACTCTTCCGGTGGGGTCTTTGCCCAGATTGACGTCAGCGGCACAGTGGAAAACGATATCGGTTCCGGCGAGGAGGGGATCTTTTGCCATGGCTTCGGGATCGATGGTGGTCACGTCGCCGTCGATGGCGGTGATGTGAGAAAGGATCTCGTCGGCAAGTTCGGGACAGCCGTCAAAGGCACATTCATCGCGGATGATCTCTGCGGTACGCTCCATGGCGCTCTTTCCGCCTGAAGGACGGGCAAGGCAGACAAATTCATAATCTTTACGCTCACGCAGCAGAGCAACTGCAAAAGCGCTGCCCACCAGTCCTGTGATTCCAGTCAGGAAAACTTTTTTCATCGTTTCAACCTTTTAAGTTTATACGGATATGCCGCAGGGAACATACCCTAATTTCGTGTTTTCTTCTATTTCAGAGACAATAAACCATTTAATATACACCATTTATTAAAAAAATGCAAGTATTATACCGAAAATAGTACAATTGAGGGTATAAACTTCCTATTTTCCATGATAAACGGGGATACAGGCAAGGTAGACCAGAGGCTCGGTCCCGGTACATTCCATGGAGTGTTCTTCGCCGGAGCGGCAGATGGTGGCATCGCCGGGTCCCAGCTCCACCCATTCGCCGTTGTCCCATGAGCGGCCGTGACCGGAAAGGATGTAATAGATCTCCTCCTCGCCGTCGTGGCTGTGGATCCCCACGGAACATCCCGGTTCGAGGGTCAGACGGGAAAACTGGCGGCAGCTTGAACGCATCTCTTCGTCGGAGTTTTTCTTCCAGATGTGTTCAAACTTCACCTGCCCTCTGCCCCCTTTCATATCCTGCCGGTATTCGATCATGTATTCGCAGTTTTTACGGTGCATTTGTTCCGTCTCCTTACTGAATTTCGTCTACGACGGCTCCGATGGAGCGGAGTTTCTCAACCAGATTGCCGTAGCCCCGGTAGATGATTTCCGCACGGTGGATACGGCTTTCGCCTCTGGCGCACAGGGCGGCGATGACCAGAGCCATACCGGCGCGGATATCGGGGCTTGCCAGATCGGTTCCGTAAAGTTCGGCAGGTCCCGTGATCACCACCCGGTGGGGATCGCAGACAATGGCGTTGGCGCGCATGTCGATAAGGCGGTCCACAAAGTTCATTCTGCCGTCGAACATCTTTTCAAAGAAGGTGACTGTTCCCCGGCACTGGGTCGCCGCAACGATGGTGCAGCTCATCATATCCGTGGGGAACTGGGGCCAGGGACCGTCGGAAATCTGCAGAAAGGGACCTCCTGCATCATATTTGATCTGGCGGCTCTGTTCGGAGCTGACGGTAATGCGGTTGTCATACAGCCCCACGTTGATCCCCAGACGCTCGTAGACACGGCGGAGCATCCAGAAACTTCTGGGGCGGACTCCTTCGATGGTGAGATCGGCGCCGGTGGCGGCGGCGAGAGCGACGAAACTTCCGGCGTTGATGTGGTCAAAAACCACTTCATGCTCAACGCCGTGGAGTTTTTCCACCCCCTCGATGGTCAGGATATTGCTGCCGATGCCGCTGATGCGGGCGCCCATCTTGTTGAGCATTTCGCAGAGATCGACCACATGGGGTTCGCTTGCGGCGTTGTAAAGTGTGGTGATGCCCCGGGCGGTGACGGCGGCGATGATGATCTGTTCGGAGCCGGTCACACTGGGTTCATCCAGAAAGAGTTCCCTGCCCTGAAGCTGTTTGCCCAGCCGGGTAAAGCGGAACGAGGCATCCTGAGAGATTTTGGTTCCCAGATTTTCCAGACCGTAAAAGTGACCGTCGAGCCGTCGTCTGCCGATGGAGTCCCCTCCGGGACGGCCCAGTTCGATCCTGCCGCAGCGTGCCAGCATGGAACCTGCAAAAAGGAGACTGGTACGGTTCCGGGAACAAAGTTCTTTCGGCACATCGGTACGGGTGACTTTGGAGCAGCGGAAAGTGAGAACATTATCCTGAAGTTCGCACTCCGCCCCCAGATGACGGGCGATATCCAGCATGGTGCGGACGTCCAGGATGTCGGGGACATTTCTCAAGACACAAGGCTCATCGGTCAGCATCAATGCTGCGATCATGGGGAGAACGGCATTCTTGTTCCCCCCCACACGGATCGTGCCGCCGAGGGGCTGTTTACCTTTGATAATAAGTGAGGGCATAAATATTTCCTTGAATTTTTAGGAATCACTGACCTGCAAGAAATCCTTTGACCACCGCTGCCTGTTCGGGCCATTTGAGGATCTCACGGTCGCCGAGGATCACAAGGCCGTTGATCTTCCCTTCCCCCAGCAGGGCGCGAGCGCCTTTGAGCTGATAGATGAGCAGATCGCAGAGGGCGCCTGCATCCACAGTGCCGTAGTCGTGGAGAAAGAGCCCCAGCAGGATCTTTTTGCCGGGGAAATGTTTGCGGCAGAGTTCCACACTTTCTTCAAGATCGAGGAGTGTTTCCTGACTCCAGAACCAGAGGTTCACGCCGTCGAGATAGGGTTGGAGCGGGGTAAAATCCTTTTCTTTGAGTTCGTGCTGATAGACCACGCCATAGAGTTCAAGGGCGGGATTGTGCTTTTTCAAGTTGGCACTGATGGAAGCGATATCGTCGATTTTTTCCTGCGAGATGGTGGTTGAGCCTGAAGTCATATCATCCAGCATACCGCCTTTGATATTGGGATATTTCAGGGAAAAGCGGCTCAGATTTTCGGCACATTCGGCGTTGGTTTCCTGCTGCTGGCCGGGGGCGCGGCAGGTGCGGCTCACCATGCAGAGCATCTGTTCCAGAGCGGCGTGGCGGGCGATCATCTCTTCGGTGGTGGGACCGTAAACATAAACGCCGTTTCCGGTGTTGAAAAAGCGAGCCTGTTTCACCAGTGTATCGGGGTCGAGAGTGCCGCCCCATTCGGGGGTGGGGCCGCCCCAGAGCCACACCTTGTCGGCGGAGAGGGGGGCGCCGGAGTTCCATTGGGGTTTCCGTGCGATCTCTTCGCGGACGGCTTCGGAGAACTCCCGCAGTTCGGCGGCGTAGAAGCGTTCAGCTTCTTCCAGCAGGGGGGTTCTTTCTTTTTCGCCGTTTGCGGCGCACCGTTCCCGGAATCCGGGGGCAGCGGTCTCGCCGAGTTTATTGTTCAGGATGTCGTAGATGCTTTTGGATTTCTCACGGAGTTTTTTCGCAGCTTCAGTTACATTGAGAGCCATAAGATGTTTTCCTTAATATTTTACAAATCTTTGAAGATATTTTCCAGAACAGCCGCATAGAGCCTGTGTCCGTAATCGTTGGGATGGTTGACGCCGTTGCCTGTGAGGTCGTAGAAATCCTTTTTCTCATAGACCTGCGCCCAGAGGGTGTGGACATCGGCGATGGCACAGTTTTCGCTTTCAAGCTCCCGGAGTGCTTCGGCAAAACCCCGGGAAACGGAGGCACTTTCCCCGCCCCAGAGGGGATTGCGGGGCATGGAGGAAACCAGAATGAACTCCGTTTCGGGGTGAAGAGCTTTCTTCCTTGCCATGATGCTTTGGAGTTCTTTGATATAATCCGCCGCCGGAACGGAAGAAAATTCGTTCATGCCGTAGGCGATGATGAGAAGATCTGAAAAGCGGTCCAGCCAGCGTTCACTCACCGCCCCGGCGTTACGGCTCCCCGTGCCTGCCACGGCGGAGTTCAAAGCGGCGATGTGGGTCCCCGTCGCCTTGCGGAGTTTCTGCACAAAGATATTGAGATAGGGAGGGGCGAAAGGGGGAACTTTCACAAACTCCGTGGCGTTGAATCCCTCGCTGATGCTGTCTCCTATGAGATTGACCGTCACGGCAACGCCTTTTTTGAGTTTCGCCCTGAAGCGGGGGAGCGACTTTTCAGAAACAGCGGGCAGCTCAATGAAAGAACTCCCCTCAACGGCGCAGTAGTCCACCATGATCTGGTGCCGGGCAAAGAAACTTGCGTTGTCGAAAATAAGGAGTTTCCCCTCCGGTCCCCCCTTGATGGCGTTGGCGTCAAGGGCGGGATAAAGCACTGCACGCGCCGGATCGGGAAAAATGGCATTTTCCCCGATGCCGCAGATACCGGAACCGGGAACGGGGAAGAGAAGATCGCTCCCCGGCGTGTGGGTGTAGTGCTGAAAAGCCTTGTACTCCACTTTCAGCGTGGGATTGTAAACACGCAGGATCTTTTCAGCCTTGTAAAGCAGTCTCACAGGCTTTTCACCCTGAAACAACCCTGATTCGCCGTAAACGTGACGGCTTTCCTTTTCCCAGAGCGGACGGAGATACATGGTATCAGAGACTCCTTTCAAGTTCTTCCCTGACGTAAAGGCAGTTCAGCACCTTTTCGCGAAGATCGTTGAGGGTGTAGAAGTAGTGGTTGCTCGCCTCAAATCCCACACGGGAGTCCTGCCGGGCGATATGGTAGAGTTGAAGCGTGTTTTCCAGTTCCTCACCGGCGATGTCAAACATGGCTTTTCTGTCGTTGGCGTTCCTTGCGCGCACAAAGCGCACCTGATTGTAACAGGCGTTGAAGTGGCAGAATGAAGCTCCCGCCATGCGGCGCAGCTCTTCAAAGGCAGCTTTTTCCTCCGCCGTGACAGCGGATGCGGCATTGTCAAGCACTTCAAGCCCCTCCCGCCATTGGGCGATGAGTTTGGCGAACTGATTTTCAAAAACCTCTTCGGGGTAGATACTGCACCACGCCCGCAGATCGTCGTAGGGGAATCCCACCATGGTGGCACGGTAGTTCGTGGGGGTCAGGTGGAGCAGATTCATGGGTCCGAAGTTGGTGGGGGCGTTGTAGGCGGTGCCGACACAGAAGGGGAAGTTCCTGAAAGATTCGCTGAAAAGCCGCCATGCGGCGCACACTTGGGAAGCGGTCTCAGGGGAATAGGTGCTTTGTGCGATCTCTTCGGGGGTGTTGTTCAACAATGCGAGACCTCCGCCGGGATATCCCCCCAGAGTCCAGCTGAGCATCACCCCACGGACACCTGCGCTGCGGAGTTTTTCCAGATGTTCACGGATGAGATAAGGCACAGGCAGACAGGGGACCGCCGCAAGCTCCCAGGAGTTGTTGATCTGGACCTTTGCCACACAGCCGAGTCCCGCTTTGGCGGCGTACTTCCAGACGGCGGCGGATTCTTTGCTGGGGCCCACCTGCGAAATGGAGTAGTCGCGCAAATGTCCTTTCACGCCCCCGACACAGGTTTCCATGCCCCACTCCGAAACCACGTTGACGTGGCAGTGTTTCCCTTTGGGGAGCAGCTCAATGACCTCTTTTTTGAATTCCAGCGCATTGGGGTCGCCGGGGACTCTGCCCCACGCCCAGTCATAGAAGATCATTTCCGCATCGGGGGCGGCACGGTGCATTCCCCGTTCCATGGCGGCGTTGACATCGGCGATGATCTGCGCTTTGGGGAAGTTGCGGCATGAAGGACATTTCTCCCCTTCGGCGCCGCAGTGGCAGTTGGTGGTGTTTTCGGACATGGTGATGGTGAAAACGCCCCCCAGTTCCGGGACACGGGTAAAGATGTTTTCGAGAGCGTGTTCCAGATATTCCAGGATTTCCGGTGTCCGTGTGGTGCAGTTGGCAATGGCGTTGCGGGTGAAAATGCCTTTCCATTCCGGTTTGAGCTCATAGAACTTTTCGGGCATGGTCCGGGGTTCGTTGAAATAAAGATAGACCTTGATGCCGTATTTGCCGCACCGGGCGACGATCTGTTCCAGATGGGCAAGACGCTTTTCAAAGCCTGCGGAAAACTCTTCAGCTCCGGCAATGGGGCAGAGAAGATAGAGTATGGCGTGGAACCAGATGCCCCGGATGCCGATGGAACGGTACTGTTCAAGAAGATTTTCAGGCACAGGGTCGTTGAGTTCCGCTTCCCCCAGCACATCTCCGCAGCTGGCGGCGTAGGAGTGGATGAAACTGAAGTCGAAAAGGGGTTCTTTTTTCCCCGTGTCAGGGAGCGCATGATAAAGGTCGGCAAAGGCAAAGGGACCTTCGCTGTTGACCTCCCCGTCTGCGGGGAAATATTTCTGCAGCGCCTCCTTGATCTTTGCGGTGCGGCGCAGCTCCTCTTCCGTGCGGGGGAGCAGTCTCAAAGGTGCAGCTGCGGGTTTCAGCAATCCCAGCTTGTGCCAGAAGAAATCCTCTTCTTTGAGGGTGTAAGCCAGTTTGTCGGCACTCCAGTTGAGCATTTGGAGCAGCTGTTCATAGTTGAGCAGATGCCAGTTGTTCCGGATGAGCGTGAGATAACCTCTGGTCAGCCACTTGGGGTCAACGGCGACCTCTGGGTCAAGCCCCATTTCCTCCGCAGCACGGCGGAGTTCCGGAAGAGGCGCTTTCAGAACTGCGGCAAGTTTTTCCGCAGGGATCAGCCCCCAGTTCCGCCAGATGAAATTCTGACAGCTCAAAGGAAAAAGAGGATTCAAAAGAGGTTGCGGAGCCGAGCCCACAGGCAATTCAGATATTTCCATAAATTTGTACTTCCCCGGGAAAGTTGAGTTTTGAAACCGCCCGGTGCTGTTCAGAACGAACCGGCACCACGGACACCTGCGGGATAATATAGCAAAGTTTAAGCCATTCTGCAAGAGAAAAAAAGGTTTTTTTTCAAATTTCGCTGTTATTTCTCACTTTGAGAGTGTATATTTAAGAAAATGAGTTTTAAGGAGAAGTAAAGTGACCGAAAAAGTGACAGGAACAGTGACCGGAAAAAGACCCTGGCGTATCCGGCTTCAAGGACCTCTGGGCAATGCCCTCAACGACCTTTGTCACAGATTTTTGCAGGATTTCGACTTTGACCGGCATCTTGCGCCTTTCATGACCCGTCCCGGCTCCGCCGCCGACCCGAAAGATCTGCTGGTCTGGGGCAGTGCCGTGCGCACGGCATGCAACACCATCAATTATGCCGATCAGAGTGAACGGCTCACCGCCCGGACCTTTGCCGCTCTCGACACCTTCTTTGAACTTGAGGAAAAATGCCGTCCCCTGACAGCTTTCCCTGCCGGTCAGCGGCTTCAGGGAGGGGATCTGGCAAGCTGCCGTTCCATTCTCAACGCCCTTCTTGCTGCGGCGGAAGTGTTCCCCACGGACAAAAGGATCCCCGAGTGCTGTATGCGTATCACCGATGAGATCATGGAACTTGTGGGTCCCGGCAAACGGAACATTCTCCACTGCGGCGCCATGGGCGGTCTTGAAAGCTCCGCCATTCTGGATGCCGTCGCAGGGCTCTTCCGCCTCACCGGAAAAAAGCGTTACCTTGAATTTGCCCGCTACATCGCTGATTCCGGATGCTCCCAGCAGCACAACATCTTCGACGCCTTTGAAAAGGGGATGCCGCTCCAGCTTCTCGCCAACGGCAACGCCCGCTGGCTCACCGCCTGTTTCAAGGGGCTGTGCGAACTGGGCAAAGTGGACAGCTCCTACACGGAACGCGCCCGGCTTCTGGGCAACCGTTATATGGCAGCTTTTGCCGCTGAAGAAATGCTCATCACCGGAGCCGCAGGGGGCGGCAACTTTGACGGTTCCCTCTGGTGCCGGGGCGCCTTTCAGCAGACGGCAGAACATTTTCCCTGCGGCGTTCTGGGCAGTACAGCTGTTACGGCCGGGTGTATCGAATTCTTTGCCGCACTCGCCGCACTCGGCGAACCGGTAACTCTGGGAGCGTTGGCAGAAGTTTCATGCTACAACGCCCTCCTCGGTGCATGGAACAGAGAAAAAGCTCTTTTCGCCCCCTTTGCCCCTGTTCCCCTCACCCGGAGCGTGCGGAACGACAACTTCGGGACATGCCACCTTTACGATTTTCTCTGCGGCGCAGAAGCGCTCTCTCTTGTTCCCTCTCTCGCCCTGACCGATACGGAAAATGGGGGGATATTGAACTTTTATGAGGATATGGAGGCGCACCTTTCACGGAAAACCCTCATACAGGTCTCGGGCTTCTACCCTGCTTCCAACAGTGCGGAAATCAGGATCAGAAGCCGCAAACCCTTTGCCATTTCTCTGCGGCTCCCGGAATACTGTACGGGGGTCTATTACTGCAACTCTCTGCTTGAGTGGCAGAAAAATTCACTTCTCACCATCGACCGCCCCTGGGAACTGGACGAGGTCCTGCGCATCGACTTCGACCCCCGTGTCAGACACGTTGCCCCTCCGGACAACTCCCCCTACCACGCCCTCATGCGGGGACCTCTTGTAATGACGGCGGATGTAAAGGGGGGGAAATCCGCCTGCGCCATGGCACATTCAACTTATAACCGTCTGCCCCTCATGGACTACGCTTCAGCGGGGAAACCTTTCGGATCAGGCAGAGAGTTCATCGTCTGGTTCCGCAAGATGTTCCCCAAATACATTTTCACCCCCCCGGACGGCAATTGAACCGTCCTGCTCACGGCTCTTTCAGAAGCTGACCCTGTTTCTTTTGAGGAAGAGGGCGAAGATGAGGAGACTCCAGAGGATGTAGCTGCGGTCTTTTCTGCCTGAGAGATGTTCCTGCCAGAGGGAGCAGATTTTTTCCATGCGGAGTATGCCGCACTTTTCGATGCCGCTTTCAAAGAGCAGCTCCTCAGCGCAGTTCCGCCATTTGCCCCGCAGAAGAGACGCCACAGGCACGCCGAATCCCTTTTTGGGGGCGTTAAGGATCTCAGGGGCGATCATATCACGGAATGCGTATTTCAAGAGACTTTTGCGCTCTCTGCCCGCAAGTTTCAGCTCCCAGGGGAGCGCGGCGGCGAACTGCACCACCTCACGGTCGAGGAAGGGTGAACGCACTTCAAGTCCGTTTGCCATGGAGCTGATATCGGCTTTGGGGAGGATATCCCCCGGCAGATAGGTGGCGATATCCGTTTCGGAATAACTTTCGATGATGTTTTCAGCTTTCAGCGTGCCGCAGTGACTGCGGAAAAGTGCCGCTCCGGTACCGCTCAAGCTCCGGTAAAACTCACCGGTGAAAAGCTCCTTTCTCAAGGTTTCGGGGCAGCGGTCGAGAATGGCGAAATAGCGTTCATTTCCGGGGGCGCAGCTGATTTTCAGAAACCGGCGCACCCTGCCTGAAAAGCTCCGTTCCCCTCCTTCGGGGAAAAATTCAAGGAGTTTCAAAGCCGTCTGCCGCAGAGCAGCGGGGATGCGGGTGAACTTCTGAGCAAGGGCCATGGCGAGATAGCGTTCATAGCCGCCGAAAAGTTCGTCGGCGCCGTCCCCTGAAAGTGCCACGGTGATCTCTTCACGGGCGAATGCGCTCAGCAGTGCCGAAGGCAGTATGGAGCTGTCGGCGTAGGGCTGTCCGCAGTAAGAGGTGAGTTCCTCCACCAGAGAAAAGTCGGCGATCTCAATTTCTTTGATTTTGTGGCACAGATTTCCCCCGTTGGCGCAACTGATGAACGCCGCTCCGGTGCGGGCAAGTTCCCTTTCATCGTAGCGGGTGTCGCTGAATCCCACCGTATAGGCACAACATCCCTTTTCTTTGAGGCATGACGCCGCAACGGCGGTGGTGATGTTGGAGTCCACGCCCCCCGAAAGGAAAACCCCTGTCGGCACATCGGCGACAAGTCTTTTTTCCACCGCCTTGAAAACCAGACGGCGCAGTTCCTCTGCCAGTTCCTCCTTTGAGCCTTGATTTTTCTTTGAAAAGTCGATCTGCCAGTAGGGGCGTATCACCTTTTTCATCGTATTGCAGTCGAACTCC
>JAZONY010000148.1:0-21911 GCA_045654705.1 Victivallaceae bacterium
TTTTCCACAAGAGCGGGGGAAGCCTTGCCGGTACGCAGGGCGCTGAAAGCGGTTTTCAGAGCCTCTTCGGTCTTCATCATATTTTCTTCAAGAGTATCGAGAAGCAGATCAATTTCCATAAAAAACCTCCATTAGAGCAAAGTTAACATGTTCCGGAGTAAATATAGCGCAGAAACAGCGATTTGTCAAATGCTTTTGAAAAGAAGGAGCATTTTTCTTATTGCTTTTTTTGACACTGTCTCTTCCGGACAGAAAAAACGCCCTGTCCAATTTTTTTGAACGGAGCGTTTTATATTTTCTGAAAAACGGTATTTTTTCAGAAATAGCGCTTCAGAGCGATCACCGTGCCGATGATCTGGGGACCTGCGGCAGACAGCTTGATAGCGGGATAATCTTTGTTGGCAAAGCTCAAGACATTGATACCGGCTTCATTTTTGCCCAGATATCCGATATAGCACTTACGGTCGATTTCCACCATGAGCAGAGAATCAGGGCGGATCTCAGGGATCGCAGCCACGACCAGCAGATCGCCTTCAAGGATGCCCTTGTCTTTGAGACTGGCATCAGCTTTGACGGCAAAAATCCGGGTCCCGCTGTTGTATCTGCAGCTTTCGCGGCTCATATAAATCTTGCAATCGCTGTGCGCTGCAGGATCACTGATCATTTCAGGTTTGAAATTCTCAATGACAGGAATCGCAACTGCATTGCTGTTCCGTCTGGAAAGTTTCTCAACTTTTCCGTCAGGAGAAAGCAGCTTGATGCTTCTGGCTTTTGAATTGCGGACAAGGCAGTTTTTGCGCTGCAGTGTACGCAGGTGGATGAACATCGTAGAACTTTTGATCCCAAAGTGCGAGGCAAGCTCATGCACAGTCGGTGCTATCTCCTGCTCCTTTGTGAATTCTGCGATATAATCCAGAATTTTTTGTTGTTTTTCCGTCAATCTTTTCATTTTTCTCTCGGCCTTTTTTTAGGTTTATCACCTGATCGCGGAATCCGGGTCTGTTGAAGAAACGGAATCCGAAACCGGTGAAGGTCATCTTACCCTTGAGCTGAGTACAGCGGACAACAAAAAGTTCTTCCAGACGGATGATTTTTTTGTCTGCTGTTTCTGACTCAAAGGTACATTTCCATATATGATCCCGGAAAACGCTTTGATCAAGCGCCCCGAGATAATGGCATTTTACAAATTTTCCCCAATCTTTTTCCAGTTTCAGACGCATTTGCTGAAAACGGTTTTCATCTACGATCAGGGGGGAATTGGCAGGGCTTTCAGCTTGCAGGGACTCTTTCCAATACTTGAAATCACCTGTCTGAAAGGATTTGAACATAGCCTGAGTGAAACGCTCCGCTTTGGCTTGAAGAAGAGCCGCCCCTTGGGTATCAGGGAACGAAAAGGCGGAAACCCCCTCAGGGATCTCCTGTTTTTTTGCAGGTCGGTTGACACAGCCTGCGGTCGAAACGATAAGCAGGGCTGTGAAAAAGAACATAGTTCTTTCGTACATTTACTCAGCCTTTCATTGGAACATAACTCTCTATAAAATACCACACTTTTTCAATAAGTCAAGCTGTATTTTTTTTTTTTTTCTGAAAATTCTGCTTTTTTCCCCTCAAAAACGGGGAAAATATTTTTTTTCAGCATAAAAAAAGAAGGCTGTACTTTTAACAACCTTCTTATGGAAAAACGGAAGTTTTTCAAACGAGTTTTTCTGTGAGTCTTGCGGCTTCTTTGATGCAAGTGACGATCTTGTCGAGATCAAGTGTGTCTATGGAATCCAGCGGTGTATGGAAATCCATGAATTTTGCGTGACTGTTGAACCAGAGGACCGGCACCCCGACTGCGTTGAAACTGCGGTCGTCACCGGCATCCTTGAAGGGACACTTGGGGTAGATCGTTTCAAATTCAGGAAGTTTTTCGGGATGGGCGATGTGGACGACATCTTTGGCAAAGTGGATCCCCACACTGTCAAAATTCATAAAGTACTCCCACTTGCGGTCCGGGTGCGCCTTGACAAAGCTGTCGCTCCCCAGAGGATTGGAGCCGACACAGTACTCTTCGGCATCGAAAGAGGCAAATTCAAAGGTCCACTCCGGCAGCTGATCTTTCAGCAGCCGTGCCAGTTCAAGGACACATGCCACGCCGGATGCGTTGTCGCTTGCCGCCTGTCCGAAAGGAGCGGCATCGTGATGTGCGCCGAAAATGGCGCGCTTGTTTCCTGTTCCGGGGCGGGTGGCGATGACATTGGTGGATCTGTGGGGGAATGTGTCCGCATCGATGATGAGCCTGAAACGGTTGTTTTTGTGGTTGGCGAGGTAGTAGGCTCCCACCTCAGAGACCACCGCCGTTCCCAGCTGTTTCAGATAGGGGGAACGCTGGATCTTGGAGCTGGGGGCGCAGGTGGTGTGATAGGCGGCATCGCTGATGAAAACCGCTCCGGCGGCGCCCAGACGGTCCAGATCTTCGGCGATGCCGTTACGGCCCCGGATGTCGGCGCCGTCAGAGAAAAACTCCACGATACAGAGTTTGCCTTTGACATCGATTTTTTCCAGATTCCTGATATCCTCTTCCGTGAGCCAGACAGGAACCCCTTCCACATCGGTACTGCGTGAGAAAAAACAACTCAGAGCCCCCGGAACGGCGGCGGCACAATTGTCGAGGTCCACAAAGATCATATTGCCGAAACGCCAGCCGGTGGAGTCAAATTCTTCCTGGATCACATCGGTATAACCGTATTCACGGAATGTTTTTTCAATATAATCCGCCGCCGCCTTGACGCCGGGGGAACCCACATGGCGGGAGGGATGCAGACAGATGGCATGAAGATGTTTTTCAATATTGGAACGCAAATTTTCCATTTTTAATCAAGCTCCATATAGTAGGTGGTGGAATCAAGATGTTTCTTGAAACCCGCTCTTTCGTAGGCACGGCGGGCAGGGGCATGTGCCCAGTCAAGACCGGTGGTGACTTTGACAACCTTGACACCGGCTTTGCGGAACTCTTCCATGACATACTTGTACATGGTCTGACCGATACCCTTGAGTCCGGTGGATGTGAGGGCGCCGTTGTTGCAGATCTCGCCGAAAACACCTGAAATGCTGTAAGTGATGAAACCTACAAGCTCCCCTTCATGTTCGCAGACGGCGATGCCCCAGTTGCCGCTGTCGATCTGATCCTTGACCTGAAGCCCTTTGGACTTGTCATCTCCCGCAGGACTCAGGTAATTGGCGATGGTATCCCCCAGAGCGGCACGGGACATCTGGCGGATGGGACGCCATGCGATATTGGCGATTTCCATGACCTTTTCAAGGTCGTCGGATTTGTAGGGGCGCATATTCATAAAAAGAACTCCTTATGTAGATGTTGAAACACTTTAATATACAATCATCCTTTGATTATGTAAATAGCAAATTGCGACAAAATTTGTATTTTTACGGAAAACAACTGAAAACTTGACATTTTTGCTCCATGAGAGTATATTAGAATACATGAAATTTTAGAGCAAGGAGGATTTTTTATGGAACTTGAACAGGCTTTGAAAGAACGCCGGACTGTCAGAAAATTTACACAGACCCCCATCCCGGAAGAGGAACTGCGGGGGCTTATTGATGCGGGCAGAGCCGCTTCATGCGGCAGAAACGCCCAGCGTCTGCGCTACATCGTGGTCCGGACCCCTGAAACGGTCAACACCCTTTTCACCTTTACCGCATGGGCAGGATCTGTCGCCCCCCGGCGGAATCCTGTTCCCGGAGTGACTTCGCCCACCGCCTTTATCGCCGTTACCGGCAAGGCCCATGAGGCGGAAAACCCGATCTTACAGGCGGATTGCGGAGCGGCGATACAATCCATCCAGCTTGCCGCCTGGGGCAAAGGTATCGGCTGCTGCTGGATGGGGGCGATCGACCGTAAAAAGATCCATGAACTTCTTGGCATGGATGAGGATACGGCTGTCCTTTATGTCATCGCTCTCGGATATGCCGCAGAGAATCCTGTTTCAGAGGATGTGGATGATCCTGAAAAGGTGAAATATTATCTGGATGACAACGATCTGCTCCACGTGCCGAAACTTTCCGTGGATGCCATTACCAGCTGGAAATAAGTTCAGCGGCGGAACAGTTTCACAAGTTTTGAAAGCCAGCTGTTGAGGATTTGCGGACGGCTTTCGATCGCTCCCTGAGGACAATGCTCCTGACAGCAGTAACAGCGTATACAGTTGTCAAGATCAAAAACAGGGAGCTTTTTATTGCCGCTTTTTTTCATTTTCAGCGAGGCGGGAGGACACACTTTTGCACACCTTCCGCAGCTGATGCACTCCTCCTTTTTGGTCAACACGGGACGGGTCCCCGCCCAGTTGCGCAGCTGTTTCTTGAAAAAAGGCGGCAGCGTTACGCCCCAGGCGTTGAGAATGCCGGGGGGATCGGGGAGCTTGTAAGGGGCAGGGGAGGGGAGATCGCCCCGGTTTTCATATTCAAAGGGTATTCCCCGTTCCGCCGCCCGGCGCAGCAGAAGAAAATCCCGGGCTTCCACGCCGAGACAGCAGGCGACCGAGGCATCCAGCGCCAGGGCATCAGAAGAAGCCGCAAGAAAGCTGCTGGCGACAGGGGGTCCGCTGCCGGGTCCGTTGCCCTCCATGCCGACGATGCCGTCGATGATGGAAATGTGAGGTTTGACCGTCAGATAAAGATCAAGGAGCAGATCGGCGAAACGCCCGAAATCACTGCCCACTGCCAGATGCCATGAAAGGCGGCTTGCGGAATCAATGAGTCCGAAAAGATTTTTCACTGCAAGGGTCAGAGTCATCATGGCGTGGGTCTTGGCTTTTGCCAGATCGACCACCAGATCGAAATTTTCAAACTCCCGTGCCATTTTCAGCTGCCTGAAACAACATTCCGGGGGGAGTTTCAGCTCCCGGTAGTCGGAAAAATCTCCGAATTTCACCTGCATTTTTTTGAGAGTTCCGGCAATTTCCATTTTTTCAATGATGACGCCGACCCGCTGGGTTCCGGGGTTTTCAAGAATCGTAACAGAAGCTGCCCCTGCTGCCAGAAGTTCACGGCAGACCGCAACGATCAAGTCAGGATGCACCGCCGCCGGATCTTCCCGGTGGCGGCAGAAAAGCAGATTGGGCTTCAAAAGCACTCTTTTCCCGGCGGGGGAAGTTGTTTCTTTGAAAACACTGTCAAGAAGTGTGTGCAAACTCTTTTGCAGCTCATCTTCCCCGTAACTCCGGGCGCAGACGTAGTGGACAAGCGCGCTCATTGAGTAACAGAGTCCCCGGTGCTTTCAATGCGTTCATCTTTCAGATAGATGGTGAATTTATCTGAACTGTGTGTCCTGCCGGAGCCTTCGACCATGGGGCGGCGGCTCTCGGTGCCGGTACATTCGATGGTCATGCTGCTGCTGTTGAAAAAGGCACGGTCGCAGAAGAGCTTTTCACCCTTTTCAAGAGGATTGGGACGGCGGTGGATGACCACATTATCTGAGGCAACGGCTTTTTCAAGTTCCAATCCGTTGCCAAGAGCGATGGTCGAAGGCACGCTGTTTTCCGTGGGCAGATCAAAGGGATCGGCATCAGGATCGGCGGCGGCAGAGGTTTTTTCTTTTTGCGGCGTGCTTTTCGGAGTTGTTTTGGTGAAAAGTTCAAGTTTGCCGCAATCCATCCGGCTGGCTCCGTCGGTGATGGAAACATTGTCGGTGAAAACGGTTTCATGTTTAAGAAGATCTGCGACCAGATGCCCGGCGGAAAGCTCCCTGAAAGAGCCGTTTTTCCCCAGCATGACACCTGCGTTGGAGCTTTTGGGACGGGCTTCTTCCTGAGTGATGCCGGGCAGATCGGGTTCGGCGTTTTTGTTGGCGGCAAGTTTCACATTGCCGTCGCTGATCACTTTGACAAGACGCAGAGAACCGGACTGGAACATGCCCGGCTCATTGGCGGCACCGGGGGCGGCGGGAACGAAAAAGTATTCGATGCGGTCCCCTGCAAGAGAGTTGGTTCCGTCCTGCATAAAGGCGTTGCCGGAGGCGATGACCTGTTTGAGGGTCTTGTTCCCTGCGGCAGATGCGGCGACACCGGGAATGGCGACTTGAGGGGAGCTGTTCTCCTTTGCGCCCAGATAGAGCTGAAGCGTTTCACATTTCAAACGGGATTTGCCCCGGATGCTGGAAACATCACCTGAAAAGTCGATGCGGTCGGCTTTGTAGTCAAAACGGCCCTGTTTTGCCGTAAGGAGTGCTGTTTCGCCGTTTGTGCCGGGGGCGCTTGTGATTTTTACGCCGTCAAAGGCTTCGGCACTTTCGACCTCACGCTTCTGAGGATCGGCGGCAGATTTCTGTAAATTGACGATAAGGCGTGAGGTGTCAAGGGTATTGCCTCCTGAAACACATTTGACATCCCCTGAAAAACGGGCTTTGTTTTCAAAGTAATCCAGCTCCGCCTCTCTGGAACTCAAGGTGGAAAATCCCTTTTCCTCACGGCGGAACATTTTCACACTGCCCCGGCAGAGCGCCCGTTTGAACTCAAGAGAACCGGTCTCAAAGGAGCCGGTACCGGCAAGGGGCGAACTCTGAATTTGTTTTTTGGGGGGAGCGGCTTTTTTCTGCGCGCGTTCAAGATAGACCCGCATCTTGGAGCAGCCCAGTTCATATTGGGGAGCGCTGATCCGCACTCTGCCCAGAAAATCACATATTCCGGTGGAAAAATTGAAATTGCCGTAATCAGAAAGCAGATAGTGTTTGGCACCATTCTGATCCACACGCATCCGGCAATCAGACGGCACGATAAGCTGTTGTTTTTCACGGAAAAAGACCAGTTCCTTCCCGGTGAGCATGAAGCCCTTTCCGGTGGAGATCTCAGGAGACTTTCTGTCTCCGGTCACGGTCAGTTCCCCTTTGGCGACATCGTAGACCAGATGGTCGCCTTTCAGTTCCTGGGCATTTTCGGGAGCCTCACCCCGGGCGAGGATCTTCACCACTTTGACATTGCCGTCGGCGTGGAGTTTCTGCACGCCTGAAAAATCCATGGAACTCTTATCTTTGCGCCGGGCATCCTGCCCCATTTCGACAGTCAGACGGTCGCAGGTCAGTTTGAGCTGTTTATCCCAAACAGTCACCTGCCCCAGCAGCATGATGCGCCTTTTTTCAGTGTCGATGTGGAGCATTTCAGAAGTCCCCTGCATGACACCCCGGTCTGCGGAGAGCTTGTTCTTCATGTTCCGGGGATCGCTCTCTTTGCTGCGCATGATAAGACGGACCTTGGAGTTGATCTTGATCTGGCGGCGTTTGAAATCGGCGGCAAAGCCCACACCGTCAAGATCAAGCAGGGGGGAACGCATCTTGATCTCTTTATCGCTTGCGGCACTCCGTTCTGCCTGATCCAGTGCGCTTTCAGGGGTGAAAAGCACGGCATCGCAGTAGTGGTGACGCTTCGCCCAGAACCCGGCGACCTCAGAGAAGGGGGCGCCGAGGGGGTAGATCTGCAATTTCCAGTCATCCCGGATATGGTCGGGATTCACCTTTTTCTGAAGCATATTTATAACCACATTATGCCCGTAAAGCAGCTGTGCCCGGTACTCCGCTTTTTCGGCGAAGATCATGGATTGGAGAAGGTCTTTCTTGTAGAAGGGGACCTTGACATTGCTTACAGACACGCCGTTGAAGTCAGACACGGAGCTTGCTCCGAGAAGACTTGTCAGAAGTGTCAACAGAAAAAGGAGTCTTTTTTTCATCGGCGGTAACGCTCCATAAGTCCATCCAGATCGCCTCTGGCCTTGAGGAGCAGACGCATGGTTTCGCAGACCGCACCATGACCGCCGGGGGCGGAGGTCCGGTAGATCACCACTTCATCCAGTTCGGGGACACCATCCGCCACGGCGACAGGAATACCCACACTGCTCAGAACAGGCATGTCGATCACATCGTCGCCGATGTAGAGACACTCTTCGGGTTTGAGCTGGTATTCAGCGAGGACCTTTTCAAATTCCTCCAGTTTGTCATGGATATCCTCACGGACAAAGGTCAGACCCAGTTCAGCTGCACGCTGACGGTTGGCATTGGAACTTCTGCCTGAAATGAGACCGACGATGAGTCCGGCACGCATGGCAAGTTTCAGCCAGTGACCGTCCCGGTAGTGGAAAAATTTGATAAGTTCATTGCCGCCGTAACCGACTCTGCCGTCGGTGAGGACGCCGTCAATATCCAGGATGACCGCTTTGATGAGGCGGGCTTTTTCAGCGGAGATCATAAATCTGTTTTACCTTGGTGAGAACTTCAGTGATGCCGTCGAAATCCAGAGAGTTGGGACCGTCGGACCAGGCTTCGGCGGGGCGGGGATGCACTTCGGCAAAGAGGGCATCGATACCCACAGCGGCAGCGGCGCGCGCCAGGGGGAAGACAAATTCTCTCTGACCGCCGGAAGCATTACCAAGTCCGCCGGGGAGCTGCACGGAGTGTGTGGCATCAAAGACCACCGGCACGTCAAAGCTGCGCATGGTGGCAAGACCCCGCATATCCACGACCAGATTGTGATAACCGAAACTGCTGCCTCTTTCAGTGAGGAGGACTTTATTGTTTCCGGTCATACGCACCTTTTCGATGCACCCTTTCATATCTTCAGGTGCCATGAACTGCCCCTTCTTGATATTGACGGGGAGACCGCTTTTCCCCGCAGCCTGAAGCAGATCGGTCTGGCGGCAGAGGAAGGCGGGGATTTGGAGCATATCCACCACAGAAGCCACTTCGGGGACTTCAGAACTTTCGTGGATATCGGTGATGACAGGAACGCCGCACTGTTTTTTCACTTCTGAAAAAATACGCAGTCCCTCTTCCAGACCGGGACCGCGGCGGGAGGCTCCGCTGGAGCGGTTCGCCTTGTCGAAAGAGGCTTTGAAAACATATTGGATATCCAGTTTCCGGCAGAGTTCCTTGAGAAAAGATGCCACTTCGCAGCAGAGTTCCACCCCTTCAGCGGTGCAGGGGCCGCCCAGAAGTGTGAGTTTGGAGCTGCCGATAATGAGATCGTCATTGACTTTTACGGTGTTCATAATCTTCCTTTCAGTAAACTTTCTGCTTTTTCCAGATCTTCGGGTGTATCGACACCGATGGTGGTCAGTTCAGTGGTGACGACCTTGATGCTGATGCCGTTTTCAAGGGCGCGGAGCTGTTCGAGTTTTTCGGAGTTTTCCAGTTTTCCGGGGGGCAGCTGGACGAAACGCTCAAGGATGTCTTTGCGGTAGGCGTAAATGCCCCAGTGGAGGAAACACCCGGGATCTTCGCCGCCCTGACGGACGAAAGGAATCTCGGAACGGCTGAAATAAAGGGCGTTGCCCGTAGCTCCGAAAACCACTTTGACGTTGTTTTCGGTCATTTTCTTACGGTCGGCGGGAACGGCGACAGTCGCCATTTCAACGGAACGGTCAGAGGTCATGAGACGGATGAGTTCATCCACCAGCTCCGTGGGGATAAGGGGTTCGTCACCCTGAATGTTGATGACCGTTTCCACGCCGCTGAACGCCCGTGCCGCTTCTGCGATACGGTCGGTGCCGGAGGGGTGGTCAGGGGAGGTCATAATGGCAGTACCGCCGAAATTTCTGACAGCTTCGGCGATGCGTTCATCATCGGTCGCCACAGCTACCACGTCGGCGGATGAGGCGATGGCCTTTTCCCAGACATGCTGGATCATGGGTTTGCCCGCCAGCAGAGCAAGGGGTTTGCCGGGGAAACGGCTGCTTGCGTACCGTGCGGGGATAATAACGGCAACAGGAGTATTTTTCATGAGTTCATTCCTTTCCAGGCGGAAATAAGTTCTTCTTTGATAATGGGGGCAGTACCGACTTTGCCCACCACCACACCTGCGGCGCAGTTGGCGATCTCTGCGGCAAGTGCGGGATCGGCTCCGGCGGTGGAGGCGAGGACAAAGGTGGCTGTGACCGTGTCTCCGGCACCGGAAACGTCAAAGACCTCTCTGGCACGGGTGGGGATCAGTTTGTCCCATTTGTGTTCCTTGAAAATCCCCAGACCCTGAGCCGCCAGTGAAAGAAGCAGATAATCAGGTTTCCACTGATCTTCGATGATCTCAGCGGCTTTTCTCAGTGCCGCATCCTCTTCGGGGGGACCTGCGGGGCCGGGATCACTGATACCCGCCAGGGCAAAGGCTTCAAGGCGGTTGGGTTTGATGGTGGTCAGATGGTGGACCGGGGTGAGATTGCCCGGTTTGGGGTCAAGAGCGGTGGGGATACCCGCTTTGCGTGTTTCGACCAGGATCTCTTCAAGCATCCATGAACTCAGGACACCTTTGGCGTAATCCTCAAAGATGACGGCATCCACCTCTTTGCGGCGGACAAGGTCGATGAGTTTTGAAACCATCTGCTGACGGAGCTGATCGCTGAGAGGGGCGGTGCTTTCCAGATCCTCCCGGAGCATCTGCTGCCCCCCTGCCATGACACGTCTTTTTTCAGTGGTCGGACGGCTTGAGTCGCAGATGACGCCCGCATTTGAAAATCCTGTTTCGGCGAGAAGTCGGCTGACCTCACGCCCCGATTCATCATCGCCCACGGCGCCGAAAGCGTAAACTTTGCCCGCATTCAGCGTGCCGAGGTTGCGAATGACATTGGCGGCGCCCCCCAGACGTGCCTCACGGCTCTGGATGTTGACAATGGGGACGGGGGCTTCCGGGGAAATACGGCTTACCTGTCCCCAGAGATAGACGTCAAGCATCAGGTCGCCGATGACAGCGATCCTGCCTGAATTGAAAGATGAAAAAATGTTGCCGGTCATTGTGCTGCTCCGCTTTGTTTCATGACCCGTTCAAGATAGGGTGTGTAGTCAAGTTTGTATTCTTTGGAATAGGGAACGCCTTTTTTCAGCTGCGTCAGAGAAGCGTTCATCTCATTGAGCTGCTGTTGAAGCGTTGCGATATCGTTGGCGGAAATATATTTGGAATAGAGTCTCAGATACTCAGCCATACGGTCCAGATTCCAGCGTAAAAGGGCAACTTCAGCCTTGGCGTTTTCCTCTTTGACATTGATGCTCCGGGCGGTGCGCCGGGCGCCGTCGAAAGATTCCAGAAGTCTCAGGCGGCGGACAGAAAGAGCCATGGCGCTTTCTTTCTGCATATAAAGAGGCAGTGAAATGGCAAGGGTGACTTCTGAAATGACGATCAGCAGAAAGAGGGCAACGGCGGACCATGCCACATAATCCCGCTTGAAATTTGCTGTATATTTAGATCTTATATTTTCCATATATTTCCCGTCATCGTTGTTCAACACTTAATATACACGAAAAGAGGAGTATTGTCAAACGATCCCCTGCCATTCCATGAAGTTAATAAGGATTTTTATACCGGCTCACTCCCCGTTATCATTTTCGGGGAACTCCCCGTCAAAGTTTTCGCAGGAATCCTGTAAAAGTTCTGCGGCGACTTTCCCTGCCACGGAAGGGGGGAATCCTCTTGTTATGAGAAAACGGAAAAGTTTTTCCTTTTTCTTCCGCATATCCTTTTCCCGTACAAGAAGTCTCAATTTGGTTTCAGCGGCATTTCTGGCGGATTTATATTCCTCTTCGGGGGAAATCTGTTCCATGGCTTGGGAAAGATCTTCTTCGCCGATGCCGCGGCTGCGGAGTTTTTGGCGTATCAATCTTGCCCCTTTGCCGGAGCTGCTGAGAAACAATGCGGCATCTGCAGCGAGAAGTCCGTCATTGAGGTAGCCTCTTTTTTCGCAGAACTCAAGGGCGCAGGCGATCTCCTCTTCGCTGAAATTACCGGACTTGGATAATTTTCCACGGAGTTCAAAGGCACTCAAGGGGCGGAGCGCCAGATAGTCCATCGCTTTTTCCACCGCACTTTTGGGCATAAACGGTCACAGCCCCAGAAGTTTTCTCACCAGCATATCCTCTTTGAGGGCGCCGAGAGTTCCCTGAGGTGCAAGAGTTTCGCTGTAAAACTCAATGGTGTCGGGAGCAGGAACGGCGGGACCGCAGATGGCAAGAGGCACAGGTGTCGTGGTGTGTTTCCGCAGCCGGACGGGGACAGGGTGGTCGGGGAGGACGGCAAAGTTGATATCCTGCCTTGATTTGAGGGCTTCAAGAAGAGGAACGACGATTTTTGCGTCGAAATCTTCGATAGCCTGAAGTTTCAGCTTCAAATCCCCCAGATGGGAACACTCATCCACAGCTTCCACATGAAGATAGACCAGATCGTGATCTTCAAGGGCTTTCAATGCAGATTCCATCTTGCCGGTGTAGTTGGTGTCCACAAATCCGGTGGCACCGGGGACTTCGATGACCTCCATGCCGGTACATCTGCCGAGACCTTTGATCACATCGACGGCACTGATGATGGCACCTTTTCTGCCGTTGTAAAGGGTTTCAAAGCCGGGAATGGCGGGTTTTTTGCCGGGACTCCAGGGCCAGATGCAATTGGCGGGGGAGCTGATGCCGGCGTTGAGTTCGTGAGCAGCGAGAAATGCGGCGCAGCGTTCTTCGAGATCGTGGAGAAAGGCAACTGTTTCCCGGGCTTCGGCAGAATCGTCCGCAGGGGAGGATTTCAGCTCCGCAAGGGGGATGTCTGCAGAGGAATCAGGCTTGAAATAGTTGACCGCAGCGGAAAATCTTTTGCCGTGCAGCACCAGCAGATTGCGGTAACTTACGCCGGAGTAAAAGGTGACTTCATCGGAGCCGAACTCTTTCTGAAGATCCTCCATAAGGCGTCTGGCACGCTCATTGTCGATATGACCTGCGGAGTAATCTCTCAGGATCTGATCGTCGGAAGCATAAACGAGATTGCAGCGGAACGCCACATCGTCAGGCCCCAGTTCAATGCCCTGACTGGCACATTCGATAGGACCTCTGCCCGGATAGTTTTTTTCAGGCAGGAATCCCAGAACCGACATGTTCGCCACGTCTGAAGAGGTGGGCAAGCCGTCGGGCAGGGTGAGAAAGGTGCCGCTTGCGCCATTTTTTGCAATGGAATCCATACCGGGGGTATGGGCATATTCAAGAGGGGTTTTTCCTCCCAGTTCGTTCAATGGTTCATCAGCCATGCCGTCAGGAAGAAAAATAACTGCTTTCGTTTTCATTTCAACTCAATCGATCCA
This sequence comes from Victivallaceae bacterium, assembly GCA_045654705.1. Taxonomy (GTDB): domain Bacteria; phylum Verrucomicrobiota; class Lentisphaeria; order Victivallales; family Victivallaceae; genus UBA1784. The sequence goes on from JAZONY010000148.1 coordinate 13,084, forward strand.
ATATTTGTTCAACGGTAACTCCGGCGGCAAAGACCCGTTTATCACGGGAGCTTGCGCCGGAACAAAGTTCAATATTCTTTTTGGGGACTCCGAGGCGGTCGGCAAGGAACCGCAGCAGTGCCGCATTGGCTTTGCCGTCCACGGGAGGCGCATTGAGGGCGATTTTCAGAGCTGTTCCGAAAAGCCCTGTAACGCCCTCGCGTTTGGCACCCGGCTGGATGTGGAGCGCAATATAAACGCCGTTGTCCGCAGCCGTCAGTGCCTGTTTGAGATCGTCAGGCATCGGCGGAACCGTTCTGCTCCGGGGCGGGAGCTTCTGCTTCTGCCGCAGGGATCTGAGACGTTTTTTCGTCCTCAGGAGCGGGAAGTCCGAGAAGTTCTCTGATTTCCTCCACAGACATGGTCTCTTTTTCAAGGAGGGCGTCAGAAAGTTTCTGAAGCTCTGCTTTGTGTTCCGTCAGACATTTCCGGGCATCCTCAAGGGCGTTGTTCACCAGACGGCGGATCTCAAGGTCGATCTCTTTCTGAGTGTCAGGTGAGATCTCCTCAGGCGTGGGACCGTCGATACGCATATGGGGGTGGACTGTCATATCGGCGCACTTCCAGGGACCGATCTTGTCGCTCATGCCGTAGACACAAACCATCTGGCGTGCCATCTGGCTCAACATCCTGATATCGGCTGAAGCACCGGTTGAAATATCCTGCATCAGCAGTTCTTCGGCGGCTCTTCCGCCCATGGTCATTGCCATTTCGGCGATCATTTCGCCTCTGCTGCGGCTGTAAACATCCTCTTTGGGCATGGTGAAAGTTGCGCCGAGATATGCCTGTCCCCGGGGGATGATGGTCACTTTGTGGACGGGGGTGCATTTTTCATTATAAAGCGCCACAAGGGTGTGACCGGCTTCGTGGACAGCGGTCAATTTTCTGTCATGTTCATTGAGTTTGCGGCTGCGGCGTTCCGTGCCGTAACTGACCTTGTCTCTTGCCTCTTCCATTTCGCTTTCGCTGACCGCTTCTTTGCCTCTGCGGGCGGCGAGGAGTGCGGCTTCATTGCACAAATTGGCGAGGTCGGCACCGCTGAAACCGGGGGTGGTCCGGGCGATGACATCCAGATTGACGGAATCATCCACGACGATCTTTTTGACGTGGACAGAGAGGATCTGCTTTCTGCCTTTGATATCGGGCAGGTCCATGACCACCTGACGGTCGAAGCGGCCGGGGCGGAGCAGGGCGGGGTCGAGAACATCGGGGCGGTTGGTCGCTGCAAGGACGATCACGCCGGAACGGCTTTCCAGACCATCCATTTCGACCAGCATGGCGTTGAGGGTCTGTTCGCGTTCATCGTGACCGCCGCCCCAACCGGAAAATCTGGAACGGCCCACAGCATCGATTTCGTCGATGAAAATCAGGCAGGGGGTATTTTTTCTTGCCTGTTCAAACATATCACGGACACGGCTGGCGCCCACACCCACGAACATTTCCACAAAGTCAGAACCGCTGATGGAAAAGAAGGGGACTCCTGCTTCACAGGCGACTGCTTTCGCCATGAGAGTTTTACCCGTTCCGGGATTGCCCACAAGAAGACATCCTCTGGGGATCTTGCCCCCCACAAGCTGAAAACGGATGGGGTCCTTGAGGAATTCCACGATTTCGGAAATTTCCTCTTTGGCTTCGTCGGCACCTGCGATATCGTCGAAGCGGACGTTGAGTTCATTGGGGGGGATCATTCTGGCACGGCTGCGCCCGAACTCCATGGCTCCGTTGCCGCCCATGCGCATCTGGCGGGCGGAAAAGAAGTAGATCATACCCACGATCACCACCACGGGGAGCAGGGCAAAGAGCAGAAAGTTCCAGAGACCTGCGTTGTTGGAATCCACCTGGAAATTGGTGGAACCCAAAAGAGAGTTGAGGTTGTCGGTATAGATGACACGGGTCCGGTAATGGCGGGGCTTTTTGACCTTTTTGCCCTCTTTTCCGGCAGCGGGATCGTTATCTTTAAGGATTCCGTCAACGGTGAAAACCTTATCCCCCTCACTGACCAGGACCGCCGTGGCGATCTGCTGATTTTTCAGCATGTTTTCAAACTGACTCTGGGTGATATCCCGTTTTTCGGGGGATCCGAAGCCTTTGAAGAAGAAAAGAGAACCGATGATCAGCATGATGACCAGCCAGACAATGGCTGCTCTGGGGGAGCGGTTGGGTTCTCCGGGAACCGGGCGTTTGTTTTCGGGGGGCTGATTCCCCGGTCTGTTTTTGTTGTCGGACATAAATACTCCTGTTGGAACGAGGTCTGTAAAAAGAAGCGCACCTGAACCTTTTTGCGGGAACCGGCGCGCAGCAAAATTCGGAAAAAAACGGCTTTATCCCTGTCGCGAGAAGATCGAAATGAAGAAGAAGACCAGTGCCGCAAGCGCTCCGATACCGATGAGTCCGATGACGATCAGCATGGTGAGATGGGTCATCTTGCGCTTTTTCTCTTCCGCCAGTGCCAGAGGATTCAGACTGGTGAGGGCGGGCGTTGTGGAATGGTGCCCGTCCAGACTGCTCAGGTCGATGGTATGGGTGAGGCGGCTGACGGAACTGGGATTGTGTTCAGCGGAGCTGCCGTCGTTGCTGTCAAAGAGGACCTCCACAGATCCGAACATGAGCAGGTCGTTGTGTTTGAGGATCTGTTCCTCAACAGGCAGACTGTTGATCTTGGTTCCGTTGCTGCTGTTGTTGTCCCGCAGCAAATAAGAGACGGAACCGTCTTCATTCTGGATCTTGCAGATCTCAGCGTGACGTCCGCTGACGCTTCCGTCTTTGAGGACGATATCATTTTCATCTTTACGGCCGATAGACATGACATCTTTGTCGATCTCAAACATCTTGCCGCGCAGTTTTTCAAAAAGAACTGTAAATTTAGGATTGTTGCCCATTTTTATCCCGCATCTGATATAATAATGTTTAAAATAAATTTCTCTTGCAGTAAATATACAGCTGTGAAAGGAATATTGCAAGTCAAAAAATGCAAAAAATAATTTTTTTTTAAGGCGAAAGTGGAATTTTGTCTTTTGATATGCTATCTTATATGGCTGATGAAATGACCTTGAAATATCAATACTTATTCAGGAGAGCGCGCAATGAGCTTTACAGTTCGGGAATTTGAGGAACGTGATGCCGCCCGGGCGGCGGAGATCATGTACGAAAGTTTCAAGACTTTTTTCAAAGAACGCTGGGGGGAAGATAAACGCGGCACCGCTGAGGAATACAAGAAATTCTTGCGCAGCGAAACGCCCGGAAATCTTTCGGTCGCTTTTGTGGCGGAAGAGGAGGGGAAAGTCATCGGCTTTCTCCATGTGACCGCCAGCACCGCCTGCGGACTGGGTGTTCTGCACAGTATCGGTGTCGATCCTCAGGTGTTTTCAAAAGGGGTGGGCAGAGCTATGGTCGCCGAGGCGGAAAAACTCTGGAGGAAACTCCGGATGCGCAAGATCTACACCTGCACCTCTCATATCAATCAGAGAGCCCTGGCCTTTTACAAGAGTCTCGGATTTGAGGAAGAAGGATTGCTCAAAGAACATTTTATGGAGGGGATCGACGAGATCCAGCTCGGTAAATTTTACAAATACAACGATTGATAAGGTGAGGAAATAATGAGAACTTTTCTTTTTCTGGCACTGGCTTGTTCCATTACAGCAGTTTCCGCTGCGGAACTGAAGTTTTATCTTGACGGCGAAAGCCGCAAAGCCGAAGGAATGACCTATTTCGGCGGCGGTATCCGTCAGGTCCCCGGACGGTTCGGCAAAGGATTCCTCATCGAGCGGCGGACAGTCAATTTTTTCACCCCTGATGAGGTCATCCTCAGTGACGGAGCCAAACTTGCCGGCAAAGAGAACCGCCTGACTCTGCCCGCAGGGGGCTATGCGGCGCTGCCTTTGACGGCGATCCGTCCCAAAGTCGCCAACACCCTCTCCTTTTGTTACAGTGGCGAGGGGGCGATCACGGTGAGTTTCGGAGGCAAAAATCTTGCCGCTTTCAAAGCTGAAAAGAGCGTCAAAAAAGGGGAAGTCATCATCATTCCCGAAGAGGACAACGGCACCTTGAGGATCAAAGCTGAAAAGGCTGTTGAACTCACTCAGGTTATGTTTGACAAGGGGATCGGCTTCACCAATACCTATCATGCCCCCGGAAAAATGAGGTCTGTTGATAAGATCTCGCTCCAAAAAGAACTTTTCAACGGCACTTCAGGCGCCATCAGCTGCTGGATCAAAGCCCCCTGGCTGAAAAAAGATGCTCAGCACGCGACAGCCATCGCTCTGTGCGATGCCAAAGCCCCCGGCAGCAGCAAGTGCATGTTCTACATCTGCGCCTGGTCCAACGGTATCAGCCTTATTTTCAACACCCCCGGCGCGCGGAAAGGGGGCAGCTGTGCCTTGAAAATCAACGAACTGCCTGAAAGTTCCGACGGCTGGTATCACTTTGTTTTCAACTGGAACTATGTGAAAGATTTTATGGAGCTTTCCATCATCATCAACGGTTCCAGAGTTTTCAAGTCCCGTCCCGCCTGCGGTGTCATGCCCAAGGCCGGAAGTTTCACTGTCGGCTATGTGAATGGCGCCTATCTCAACGGCGTTCTGGATGATTTCGGACTCTTCTCAGCTCCCCTTTCCCTGGCTGAAGCGCAGAAGATATTTTCCGCAGGAATTCCGCTGAGCGGAATCTATAAGAAGTAATCGGGGATGGATCAATGAAAAAAACTCTTCTGACACTGTTGTTTTTGCTGGGGGGCGTTCTTCTGTCGGGCGCTCCGCTGCAAATCGTCAAAAACGGAAAAAGCGATTACTGCATCATCTGGAACCCCAAAGGCGTCAATCAGGAGCTTCTGATGATGGCTTCTCAGGATCTGCAAAGCTACATTTTCAAATCGACCGGGGTGAAGCTCCCCATCGTCAAAATGGCGCAGCGCAAGAACCGTCCCGCCTTTCTCATCGGATTTGAAAAGGTGGATGTTCCCGAAGGTTTTGTGGTGAAAAGCTCCGGTCGTGACATTTCCATTTCCGGAAATGATACTCCGGGGGGCGTTCTCAACTGCCACTGGGCGCACGGCGCCCGTACCGGCACCTGGTACGGCGTTTCCGACTTTCTGGAAAAACAGCTGGGAGTCCGCTGGTTTTTCCCCGGCGACATGGGGGAATATGTCCCCAAAAGAAGCGAACTTGTCATACCTGAACTCAACTATGCCGACAAGCCCCGCTTTGAATACCGTATGCTCAACTACCAGACCCGCAAAGGTATGCCCAAAAAGCAGATCATTGCCAATCAGCAGTTCAACCGCCGGCTCAGAAGCGGGCGTGCCGACTCCTGGTGTGCCTGGCACAACTGGCTCCATCACATGAAGAAAGAGGATCACTTCAAGACCCATCCCGAATACTTTGCCTACGTCGGCGGACGCCGTTACGGACACGATCCCCTGGGCCACGGTTTGCAGATCTGCACCACCAATCACGAAGCCCTCGACCAGCTGGCGGCAAGCATGATCAGAGAGTTGAAAAGCCGCAAAGTCAAATCCATGCTTTCTCTTTCCCCCAACGACGGCGGCCGTCAGTGCGAATGTGACAAATGTCAGGCTCTGGATGACGGTGTCAGACCCGATGGTTCACGCATCATTACGACCCGCATGATGACCTATGCCAATGAAATGGCAAAGCGCATCACCAAAGTTTTCCCCGATCAGAAAATGGGTATGTATGCCTACTCTCACTACGCCGAAGGTGTCAGCAAGGTCAAGGTCCACCCTGCCGTGACCATTATGGAGGTCCTCAACGACAGCGGACTGAGCTACTACCGTGCCGATATCCGCAAGGCGCATCTTAAAAATCTGAAAAACTGGCGCCGTTCTCTCAACAAGCTCTTTTTCTACTCCTTCCCGGAGGGCATGGGCGGACTTGAACTTCCCTGCTGCCAGTTCAACAATATTTCCATGCTCTACGACAACCTTTATGCTGCGGATGTGACCGGATTTGCCATCAACAACTCCACAAGTTACGGTGCGGCGGCTCTCAACAACTACTTCTATCTGAAGTTCGCCTGGGGCGGCATCAAGGACAAAAATAAGTTCTACGAAGAGACCTTGCGTGACTGCTACGGTTCCGTGGGCGCACCCGTGATGAAAGAGTACTTTGCCGATATCGAAAGCCGTCTTGCCCGCTTCGCCAACGGCAAGCTCAAGGAAAACCGTGATCTGGGCTACATCAGCCGTTATCCCGGCGTCTTTCTTCAGGTCTATCCCGGACTTGCGGAAAAGTGGCTCCCCCGTCTGAAAGATGCCGCCGCAAAAACTCAGGATAAAGGTCAGAAAGCCCGTATCCAGATGTCCGTCACCAATCTGGAGTACTGCCGTGTGACTGTCGCACTCTATACGACCGCCATGAAGGTCGTCAAGAGTTCCAAGCCCGATGTGAAATCCGCCGCCGCCGCATTGAAACTTATCAATGAGCGAAAAGAGATCTTCAAAAAGATGCAGGCTCTGCCTTCCAACTCCCCTGCCAATACAGACAAAACCGAGCGTAATTTCCGTATTCCTTTCGATGCCAACGTCTTTGCCTTTATGATGGCAGCCAACGCCCGCAAAACCGGCACGACCACCCGCATCGCTGAAGAACCCCGACTGGACGGAAAACTGGATGAAGCACTCTGGAAAAAGATCAAACCCATGCGGATCCACTTTGCCAAAGACAACGGCGAAGTCTTCAAGGTCGGGGCAGATCTCTATCTCGCCCGCCGCGGAGGGGAGCTTTACATGGGATTCTACTGCGAAGAACCCGCCATGGATAAAAATGAGGACTCAGGACGCTCCCCCGACAGCAAGGTCTGGAACGAAAACTGCATCGACATCTTCTTTGCCCCTGCGGGGAATAAGGGGGTGTTCCAGCTGGCTTTCAACTCACTGGGGACCGCAAGAAGTTTCCGGAAAGACGGCAGGAACGGGGGCAACTGGGAGTCCAAAGCTGTTGTGAAAACATTCCACGGCAAAAACTTCTGGAGTGCAGAGGTCAAGCTGCCCATTGCTTCTCTGACCGACTCCAAAGAGTATATCGGCGACATCTGGGGCATGAACTTCTGCCGGGTGCGCCGCACGGTCAAACCCAGCGAGTACAGCTGCTGGAGTCCCACTTTCGGAGACTTCAACCGTCCTGAACGTTTCGGCAGGGTGGTCATTAAATAATTCCAAGGAGAACAAAAACATGAAAAAATCACTTTTCTTCTTTGCCGCAGCGGCACTGCTCCCCATGGCTGGAGCTGCTGAACTGAAATTTTATCTGAACTGCGATACCATGAAAGCTCCGCAGGGCGTAACGCGCTTTTCATCTTCCATGCGCCTTGTTCCCGGTAAATTCGGAAAAGGCCTGCTGATCGAAAGGCGTACCGTCAACAGTTTTGCCCCTGCGGAAACCGTTCTCGGTGACGGCGTGAAACTCAGCGGTAAAAACAACACCCTTGTCATGCCCGCAAACGGTGTGGCGAATCTTCCCCTGACGGCGATCCAGCCCCAAAAGCCCCATACCCTCTCTTTCCGTTACCGGGGCGAGGGGAAGATCACGGTCACTTTCGGCGGCAGAGAGTGGGGCGTGTTTCAGGCGGCAAAGGATTTCCAGTCCGCCGCAGTGGTGATCGTGCCTGAGGAGGACAGCGGCACTTTGAGGATCCGTTCTGAAAAGGCGGTGGAGCTTACAGAGGTCATGTTTGACAAACAAATCGGTTTTGCCAACACCTATCACGCTCCCGGAGCCATGAGGAATGTGGACAGGATCGATATCAAACCTGAAATTTTCAACGGCAAAGCCGGTGCTGTCAGCTGCTGGATCAAAGCCCCCTGGCTTAATCCGGGTTCCAGATATGCCACGGCAACCGCCCTCTTCCGTGCCAGAACCGGTGCCGGAAACGCCAGTCCGGGACTTTATGTTTCCATTTGGGACAACTACATGTACTGCATCTATTACAGTCCGGACAAGAGAAGTACCGGATGCGGATACAAGATGGCTGAACTGCCTCAATCCAAAGACGGTTGGTATCACTTCGTCTACAACTGGAAAGAGGAAAAGGGCAATATCAGCCTTTCACTCATCGTCAACGGTGAAAAGGTTTTCAAAGCTCAGAAGATCGGCAAAGCGGCAGAGGGGATCAAAGAGTTCACTCTGGGCTATGTGAACGGCGCCTATCTCAACGGTGTTCTGGATGACTTCGGCATTTTCTCCGCCCCTCTGACTCAGGCGGAAGCAAAGAAGATCTTCAACGCCAAAGAGCCCCTTGTCAAACTTTACGGCAAGTAAATCTTCAAAAGGAGTCCATCTCTTTGAAAATAAAAGGGGGTGTTGCAAAACCCGATGTTTTGCCGCCCCCTCTTTTTTTGCCCCTGCGGCACACCAATAAAGTCCGACATGTCCGACATGTCCGACCAAGTGCCGCACCCCACACTCATGCAAAATCAGACGGCTTTCCAGTACTGAGAGGCTGAGTGTGTGATTACAACCTTTTTGTTTGGTCATACTTGAGGTTGTGAGTGATTTACTTAAGGTCTGCGGAGTTGGGGTAAAGACAGCGCCAGCGCGTTCTTTCCCCCAAGCCCCCATTCTTTGCGACCTGTGGGGCGTGTTGTTGTGGTGCAATGGTGATACTGGTTTTGGGGATGTTTGGGGCTTCGACCAGTGTGGTACAAGGCTTCATCTCAATTACAGCGCCCCCCGTCGACAGCCTGCGGCTGATCTCAGGGGGGCTTAGATGCTCAGGTTTCACTCCATTCGCCCCGACATGACTCGGGGCCACCCCTGCGGAATACCGCAGGGGCT
>JAZONY010000149.1:0-24744 GCA_045654705.1 Victivallaceae bacterium
CGGGTCAAATCCGGCATCTATGCCATCAACCATTTTCAGACCGATGTGATCATTCTTGACGACGGATTCCAATACCTGATGCTCCGTCCCCACATCAACATCGTCCTTGTGGACTCGACCTCCCCTTTCGGCAACGGCCACTGTCTCCCCAGAGGCATCCTGCGGGAGCCTATCGAACATATCAAACGTGCCGACTACATCTTTCTCACAAAATCAACGGGGACCCGCCGCAACCGCCACCTGAAACGGTTCCTCAACCGCCACTGCCGGAAAGCTGAAATCATCGAATGCAGCCACAAACCCCAGTATCTGAAAAAACTTTTCTCTCAGGATCAGCTCCCCCTCGAAAGCCTCAAAGGTGTCAAAACCGCCGCCTTGAGTGCCATTGCCTGCCCTCAGAGTTTTGAAGGTTTTCTTGAAAAACTGGGTGCCGATCTTGTCCTGACCGACCATTACGCCGACCATCACCGCTACACACAGCAGGAGATCATCGACTTCATCAACCAGGCGAAAGCCGCCGGTGCAGAAATGATCGTTACCACAGAGAAAGATGCTGTCCGTATCCCGAAACTTGACCGCTGCGATGTGCCTTTGTACTTTCTGAGGATCCAGATCGACATTCTGAGCGGCATGGAAAGTTTTGAACAATGTATTTCAAGGATTTGTTTTATTGACGAAGGGAAAAAAATATGAATGAACGACTTGTGAAAGAATTTACCGCCCGTTTCGGTGCAGCCCCTGAAGCCATCGCCCAGGCCCCCGGAAGATTGGAGATCCTCGGCAATCATACTGACTACAATCAGGGTTTTGTCCTTTCCTGCGCCGTGGGGTTGAACACCGCTTTTGCCGCCCGCCGCATCCCCGGCACGGTTTGTACCGTGGTGGACTTCAGAGACGGCTCCGAAAAGAAGTTCGATCTGAACAATATCGATACCGCCGTCAAAGGCGATTGGAGCAACTACGTCAAAGGCATGATCACCGCTCTGCGCCGCAGAGGATTCACCATCGGTGCCTTTGAAGCCGGAATGAGAAGCACAGTGCCCCTTTCAGCCGGTATGTCCAGTTCAGCAGCCTTCGAGACCGCTGCGGGATTTGCGCTGCGTGAGCTTTTCAACATCTCCCTGAGCAATGAGGAGTGGGCTCTCGCCGGACAGGAGGTGGAAAACCGCTATCTGGGACTCAAAACGGGGCTTCTGGATCAGTTCAGTTCCATTTTCGGTAAAAAAGATTCTGTTATCCTCAGTGATTTCCGCTCCATTTCCGTTCTGAAAACCATCCAGCTCCCTGCGGGATATGCGGTCGCCGTGATCAACTCCATGAAAAAACACAATCTGGTGGACTCTGAATACAACACCCGCCGTGCCGACTGCGAAAGTGCCGCTGAAATCCTCTGCGGCATCTATTCCGACGCAAAGACTTTGCGGGATATCAGTCTGGAGCAGCTCGCCAACGCCAAGCCCGCTCTGGGCGAAAGAGAATACCGCAGAGCGCTTCACGTCGTGGGGGAATGTACCCGGGTCAACCTTGCTGTTGAACGCCTTGCCAAAGGCGATGCAGCCGGATTCGGACAGCTTTGGTTCGACTCCCACGAATCCAGCCGGGTCAACTTTGAAAACAGCACTCCTGAGCTGGATTATCTTATCGAACTTGCAAAATCTGTTCCCGGCGCACTGGGCGCCCGTCTCTCAGGAGGCGGCTTCGGCGGTATCACGATCCATCTGGTCAGAAACGATCAGGCTGAGGAGTATGCCAAAAAAGTTTGCGCCGCCTACAAACTGCGCACCGGGATCGATGCAGAATATTACATTTGCGAGCTGGGCGACGGCGCCTGCTCTGAAAAACTCAATTAAGGAACTGAAAAATGAGAATTCTTACCGGGATCCAGCCTTCGGGCATTCCCCATATCGGCAACTATTTCGGTGCCATCCGCCAGACGGTTGAAATGCAGAACAAAGGGGAAAACTTCCTCTTTATCGCTGATTACCACGCCCTCACAACCTACCCCAAAGCCGAAGATCTGCGCAGCAATGTGATGAATCTGGCTCTGAGCTGGCTGGCTTGCGGCGTCGATCCTGAACGGACCGTTTTCTTCCGTCAGTCCGATATTCCTGAAGTGTGCGAACTTTCCTGGATCCTTTCCACCTTCTCACCCGTGGGACTCATGGAGCGCGCCCACAGCTACAAAGACAAAGTCGCCAAAGGATTTGAAGCCAACTGCGGTCTCTTTACCTATCCGATCCTCATGTCTGCGGACATTCTTCTTTACCGCGCCAATCTGGTTCCCGTGGGCAAAGATCAGAAGCAGCATCTGGAAATCGCCCGTGACCTCGCCATCAAGTTCAACAACCGTTTCGGTGATATCCTGACCATTCCCGAAGAGCTGATCCCCGAAGAGGTGGCTGTTGTTCCCGGCATCGACGGTCAGAAAATGTCCAAGAGCTACAACAACACCATTCCCATCTTTGACAAGGAAAAGGCGCTCCGCAAGGTCATTATGAGTGTTGTTACCGACTCCAAAGGCCTGGAAGAACCCAAAGATCCCGACACTTGCAACGTTTACGCTCTTTACAAACTTGTGGCAACTCCTGAAGAGCTGCAGGAAATGCGTGAAAGAATGCAGGCCGGCAATTACGGCTACGGTCACGCCAAACAGGCCCTCTTTGAGAAACTCTGGGCGTACTTTGAACCCATGCGCAAACGCCGCGAAGAACTGGAAAACAATCTGGATTACGTCCGGGATCTTCTCAAACAGAACGGCGAAAAGGCACGGAACGAAGCGGCTGTTTTGCTGAGCAAAGTCCGTGAAGCCGTGGGACTGCGTTAATACAGGGGAGTCGCCAAGATGAATCTTTGCGGAGTCACAGGTTTCTGCAGCCACATCGGCAGCTTTGCAGAACCCATTTATGAACTTGCGGAAGCGGGGTTCACCCATTGTTCCTGGGGACATCAGTGGTGTACTGACTTTATGTACTGTGCATCAGAAATCGCCGAAGCCCGCCGGGTGCTGAAAGATGCCGGTATCAAATTGCTGGATATCCACGGCAGTCAGGGCAGTGAAAAGTGCTGGTACTCCCCCAGGGAATATATGCGCCGTGCCGGTTTCGAACTGGTGAAAAACCGGGTCGAAATGCTGGCGGAACTGGAAGGAGAAGGTGTGGTCATTCTCCACGGTCCCAACACCAAGATGTACCATGAATCCATTCCCGTTGAGTACTCTGAAACGCGGAGCAAAACCGCTTTGATCAACATCGAATATGCGTTCCGCACCCTTGACGAGCTGATGCCCATCCTCGAAAAATGCAACTCAAAAATCGCTATCGAGAACCTGATCTGGGACGACTGGGGGCTGGTGGACCGCTACCTTGAACGGTATCCTGCTGAAAGGCTGGGTATCTGTTTCGATGTGGGCCACGCCAATATTCTAGGCAACCGCATGGGAGAGATGGAAAAACGCAAAGACCGTCTTGTTGCGACCCACATCCACGACAACAACGGCGTCAATGATCTCCATAAGCCTGTTTTTACAGAGTCTATTGACTTTGAAGCTGTCGCAAAAATCATTGCCGGTTCTTCCTATAAAAATCCCCCCTGCTTTGAGTTTTCCATGAAAAACACCCCTTTCTGGGATGCTGACAAAGATCCCTGGGACCAGACATCGGAAAACCGGAAAGCCTTTCTTAAAGAAACTTTCCCCCGTTGTCTGAAATTCGGTCAGATGATCGAAGCTGCAAAATAAAAAATCACCCATAAAAAGAGGGACTGTTGTCAACGCAACAGTCCCTCGTGTTTTTAAGGATTTTCTCAGGCGATCATGCCTGAAGTTTCACTCTTGAATATGGTATCATGCTCATAAGCTGTACTGTTCCAACTCTCAAACTTCACATTGGCACAGCCGATAATGGTGATCGTGTTATCACCGTCAGTATAGGTCAGCGTTTCAGCCTTCCAATTATCCGCAGAATAGTTTTCGATGAACAAGGTCACAGAGCCTCTCTTGTACTGTTCAACAATATCCTGTCCCCAGTTCCCGGAGAAGTAGAACGCATCATCACCGCCGCAGCCTGACATATTGTCATCATCCGCACCGCCGTAGAAGGTGTCATTCCCTGCGGCACCGACAAGGGTATCAAAACCAGCATCGCCGTAAAGGATATTTTCTTTTGCGCCGCCCCAGAGGACATCGTTACCGTTGCCGCCATGAAGCGTGATGGTTTCATCCTTAAAGGTGAAACGCTTGCTTGTCATATCGATAATGTCATCCCCTGCCCCGGCGAAGATCTCATGGATCTGCGAGAAGCGGCTCTGATTGCCGAGATCGGTGTAGACATCGTCAACAAAGAAGGCGTCTCCATCCTTATCATCGGTCAACAGCAGAATATTGGCATCACTTGAACCGATAAAAACATCATCAAATCTGTTTTTGCCCTCAAGGTCGACCATATCGCCCGTAGTCTGGTGACATGCGGCATATTCCTCTTCCCACTTCGAGTTGGAGCAGGCAAAGAAAAGATCTTCCACATCATTTTCCACAGCCTTAAGGATCTCCGCTTGCGGCGAACCACCACCGGTAAGATATCCTGTTTCCCACCGGATTTCCCCCTGAGGCAGAGAAATAATATCAAGTTGATTTCCCTCAGTCGCAAGGGTGAGAGATTTCTCACCTGCGGTAAACTGAATTTCACGATTCCCCTCCCAGCTGATTTGGACAGGGGCGATCTCATACGAGTCAATTTCGCTCCAGGAAACATTACCCGCCTGATCCACACTCCCGACCTGATAATACCACTTACCCGGTCCGAGATTTTCCATAGTACATTCGGAATCGGTAAGATCAGCAGTGAAACATCCATCAAGATCTTCCGCCTTGCCGTAACGAAGCACATATCCTTTCAATCCGGACTCGGCATCAGATACATCATCCCAGTTGATCCGGAGAGAGTTCCCCTCAACTGCAGCTTCGATATTCTGCGGCACACCGGGGAGTTCACGGTCGATCTGAGTGATTTCAATGGTCTCACTGACGGTTTTATCAAACTCATTGGTAAATTGAACCGTGATCGTTTGGTTGTCTGTTACGACAAAGCTGAATTTACCTTCTTCCGCATTGATCGTTACCCACTGATCGTCATTACCTTTGTATTGCCATATTCCTGTCTGCGCATTGGCTTCGCTGACGGTTATGGTGACATTTCCGGTAGTCCATGCCCCGGGTTCCACCGTGTATTGGATCTCAGGCATATCCCAAATTTCAAGTTTCAAATTATTGTCGTTATCGCAGACAAGATGATAATCAACGCCCTGATGGGTTACGACCTCTCCGTTAACTGTAATATCGACGATCTTCTCGCCGTTATCCTCACTGATGGTAATGGTTTTATCGATAAGTTTTGAAGCATTCTGTGCAAGCAAATATGTTCCATTCCCCTGACTCTGGGCGACAGTGATCGTAAAGGTAGCTGAGGTCCAAATTTTTGAGAGATCGTTGATCAAATATCTGTCATCTTCAACGGTTGTTGTATCATCAGCACTTTTGCCGCTGAGCGTAAAATCCACAATACCGCCCTGCTCACCCCAAACACGCCCATCGCCTGTTATATCCAAATATCCCCGGTGAATTGCTCCGAGTCCGACTGAAACATATCCATTTTCAATTGTCGTATTTTCTGCGGTGCCTCCTGAGGAAATGAACAAATAATAGGAATTCCCATTATTTTTATCAAGGGTCGTATCAAATGCCTTACCTCCGCTGAGAACATGAAGCTGCCCGGCGGAAAGTGTCGTACCATTCGCAACGCCACCGTTGGAGAGATAAAAAACGCCATATTGTGAGACCACAGTATCGCCAGCGGTACCGCCAGAGGAGACATGAAGCTTGCCGCCTGAACTGACAACAACACCATTCGCAACACCGCCGTTGAAGACATGAAGCTCCCCCACAGCGGAGAAAAAATTGTCCCTGCAAAGAACTGCGCCATTTGCAGCACCGCCGCTGGAAACATGGAGCTGACCTCCGTTGATCACCTTCGTATCATCAGCGACACCGCCGTTGGAAATATGAAGGATACCGCCTGAACTGACAGTTGTATCAGCAGCACTGCCGCCTTCAAAAATCACCATGCTTCCGGCAATTATTTCTTTTACACTCCCATACTCGACGACATTGCTCCCCACAAGTTTTGTTTGTGTCGCAACACCGCCGCTGAAAACATGAAGCAGACCGCCCCCGGAAACAGTCGTTCCGGCAGCACTGCCGCCGCCGGAAATCACCATGCTGCCCCAGAGCTCCGTTGTTGCCGCAACACCGCCGTTGCCGACATGCATAAGGGTACCTGCTTTGACTGTAGTTCTCTCAGCACTGCCGCCGGAAAAAATCTTCAAAGAACCATTACCCGTTGCAATCATCGTATCCGTGATCTTACCGTCATCGGAAACTTCGAGATTACCGACATTTACACTCGTATTATCAGCCACGCCGCCGGAAACACACATATAACCGCCATTGAGCCAGACGCCGGAAACCTCACCGCCGTTGTCGACATGCAATTCGCAGCCAGCCGACACCAAATAATTTTCACTTTCAAGCTTACCGTCAACTATTTCAAAGGCGATATTATTATAACTTCCCTCAATAGTTGTATTTTCCGCAACTGTCAGGTGCAAAAGCGCTCCATCGGAAACGGTAACATCCACAGCATTCACACCGGCATACAAGTAGACCTGGGCGCCTCCATTTGCAGTAACACCAGTAACAGAAGCTCCTGAAGAAACAGTCAAAACGCCGAGTCTCGAAACGGTGATATCCTCCCCCCGCCCTCCGTCAAGAAGAAGCAACCTTCCGCCAGAACCGATCTCGGTCCCGTCTGCAAATCCGCCTTCGGAAACATGGAGTTCTCTTTTTGTAAAAGTTCCACCTTCAAAAACACCGCCATCAGTAAGGTGCATCTGGTTATTGATGATAAAGATGTTCTCTGAGATCGCTGCGGAACCGTTTTCGATTTTTTCGATCGTACATTTCTCATCAAAATAGAATCCGCCGAGAGAAGCACCTGCCTCCAGAACAAGATCGGTGACTGTCGCGCCGGAAGAAACAGTCAGAGCACCACCGGCAGAAACGGTGATATCTTCTGCGCTTCCCCCGCTGTGAATGGTCATGATACCATTACCTTTGACATCGGTATCTTTCACCAAACCATTGGAAGAGACAAACATTTCACCTTTGGCTTCAACAATCGTTCCGCTCGCTCCGCCTTCAGGCCCCACCTGCATTTCTCCGCCGTTAGCGAGGGTTATTTCGTTGGCTGCACCTGCGGAAAAGACATATACAAACCCGGCATCGACACTTGTTTTCTCAAGAGTTCCTCCGGAAATCATCACTCTTCCGGCTTTCGCAACCTGATTTTCCGTTGCCAGACCTCCGGTATAAATCTCCAAAACGCCTCCGGCACCGACGATCATATCGCGGACCGTTCCCCCGTTGGCAATATACAAGTATCCACCGGTCAGGGTTTCGCCGTTGTAATCTTTGTCTGTATTTACCCAAGCCATTTGCTGCTTCCTCTCATTATATTGTCTGTAAAAATGCTGAAAAATCCTCCGATATAATGGGACGAACTTCTCTTCTTCCGGTACAAGGCAGAAAAGCACTTTGAACCGATATAAACTTACCACTTAAAAGGCAATTTGTCAAGTCAAAATTCAATATTATATGAATGAATTCTCTTTTTTTTGCAAAGAGACAAAAAAAGAGAGTATCAAAAACGATACTCTCCCTTCAATGAGGCGTTTCAGATCAGTTCTGATCTCATTTTCCCCATGCTTCGTTGCCGAGGAAACCTTCGCTGTAGAAAACAGGTTTGCAGCCGGCTTCGACCATGACTTCGATCGCCTTTGAAAGACGCTCCATGTGGTCGGGGATGTAGTTGTGATAGTAGGGGAATGTGTACTGCTCATGGCTGGCAAGGCAGAAGGCTTCGTTGCCGGATTCGGCAGAATCCTTGAGCGCCTTTTCCAGTCTCACGGGGATAACATCCAGCGGAACCAGATTGCAGCAGCAGCAACCGCGGAAGAAGGTCATATCCAGATGGGGGTTGTACATCACTTTGTGAGTTTCCATGTAAGAAAGCTCTTCTATGACGTTATAGTGCTCCTCAAAGCCGAATCCGAAATCTCCGGCGAGCTGGTGATCCTTGGTGTAGCCCGGGCTTCTCATCTGTGAATTTTCCACCGTGTTGGTCTTGGCGCCGACGGCACGCTCAATGGCAGAGGGACCGCCCATAAGACGGGGGCGGAAGGCGTTGCTGTAACACTTGACGCCCCGTTCTTTCAACACCTTTACGCAGGAAGGCGAAATGATCGCCCAGTGGATCACTACGGGAGTTGTAAAACTTTCCTCACCGGCAATACGGACGATCTCATCGTGGACCATATCATAATCACGGGCAAAAACCTCTTCACATTCCTCAATGTAAAGGCGGTCCGGAAACTCACCGGAAGCGTGGAATGAAAGTTTCATCCAGTCGGAGTTATCGATAAACTCGCTCTTCCAGATATCAGGAACCTGGGTCATGTCGCAATCAAAGTGGTCGTTGTGATAGAAACAGTTCAGCGTGACCTTCAATCCGGTGCGTTCATGGATCTCTTTCAGCCCTTTGAGGTAGAAGTGGTCAAAAGCACGCTTCGGCCGTTCTTTGGCAAGGTCGGTCCAGAAGAAGCTGTGGTCGTCGATGTAGAAGTTGACACGCTTGAAGGATTTTTTATCCCAGACAACCACAATGGACTGGGAAAAATTGCCGTATGCACTGACCGATTCAGCCGTTATGGTGTTGAACTGCTGAGTCAAAGTGACATCAGCCATAAAACGGCGTCCGTCACGGCGGGCGGGCATACCATTGACTTTAACGGGACCGGGAAAATCGGAAATACCCTCAATAAGGACGGTCAATCCCTTTTCATCTTCTTTGCCGTGGTTATGGTTCAGCACGGCACCCTGACGGATATTGGTGATTTGAAGCATTTGTCTGACTCCTTTTTTATTTGTTCCACGACTTGTTGCCCAGCAGACCTTCAGCAAAGAAAACAGGCTTGCAGCCCAGTTCGACCATGGTTTCCGCCGCTTTGCTGATACGCTGCATGTGATCGGGGATATAATTATGATAATAGGGGAATGTATACTGCTCATGGCTGCCGACGTTGAAAACTTCGCTGCCGACAGCGGCGGCATTTGCCACAGCTCTGTTGAGTCTTTCGGGAATCACATCCATGGGGACAAGATTACAGCAGCAGTTGCCCCGGAAGAACATGATGTCCAGATGAGGATTGTACATGGCACGATGCAGATCGATGTAGTTGTTTTCCTCGATCATGGTGAAGTGGTCTTCATAGCCGAATCCCAGATCATTGGGAACGATCTGTTTGTTTTCGACACCGATCTGGGCGTTTGCGATATTGTTTTCCTTGCATCCTGCGGCACGTTCCAGAGCGCTGGGACCGCCCATGAGACGGGGACGGAAAGCACTGGCATAGGTATTGACACCCTTTTCTTTCAGCACCTTGACGCAGGAGGGTGAAATGATCCCCCAGTGGATGACCAGAGGATTGATAAAGGTCTCTTCACCTGCGAAACGGACGATATGATCGTGGACAAGATCGTAATCCCGGCGGAACTCCTCTTCGCTTGCCTCAATGTAGAGGCGGTCGGGGAACTCCCCGAGGGAGTGGAAGGACATTTTCAGCCAGTCGGAGTTGTCGATGAACTCACTCTTCCAGATATCGGGGACCTGACTCATGTCGCAATCAAAGTGGTCGTTGTGATAGAAGCAGTTGAGTGTCGCTTTCAAACCGGTGCGCTCGTGGATCTCTTTCAGTCCTTTGAGGTAAAAGTGGTCAAAAGCACGCTTCGGGCGTTCTTTGGCAAGATCGGTCCAGAAAAAGCTGTGGTCGTCGATGTAGCAGTTGAAGCGTTTGAAAGAGCATTTATCATACACCACCACGATGGACTGGGAAAAATTGCCGTATGTACTGACGGATTCAGCGGTAACGGTGTTGATTTTTTCCGTCAGCGTAACTTCTCCCATGAAGCGGCGACCGTCACGGCGTGTGGGCTGACCGTTCAAAGTCACAGGACCGGGGAAATCGCTGATTCCCTCAAAAAGGACGGTCAATCCTTTTTCATCCTCCTTGCCGTGGTTGCGGTTCAACACGGCACCCTGACGGATATTTGTGATTTGCAGCATAAAAAACTTCTCCTTATAAATGGTAAGTCATATTCATCGTGTGACGGGAGGTGCGTTTCTGCCATGCTCTTTGAAATAAAGTTTACAGGCAGCTTTGAAAACAGCCTGTCTGAAGCGGCGGCTGTCTTTGTTTCCGGCACGTTTGTATTCGCGGTAAAAGAGGGCGACCTCCCGCAGGGACAGCGAAAGATCAAAGGCGGAAAAAAGAATTCCCGCCACATCTTTGACCGCATAGCGGAAAGGGGTTTTCTTTCTGATCTGGGCACGGTGCAGATCGATCACATGGAGTTCAAAACTTTCACTTGAACGCAAAAAATGGCAGATGTAACAATCCCGGTGGTTCAAACCGGAAGCGTGCATTTTCCCCACACTTATCCCCAGACGGCGGGCGATATCACGGCGGACCTCAGGTGCGGCATCACCTGCGGCAAAAAAATCCTCAAGGCTGGTCATTCCTGCAAGTTCACGGGTGATGATAAAGGACTCTTTTGCAGAAGGATCAAAAAAACGCTCGCCGAACCCGGCGCAGCTCATGGTGGGGACACCGACCTTTTCAAGGAGCCGGATGGCGTTGTATTCCCCTCTGGCACCTGTGACAGGCAGCTTGAACTGGAAAAGATTCTTGAAGATCTCTTTCCAGCCGACGCCCAGATGATGTTTGATAAAGAAACCTTTTCCGTCAACTTCGATACGGAATGTTCTGCGTGTTTTCACACGGCGGAACTCCTCACCGGAAAGGCGGGCAACTTCGTCAAAAATATCTTTCCCCTCCCACATGGAGCGGAAAGGAGCCTCTAAAAAAATCTCAGCCATATTCCTGAATTTCCTTTATCAAAGCAATCCCATGCCGCAGAGCAGCGCAACCAGCGCCGCCCAGAAGCCGCAGAGCGTGATCCAGTCGGAACTCAATCCCTCGCTGAACTCCTCGATACCGGGCAGTTCGCGCCAGAACCAGACCCACAGGACGACGATCATCCCCAAGGCGGCGATTTTCGGAAAGATGAGCAGCATGATACACCCGAGTACTGCGGCACTGACTGCCAGATGGATTTTTCCACTGTTGCCGGAGCGGATGAAAGGAGTCATGGTGTTCCGGTCCGGTTCAAGGCACAAACGCCCCTGAACCAGAGCATCGGCGGCACAAACAGCCGCCAGCCAGAGACCGGCGCCCCGGTAAAAGAGGGCAAAAAGCATTCCGAGAACGGCGATGATGCCGATACCTGTCAGCAATATGACCACGGGATTTTTCAGAACTTCGCTCAAGCGGTTGTCACACCGCTGCAATGCGATGGAGGGGGGAACTCCGGACAAACGGGAGTTGATATAAGAGACAAGCAGAGCAAGTCCCCGTCCGGAATCTTTGAAAAAGAGCAACAATGCTCCGGTAAAAGTAAAGACAAGGGCTCCCGCAAAGCGGTTGAACACTCCTGCGGCAAGAAGTGCGGGCAGCAACGCCAGAAGTGCGGCAAGAAAACCTGCGGCGGGGAAACAGAAAAGCACAACTTTCCCCGGTATCTGCATACTGAAGTGTTTCAGCACGCTCCGGGGCAGAGTGTAGTCAGAGATCATCCCCCAGGAAGCAAGGAGAGCTGCGGCAACACTGCGGACTTTATTCATAATGACCTCCATTTCTCATTCATAATATCGTAAACTCGCAGGGCAAGTTTCTTCCGATCTTCGTCTTTCTGAGGCGATACAGCTTCAAGAATGTTTATTGAAGCTTCAATTTCTTTCATCCCCAAAACCTGCCACACATGGGGCAGAAACGCCCGGTGTCCGAACCACTGAACACCGGAACGGCAGAAATCACTGTAATTGATAATGACAGGTATCACGGAAGTCCCCGCATCGATGGCAGCCTGAAAAGCCGTGGATTTGAAAGGCAGAAGCCCCTCTCTGCCATCCGAAGTGGTTCCTTCCGGAAAGACCATCATCGCCTGTCCTGCCGCCATAGTCCGGCTCATGGCATCGGCTGAAACTTTGGCTTTGGCAGGAGTTGAACGGTCGATCCAGACGGGGAGATTGCACTGCGTCATAAATCCGATAAGGGGCCAGCGGCGCATTTCGGCTTTGGGAGCAAAGCGGATCTTGAAAACGGATGCCAGCACCAGAATATCGAGGTAACTCTGATGATTGGCGACGATCAAACCTCCGGAAAAATTTTCAGTATCCCCTGAAACTTTGATTCTGAGGCCAAGGATAAAACTTGTCACCTTTGCCCAGATCCGGGTCCACTTCAGGCTTCTTTCAGAGGCGTTCCGCCCATGGTTGAAAACTCTGCACCCGATGGCAACAGAGAGAAACCAGAAAAGAAAAAGGGGTATCCTGAAAATTTTCCTCAGCAGATTCATTGTTCTTTCAAAGACTCCAATGCGAAAGCCGTCATAACTTTTATGCCGTTTTCCATGACCTCTTCAGGCGGGAAAAAGCGGGGGTTATGGAGCGAAACCATATCCTCCCCTGCCCCCAGGCGGAAGAATACGCCGGGTGCCTTGGCAAGATAAAAGGAAAAATCTTCGGAACTCATGGCGGAATCCTCAAGGATATGCAGGGGGATCCCCAGCTCTTTGACCACTTTACAAAGTCTTTCCGTGGGTTCCGGTGCATTGCAGGTGGCAAGATAGCTCTGATCGGTGAAAACATCACAGCGGACACGGTGGATCACCGCCGCCGCATGACAGATCTCATGGACAGAATCCTCAAGGATCCTGGCGGTCTCATTATCGAGAGAACGCAAAGTTCCGGAAAATTCCGCAGTTTCAGGAATGATGTTGTCGATTTCGCCGGATTGGAAACGGCAGATGCTCAAAACTCCGGAACGGCGGGGATCGACACGGCTGGGAACCACATTCTGCAATTCCATAACCATGGAAGCTGCGGCGATCAGGGGATTTCTGGATGCGCTGGGCAGACTTCCGTGGCCACCTCTGCCGTAAACCACCACCTTGAAGTGGTTGCTGGAAGCCATCATCGCCCCTTCTTTCACGGAAATATGCCCCACAGGTTTGCCGGGCATCACATGAAGCGCCGCACACACCTGAGGCAGAGGATCGCCCATGGCGCCCGCCTCAACGAGTTCCTTTGCCATGGCTTTGTTTTCTTCTCCGGGCTGAAAGACGAAACGGATCGTTCCCGCAAATTCATCACGGCGTGCGGCAAGTTCTTTGACAACGCCGATGAGCATGGCGGTGTGCATGTCGTGTCCGCAAGCGTGCATCATGCCGGGGTGCTGAGAGGGGAACTCACAGCCGCTTTCCTCATTGACAGGCAGCGCGTCGATGTCGGCACGCAGCAGGATATGGGGTCCCTCCCCCTTGCCGCCTTTGAGCAGAGCTACGGTATCAGTTTCGAGAAAGGGAGGAAGGATCTCCACCCCATCGATCCTGCTCAATGTTTCACGGATCAATGCGCAGGTTTTGAACTCTTTGCCTGCGATTTCAGGGATCTGATGCAATTTCTTTCTTAAAGAAATGATTTCCTGGAGAAGTTCTTTATTCATAAAAAATCAGTTTTCAAATTTATAGACGACGTTGCCGCCGACAATGGTCATAATATTCCGGCATCGGACTCGTCGTCCGCCGAAAGGCGTGTTGCGGGACTTGGATTTGAAGGTGTCGGGATCGATCACATAATCCGCTTCGGGATCAAAAATGGTGATATCAGCAGCTTTTCCCTCAGCCAGATCGTAATCTTTCATCCGCAGGATCTCCGCAGGACCGGTGGTGAGACGCTTGACAAACTCGGGCAGTTCCATCATGCCGGAAGCCACAAGTTCCGTGTAGCAGACACTCAAAGCGGTCTCAAGTCCGATGATGCCGAAAGGTGCGTGGTCGAATTCAACCAGCTTGGCGGTGACGGTATGGGGGGCATGGTCGGTTGCGATAGCGGTGATGGTTCCGTCGGCGACAGCACGGAGCAGAGCCTGACGGTCCTCTTCGGAACGCAAAGGAGGATTCATCTTGTAATTGGTGTCATACTTGCGGATGCAGTCATCGGTCAAACTCAAATGGTGGGGGGTCGCCTCACCGGTCACAGGAATACCCTCTGCCCGTGCCTTGCGGATGAGTTCAACACTCTCCTTGACACTGACATGCTGCATGTGGATGGGCCACTGGAACTGACGGGCAAGAATGATATTTCTTGCGATCATCAACTCTTCGGCGGCACCGGTCATACCGTTCATGCCCAGCAGAACGGACCATTTGCCTTCATTCATCACACCGCCTGCGGCAAGATAGTTATCTTCGCAGTGGTCGAGGATGGGCAGCTCAAAAGATTTGGCATACTCCACCACATGACGCATGAGGGAGTGGTCCTGAATACATTTTCCGTCATCGCTCAAAGCGACGACTCCGGCGCTTTTGAGGGAACCGATGCCCGCCATTTCCTGACCGGCATAATTTTTGGTCATACATCCGCAGGGCAGCACGCGGACCACACCGGTACGGGCGGCAGTCTGGCGCAGGTATTCGATGGAACCTGCGGTATCAGCGGCAGGGGAGGTATTGGGCATGGCGACCACCGAGGTAAAACCGCCCGCAGCAGCGGCGGCGGTTCCGGAGGCGATGGTCTCAGCCGTGGTATTTCCGGGCTGGCGCAGATGAACATGGATGTCGATAAAACCGGGGGTAAGCACCTTGCCGGTCAGATCGATCTCTTTTGCGTTGGTCACTTTGCCGGGATCAGTGATCACGGCGTTTTCAACTCCGATATCCCCGATGGTGTCGATATTGCGATTGGGGTCGATAATTCTGGCGTTTTTGAGAATAAGATTCATTTTTTCACACATCCCGCAACTAAGAAAAGCACTGCCATACGGACGGCGAGTCCGTTGGTCACCTGTTCAAGAATAACTGAATTGGCTCCGTCAGCCACCTCACCTGAAAGTTCGACATCCCTGTTGATGGGACCGGGATGCATGATCATCACATCAGGCTTCATAAATTTCATACTTTCGGAATTGATACCGAAGAAACGGGCATATTCCCCGGTGCCGGGGAAAAATCCTGCGGTCTGCCGTTCATGCTGGATCCGCAGCAGATTGACCACGTCGGCATTGGCGACGGCATCTTTGAGATTGTGGCAGACTTTGACTCCGGGAATGGATTCAAACTCTCTGGGGACCAGGGTGGAGGGACCTGCAAGGGTCACATTTGCGCCCAGTTTCAGCAGTCCCCACATATTGCTCCGCGCCACGCGGCTGTGGAGGATGTCACCGAGGATCGTCACATTGAGTCCTTTGACGCCCCCCTTCTTCTCACGGATCGTGAAAATATCAAGCAAAGCCTGCGTGGGGTGGCTGTGCGCACCGTCACCGGCGTTGATCACACCGCATTTCAGCTTTGAAGCGATAAACGCCTGGGCGCCGGTGGCGGAGTGGCGCATGACCACAAGATCGACCTGAAGGGCTTCGATATTTTTGACTGTATCCAGCAGGGTTTCGCCTTTGAGCAAACTGCTTGCCTGCGCCTGCATATTGACCACATCGGCACTGAGACGCTGTTCAGCAAGTTCAAAAGAGACCCGGGTACGGGTACTGGGTTCCACAAAAAAGTTCACGACGGTCTTGCCTCTGAGGGCGGGAACCTTTTTGACCTGCCGCTGGGAAACCTTTTTAAACTCCGCCGCAGTATCGAGAATACACTCGATTTCTTCAGGTTCAAGATCATACAGTGAAAGCAGATCTTTGCGTGTCCATTCCATATATAACAACTCCTATTCTTCAGATATTGAGATTATCCCATTTCACTGAGTAGATCCCCGGTTCCCCATCCTCGGGGAATCGCACCACGATTTTCTGATCGGCGGCGGGGGCACTGTAAAGACCGACATAATCGGCACGGATGGGAAATTCAAGATTTCCCCTGTCCACGAGAACAGCAAGGCGGATCAAACGGGCTCTGCCGTAATCCGTAAGAGCATCCAGCGCCGCCCGGATGGTACGGCCGGTGGAAAGCACATCGTCAACAAGGATAATGGAACTTCCGTTGACATCAAAAGGTATCTCCGTCTCCCGGATAGCGGGCAGACGCACACGGTTGCCGATATCGTCTCTGTACATGGAAATATCAAGTTTCCCCAGAACGGGGGCACTCTGATACTTTTTCAGCAGTTCCTCTCTGATCAGACCTGCCAGCGGCACGCCCTGCTGATGGATCCCCACGAGAGCGCAATCTGAAAAATCCCCTTTGAACTCCGAGCCGATTGCAAGAGCAATTTTTTCCACAGCTGCGGTGATATCTTCGACGGCAAAAATTTTGTTTCCGTTCATCATTCGACTTCACCTCTTTATAAATTTAAACATACACACTGATAATATACCATCATTCACTGCGGAAAACAAATCACCAAAGAGAAAAAAATCCAATATTTTCCCCATCTTTTCCCTTTCTCCGGAAAAACCCTCCCGTTTCGCCTTGATTTTTGTTTTTCCTGAACTATATTAAGCGAAGTTCAACTCATCAATACGTAAAAAACAGAAAGCCTCTTTTTCATGCTCCCCTCCAAAGCCGCAGGCGTCATATTCGGAGTTCTTGCCGCCGTTACCTATGGCATGAACCCCTTTTTCGGGATACCCCTTTACCGTGAAGGCATGACACCTTTATCGGTCCTTTTTTACCGCTTTTTCCTTGCCTCACTCCTCATGGGGGGATTGATGCTCATCAGAAAGCAAAGTTTCCGTCTGCCTCTCAGCCTGCTGGGACATACCATCGGTGCAGGGATACTTCTGGGGGCGACCTGCCTTTTCTGGTTTCTCACCTTCAGGATCATGGACTCCGGCATTGCGGCGACCATACTTTTTGTTTATCCGGTCATGGTGGCGTTGATCATGTTCCTTTTTTACAGGGAACGCCTCAATCCTGCCACGGTTGCGGGGATCCTTGTTGCCATCGCAGGCGTGGTGATCCTCTGCCAGCCGGGGAGCGGGGCTCAAATTCCCGGTTTGGGAATCCTTTATATTCTGCTGTCGGCATTGACTTACGCTCTTTATATCGTGGCAGTCAAGCAGTCCCGTCTTAAAGAACTTGCTCCGGAAACCCTGACCTTTTACGCACTTCTTTTCTCCGTTCCGGTCTTTCTTCTCCCCTTGCGTATGGGGATCGATCTTCAATGGCTCCCCTCTTTGAAAGCTGCGGCGAATGCTGTCGGACTTGCCCTCTTTCCCTCTCTCTGCGCTTTTCTTTTCACGGCTCTTGCCATCCACAGAATCGGACCTACCCGCACAGCGGTCATGGGAGCCCTTGAACCGGTCACAGCGGTAACGATCGGCGTTTTCTTTTTTCACGAAAACATGACCTGGCGGCTTCTTTGCGGGATCATTATCATTCTCGGTGCCGTCACCATAGTCATCAAAGGGAGTGCCGCCTCCGGATCTGCTGCCGGAGACAAAAAAATCCCGGAGTCTGAAAGCTCCGGGAAATAAAAGAAAAATTTTTTACTCTTGAGGTGTCATCAGCAATGCCACTTCGTCACAGCAGTGGAACTTGGGACATTTGGAACAGTCGCTCCAGATCTTTTCGGGGAACATCTCTTTTTCCACCACGCTGAACCCCAGTTTCTGAAAGAAAGCAGGTGTCGTTGTGAGGGTGAAAAGCCGCCACATGGGACGCTTTTTTCCAAGATCCGCGACCAGCTGCTCCACGAGGAGTCTGCCGACACCTTTGCCTTGAAAATGAGGATGGATGACCACAGAACGCAACTCCAGCAAATCGTTGCCGAAATCACGCAACGCAGCACAGCCGCACACCTTTCCTTTGTGTTCGGCAACGACAAAGTTCCCGATAAAAAAGCTGATATCTTCTTTGCTCCGCCGCAGGACGACGCCCCTTGAAACATAAAGTTCAAGGAGTCCGAATATACCGTCCACATCGCTCAGCTGCGCAGGTCTGACTTTGATTTCCTCATTCATTCTGCGGAACCGCTTTCCTCTGCCTCTTCTCCGGAACTTTCCACATAACGCCCGATGGCACGGAACTTGGCATAACGCTGTTCAGCCAGCTCTTCGCCGCTGAGTTTCCCCAGAACGTCAAGATGTTTTTTCAACGCTTCGCCGAGCTTTTCAGCGGCTGCATCGTAGTCGCGCTGGGCACCGCCGAAAGGTTCTTCGATGATCTCGTCAGCGATTTCAAGTTCGATCAGTTTGTCGGCAGTGATTTTCAGTGCCTCTGCGGCACGGGGAGCGTAGGCACGGTCTTTCCAGAGGATCGCCGCGCACCCTTCGGGGGTGATGACGGAGTAATAGGCATTTTCCATGATCAGCACACGGTTGCCCACGCCGATACCGATGGCTCCGCCGGAACCGCCCTCACCGATGATGACGGAAATCACAGGGACCTTGAGTTTGAACATATCCCGCAGATTGACGGCGATGGCTTCTGAAATATGCCGTTCCTCGCTGGCGACCCCCGGGAAAGCTCCGGGAGTGTCAATGAGGGTAATGACGGGGACACCGGCTTTGTCGGCAAGCTGCATAAGGCGCAACGCCTTGCGGTAGCCTTCAGGGCTGGGCCATCCGAAGTTGCGGTAGAGATTTTCTTTCATCTCTCTGCCCTTCTGGGTTCCGATGACCATGACGGGCGTTCCGTTGAACTTGGCAAAACCGCCGACGATAGCTTTATCATCCTTGAAACGGCGGTCGCCTGAAAGTTCGATAAAGTTGGTAAAAAGTCTTTCGATATAGTCCAATGTATAGGGGCGGTCGGGGTGGCGCGCCAGCTGGATCCGCTGCCAGGGGGAAAGATTGGAGTAGATATCTCTGGTCATAACACCGAGTTTCTGGACAAGAGCATTGATCTCTTCGGAAACATCGATCTTATTTTCGGATGAAAATCTTTTCATCTCCTCGATTTTCTTCTGAAGCTCCAGAATAGGCTTTTCAAATTCAAGTTTCAGTTCGTTCATCACCTTATCTCCTGATCTTGCTGACATACCAAGTCAGCGTTATTTACTCTTCAACAATACTCACTTTGCATCCGGCGGGGACCAGATAGTAGAGCTTTTCCACATCCCCATTGAGCATACGGACACATCCGTTACTCAGAGAACGCCCGACTGCACTTTCATCTTTCGCACCGTGGATACCGTAGCCCTGCAAAGGACGCCCCGGTGCAGATGAGGGAACAAGTTTCAAAAAGTAGTCGCCCAGCTGATTTTCAGGTGTACCGTATTTGGCAACTCTGCCGTCAGGCATATACCAGTCGGGGTGGCGCATCCGTGCGGCGATAAAGAACTCCGCCACAGGGGTTTTCCCAATACGGCCAATGCCGACTTCCCAGACACCGAAAAGTTTTTCACCCTCTTTCCGGAGCTGATAAAGTTTCAGCAGGCGGTATTTTTTGGAAACAACGATCTTCCAGTCGCCGGGCACGGCACGGATGATCCTTCCGACAAAGATACGGCTGCCGGAAATGTTGTTTTTTTTACGCAAAAATTCAATGGTCGTAAAATATTTTTCCGCAATGGCACTGAGGGAATCTCCGCTGCGGATACGGTGAGAAATGACATAGGGATTGTTTTTCCCGGTAAGGACCATCTGCCAGCGGACCTCAGACAGAAGTTGCCACGCCTTGCGGTAAAATGCGGAATATTCTGTCACCCCCTCAAGAGCCTGAAGTGCAGCTTTTTCCGCACCGGCAAAATCTTTCCTGTCAAAAAGTTCCTGAGCTTTTTTCAAAGCCCCGGTCTGAGCTTCGGAAAGCTGCAAGTCAACAGGAACTGCGGGGAGATCCGCCCCCTGACGGTCGGCTTCGGTTATCACCCCCTTGGGAGGGATCACAGGATCAGTGGGGTCTCCGCTTTCTTTGACGGCGGGCGTCGTCCCGACCTGCGGTTCCTCTTTTTTTGTTTCAAGAGTACCGGCAGAAGGGGCAGCAGGTGCAACGACAGGAGGTTCTTCGATCTTTTTCGGGGGATTGGGTTCGGGGATTCCGGAAACTCCTGCAACGGGATTTTTTTCACTTTCAGCCGTCACCTTTTCCTCAACGGCACTTTTTCCGGCATCCGGAGTTTTTTTCTCCCCCCGTTCCGGCCAGAACCACCAGAGAAGAGCAGCGGTCAAAGCGCTGATCACAATAAAAATCAGCACAAAGCGCAAAGGGGACGCCCCGGTGCTTTGCATATCAGATTCAAGACCGTAGTTGTAATTGGACATGAAAAGGTATCTCCATTGAAAACATTGATGCCGTGCAACAATATAATATATATCCGGTTCAAAGTTTTTTCAAGTTCCGGAGCCATGATCCCGCTCTGTTCCCCGCCGATTTACGGTGGAGTTGGCACAAAATTCTTTCGGCTGCGGCACTTCCGTCCATGACCAGGATATCGCAGTGATCCCATGGGCTTCTCACCAGAATTCCGGCATCCCGCAAAGTGCTTTCAAGTCGGGGATAGTTTTTCCGGTGGTTCCGGGTTTGGACCTTGATGGGGACCCGCTTGTTTCTGCCGTTGCCAAGGGCGATCCTGCGGCGCAGAAATCTTTTTGAAAGCGTTGCCGTCCCCGCCCACTCTTCAACAGCGGCGATCAGCCCGGCACGTTCAAGTCCGCAGTTGATAAAAACACACTTCACGCCGCTCTGGAAAAGTTTCCACCAGGGGGAGGATGAGGAATATTCTGAAGCGCATTTCTCATGGTCCGCCACAAGCCACGCCGCTCCGCGCCCCAGAGCGGCAAGGGAACCTGCCGGAGGGAGGGAACGGACAACTCCGGGAAGAAGCCGGAACATTTCAGAAAGTTCCCCCTCCCCCGACGGCGTATTGACGACGTCGAAGATCCCGTTGGGCAGGGCGCAGCTTTCATGGTGTCCGGCGGGCATGACAAGATTCCCCTCAAGGGCAAAGGAGTTCAAATCCTCAAGGAGCGCTCCCAGATCGCATTCTTCCCCTGTCAGGGCACAGCACACCAGAAGTGTATCATTCTTTTTTACGCCGCATTGCAGCAGCAGTTCACTTATTTTCATAATTCCGCACTCTCAAAAGTTTTCCGCCGATGGATAAGGCAAAGTCATATTATAACTGCGAAAGGAAGAATTTTCAAGTGCCATTAAAAAAAAACAGAAAAAAAAAAGCTCTTCCACTGTTTCACAACTTGAACTTATTGACAACAGAAGCTATATTATTAGATGAATTATTGTCAAAAACTAAAATACACAAGGATACAAGATGTTTGAATCGTTAAGCGACAGACTGCATGATGTTCTGAAGAAACTGCGGGGTGAGAGCCGGCTCACGGAAGAAAATATCGCAGAGGCGATGCGCGAAATACGCGTTGCGCTTCTCGAAGCTGATGTCAACCTCAAGATCGCAGGTGACTTTATCGAAGCTGTCAAACAGGAGTGCATCGGTCAGGATGTGCTGCGCAGCGTGACCCCCGGTCAGCAGGTCATCAAGATCGTCCATGACCGTTTGATCGACCTTCTGGGCGATGCGGCTGAACTTCAGCTCAAAAGCCGCCCCTCGGTGATCATGCTGGCAGGTCTCCACGGCAGCGGAAAACCCACCACTGCCGGTAAACTTGCCCTCAATCTGAAACGCAGCGGCAAAAAAGTGCTGCTGGTGGCTGGTGACGTTTACCGTCCCGCCGCTATCGATCAGCTGGAAATCGTCGGTCGTGAGATCGACGTCAACGTCCATGTTGAGCGCACCAGTGTCAACGTTGCCGCCATTGCCCGCAACGCTGTTGAAAATGCCACAAAACAGAACTTTGACGTGGTCATCATCGATACGGCAGGCCGTCTTCAGATCGACGAAACCATGGTCCAGGAGCTTGTCCGGATCCGTGAAGCTGTTCAGCCCGACGAAGTCCTGCTGGTGGCGGATGCCGCTCTGGGTCAGGAA
Source organism: Victivallaceae bacterium (assembly GCA_045654705.1). Classification (GTDB taxonomy): domain Bacteria; phylum Verrucomicrobiota; class Lentisphaeria; order Victivallales; family Victivallaceae; genus UBA1784. The sequence goes on from JAZONY010000149.1 coordinate 22,065, forward strand.
GCTGTTTCCGTCGGTGAACACTTCAACAATGCCCTTGCTCTGACCGGTTTCATCCTCACCAAGCTCGACGGTGACGCCCGGGGCGGTGCGGCGCTTTCCATCCGCAAAGCCACCGGAGTTCCGGTCAAATTCATCGGTCTCGGCGAAAAACTTGATGCCCTTGAACCTTTCTTCCCTGAACGCATGGCAGGCCGTATCCTCGGCATGGGTGACGTGGTCTCTCTGGTGGAAAAAGCTGCAGCAGATGTTGACGAAGCCGAAGCCAAAGCTCTTCAGGAAAAACTCCGCAAAAACAAGTTCGACTACGATGACTTCCTCTCACAGCTCCGTCACATCAGCCGTCTGGGCGGTCTGGAAAACATCCTCAAGTTCCTCCCCGGAGGCAGACAGCTTTCCAACGCCATGGCGGATGTGGATCCCCGGCACTTCAAGCGCATGGAAGCGATCATCCTTTCCATGACCAAGAAGGAGCGTTCCAATCCCGATTTGATCGACTTCTCCCGCCGCAAACGTATTGCCAAAGGTGCAGGTGTTCCCGTTGAGATCGTCAGCAATCTGGTCAAACAGTTTGAGACCATGCGCAAGATGATGCGCCAGAACGGACTTCTGGGCAGACTCATGTCCGGCGGTCAGATGCCCGACTCCCCCGTTCCCGGAACCATGGGCGGACTTTTCGGCGGTGCCGCCCAGGTCAGCAAAAAGGAACAGGAAAAGAAGAAAAAACTTGCAAAACTTGCCAAGAAAGAACGTGCCAAACAGCGTAAGCGCAAAAAATAATTTTTCAAAGGAATCCATTTTATGCTGAGTATTCTTATTGCCCTGCTCATCAGCTGCGGCATCGGTATTGTCATCGGTCACGATCTGCAGAGCCCCGGTTGGGGTATCACCTGCGGTATTGCGGCTTATGTGATTACGCAGATCATCATCAGTCTCATTCTGCGCAAAAAAATCAACGCCATTCAGGCGGGGATCCAGAACGAGATGAACGCCGACAGGGAACGCATCAACCGTCAGCTCACCACTTTTCAGCAGCGTCAGCCCGGAAACATGAACGGACTGAAACAGCTTGCCGACCGTCTGCAGTCCGAAGTCTCACGGAAACTTCTCGCCGCAACGGACCGTTTCAAAGTCTTTTACCCCTGGAGCCCCATGCTTTACAAGCAGATCAATGCGATGAAAGTCCAGCTCTATTTTCAGGTCAAAGATTATGAAGAGGTGGATCGGCTGCTCCCCAAATCCATGCTGCTTGATCCCCTGTCACTTTCCATCAAGCTGGTCCGCATGTTCAAGAATGAGGACGGGGAACTTGACAAGTTCTACAACAAAAAGTGTTCCAAATTCAAAGGCGAACAGGGGGCTTTTATCGCCTGTGTCTACGCCTGGATCAAACTCAAACAGCAGAACACTCAGGCAGCCGTTGCCGCTTTGAGGTCCGCAAGAAAACTTTCAGATCACCCCGTTCTGGTGGAAAATCTTGATAAACTTCTCAACGACCGCAAGAAAGATTTTTCCAACGCAGGATTCGGAGAACAGTGGTACGCGCTCGGACTTGAAGAATTCAAACCCAAAGCCGTCCGCCGCCGCAACAACGGTCCCATGTACTGATGCCTGATATTCTGCCCCGCAAAAACTGGATCGGCAGAATAAAAAAATCTGCCGCCGCAGCCGCAGCACCTTTGATTTTCATCGGTGCTGTGGCTCTTGTTTTGCCGAAAATATTTCAAAAACGGGGAATCCGTTTCAAAGAACTTCTTTATTACCTCGACCTCTGCGGCACAAAATCCCTGAACGTTGTCCTGCTGATCAGTGCCCTGATGGGCATGGTGCTGGCACTTCAGGGCGCATTGCAGCTGCGGAAGGTGGGAACCGATATCTTTATCGTCGATCTTGTGGGATTTGCGGTATTGAAAGAGTTCGGTCCCCTCATGGTGGCAGTCATTGCCACGGGCAGAGCGGGTTCCGCCTTTGCCGCCGAGATCGGCACCATGAAGGTCAATGAGGAAATTTTCGCCTTGAGGACCCTCGGCATTTCGCCGGAAGGTTTTCTGGTCCTCCCGAAACTTCTGGCAATGGTCATCGTCATGCCTCTTCTGACCGTCTTTGCCGATGCCGCAGGCATTTGCGGCGGTCTCGCCGTGGGAACGACCTTTATGGACATCCCCCTGAGTGCTTACATGGAACGCACTTTCAATGTGCTTGATGAAATAACTTTTCTTCTGGGCGTCCTCAAATCAGCGGTCTTTGCCATCCTCATCACTCTTGCAGGGTGTTATTGCGGATTTCAGGCTGAGGGCGACGCTCAGGGCGTGGGCAGAGGGGCCACCAAAGCGGTGGTGCTTTCGGTCTTTCTCGTCATTGTCGCAGATGCGCTTCTCACATTGCTTTATTCCTTTGCGGGGTACTGAAAGATCATGGAACGCAACATTGTACTCAAAGCTGAAAATCTGCTCCTCGGCTATTCTGACAGGATCGTTTTGAAAGATTTGGATTTTTCAGTTTATCAGGGGGAGATCTTCGGCATTCTCGGGAACTCCGGATGCGGCAAAAGCACCCTTTTGAAACATCTCATCGGCATCTACCCTCCCCTTGCGGGCAATATCACACTTCTGGGGGAAAAACTGGATCCCGGCGATCCCGCCGCCTACCGGCAGCTCATGACCCGTATCGGCGTCACCTATCA
>JAZONY010000150.1:0-62542 GCA_045654705.1 Victivallaceae bacterium
GTTGGACAAAGCGTTATCGGCGGCGGAAGACGGCGCAACCCCAACGCTCCCGTTCAGGGCGAGGACCTGCGTTACGATCTCACCATCGACTTTGAAGATGCCATGTACGGCGCAGAAAAAGAGCTTCAGATCCCCCATCTGGTGAGCTGTCCCGACTGCAAAGGCAGCGGCGCCGCCGAGGGAGCCACCAAAAAGAGCTGTCCCCACTGCGGCGGCTCCGGCGTGGAAACTGTTTCCCAGGGATTTTTCAGCGTCCGCCAGACCTGCCGTGCTTGCGGCGGCAAGGGGCAGACCATCGACAAGCCCTGCCGTTCCTGCGGCGGCTCCGGCAAAAAGCGCATCACTGAACCTGTGAAGATCCGCATCCGTCCCGGTATGGACTCCGGCAACCAGCTCCGCGTCAGCGGCATGGGCAACGCCGGGGATCGGGGAGGCGCGCCGGGAGACCTTTATATCCATTTGAACGTCAGCCCCAGCAAGATCTTCCACCGTGAGGGCAACGATCTTATCTGTGAAGTCCCTGTCCCCTTTGCCGTGGCGGCTCTGGGCGGGGAACTGGATGTGCCGACCATCACCGGGAAAAGCACCATCATGGTCCCCAAAGGCTCCCAGTTCGGCAGGGTCCTGCGTCTGGCGGGGAAGGGCGCACCCTCACTCCGTGGGGGCGCAAGGGGCGATCTCCACATCCGTCTCATCATCGAGACCCCTGTGGAACTCAACAAAGAGCAGCAGGAGCTGCTGAAAAAGTTCCAGGATTCCCTGAAAAAAGAGAATTCGCCTCAGCACAACAAATTTGTCAGCAATGCGGGCGCTTTTTTGCGTTCCGATAAGGATTGATCTTTTTTATGGCAAAAAAACAGAAAAACGATTCTCCCGTTCTGGCGAACAACCGCAGGGCATTTCACGACTATGCCATCTCCCAGCGTATGGAGGCGGGGATCCAGCTTTCCGGCACCGAAGTCAAAAGCTGCCGCGCCCGCACCATCCAGCTGCAGGAGGGGTTCATCACAGTCTCAGGCGGCGAAGCGTGGCTCCATAATGTCCACATTTCCCACTACGATTTCGGGAACCGTTTCAACCACGATGTGCGCCGTATGCGCCGTCTGCTGCTCCATAAAAGAGAGATCACTGCGCTCCAGCGGCATCTGGCGGTGAGAGGCAATGCCGCCGTCCCCCTTTCCTTCTATCTCAAAGAGGGATTGGTCAAAGTTGAGATCGGTTTCGCCCAGGGTAAACACGAATACGACCGCAGGGACGATATCAAAAAACGGGACTCCGACAGGGAAATCAAGCGCGTTATGGCTAATTTTAACAAAAAAAATGAATAATTGAGCCATTGCGGACTTGTAATTTTTTATGAAATGGTGTAATATTAAATAATAAGACTCAAGCGTTAGGAAAGGAATTGCAAAGTGTCAAAAACAAATATTCAACTTGCCATTGACAATGGACGGCTGATGACCCGCCTTGCGGTTATCGGGGTGATATTTTCCATCAGTTTTCTGATCCTGACCATAGTGATCGGTGCCATGCGGGGCGGAGATGTCTTCCGTTTCGGGATGATCACCAACTCTCTGGCAGCTCTTTTCAGCTTCGGCGCACTCATCTACGGAATGCTCGCCACTCAGGCAGGCATGGAGGAGGAGGAAAAACGGTTCCTCGCCGAAAGAGGTGCTGCCGAAAACCGGGCGCTCAATGTGGAAGAAGATGTCCGCTTCACGGCGAAACGCTCCTTTGACAACTACTGCAAATTTGCCCCCTACGCTCTCGCCGTTGCCGGAGCCGTGGTGACCGGGGCTTTCCTCTTCTATTTCCGCACCCTCTGGGCGGACCGGGCAGCCGGAACTGTCAGCATGAGCGGCAACGCCCTCTACACGGCGCTGATCGCCATTATTATGATGCTCCTCAACATTTTTATCGGAGCATTCTATGTGGGGCAGTCCCGCAACAAAGCCTTCCGCTGGCTCCGTGCCGTGGGAGCGTGGCTCATCGTCGGATTCGTCGTCATGGCGGCGGCGACGGTGACGGCACTGCTCCACAGCAACAACATCATGACCACGGACCTGACCGTTGCCAGGATCTTTTTCTGGATCTTCATCGTCCTCGGTGCAGAGTTCGTCACCAACTTCATCATCGAATTTTACCGCCCCCGCACCCTGAAAGAGAGCCGTCCCGTCTTTGAAAGCCGGGTGCTGGCACTCTTTACCGAACCCGGCGGCGTCATGCGCAACATCGCCGCCGCACTGGACTACCAGTTCGGCTTCAAGGTTTCCGGAACCTGGCTTTACGGCTTTGTTGAACGCTCATTCTTCCCCCTCTTTTTCCTTGTGGTCTGCTTCTTCCTCTTCTTCTCATCCATCCACGAAGTCGGACCCAGCAAGGTGGGTGTCCGTGAAAATCTGGGGCGCATCGACAAACAGCTCCTCACCCCCGGCATCTACTGGAGTCTCCCCTGGCCTTTCGGTACGGTCCACATGTTCAGCACCAGCGAACTGCGCCAGATCGTCATCGGTGAAAAATCCACCGGCGACGACAACGCCCCCGATGATCTCAATGTCAAGGCGGGAACCAAACGCAACGCCGAAATCTCTGAAACAGTCCTCTGGACCAAAGCCCACGGCGGCGGCGAAGACAGCAACTTCCTCGTGGCTGTGAAGCCCTCAGGCACTCAGGAAAGCCGCAAGGATGCCGCAGCTGCACCCTCCATTTCGTTCATCCGCCTGACCATGCCCATCCAGTACCGTATCAGCAACGTCTTTGACTACGCCTACGCCAACGCCAACCCCGTTTACAGTCTGCGCCGCATCGGTCAGCAGGCGGCGACGGAGTACCTTGCCAGTACCTCTATGATGGAACTCATGTCCTCCAGGCGCAAAGAGGCTCAGGAAGCCATTATGAAGCGTGTCCAGTTCCTCGCCGATCAGCAGAAACTGGGTATCAAGATCGAAACGCTCCTCATCCTCGATGCCCACCCCCCCATCGAAAAGGTGGCTCCCGCTTATCAGGAGGTCATCGGCGCTCTTGAACAGAAAGAGACCGCTATCCTCAACGCCGAGGCTTACAGGATCAAAACACTCCCCGAGGCCCGTGCCGAAGCGGAACGCATCATCGCCGAAGCCAAAACTTACAGCATCACCACAGGCAGAGTCGCCCGTGCCGAAAGTGACCGGTTCCGCAAACAGCTGACGGCTTATACCGCCATGCCCTCTGTTTTCAAGCTCCGTGAGCTTTTGAACTTCCTTGCCGTCGATTGTGCCGGGATCCGCAAATATGTGGTCCCCCTCAACAGCGAAAGCGAGGTTTACGAGCTTAACTTTGAGGCGAAAGAACGGCTGGATCTCATTGATACCGATGTTACTAAACTCAGCAACAAGTAAAGAAAAAAATTTCAATACATAAAATAAAGGAATATTTGACATGGCTGCAAACAACTTCTTCAAACATTGGCCGACTTGGGTATTGGGACTGCTTGTGGCAGTGATCCTGCTTTTCGCTGTCTTCTCGTTCCAGCTGAACCAGACCGAGGTGGCGGTGGTCACCACTTTCGGACGCCCCGCTCAGGTGACTGAAGCAGGACTCCATTTCCGCTGGCCCTATCCTTTCCAGCGCATCTACCGTTTCGACAAGCGTATCCGCTGCTTTGCAGGCGGTGCCGGAAAACTTGAGGAAACCACCACCAGCGACGGTCACAACCTCCTTGTGGGTATCTACGTGAACTACCGCATCGCCGATGCCGAAAAATTCTTCAAGACCCTTGAAAACACCACTCAGGGCGAAGAAAAACTCAACTCCCTCATGCGGGGCTACAAAAACGCCGCCATCGGTGAATGTCTTTTCAAACAGATCATCAACACCGATCCCAAAGAGATGAAACTCAAAGAGATCCAGAACAAGATCAAAAAGAACCTTGCCGCCGAGACAAAAGATTACGGTCTTGACATCATCGACGTGGGTATCAGCACCATCAACGTTCCCAAGTCCATCAGCGAAAAAGTCGCCGACCGCATGATCGCTGAACGCAAGGTCCAGTCCGACGCCTATATCTCAGAGGGTAATGCCCGCGCCAAACAGATCCGCACCGAAGCGGATACCTCCAAGACCATCCAGCTGGCGGATGCCGAAGCCAAGGCCCGTACCATCCGCGCCGAAGGGGATGCCGAAGCCGCCAAATATTATGCCGTCTTTGCCTCCAACCCCGAACTCGCCGAGTTCCTCCTCAAACTTGACAGTCTCCGCAAGATCATGAAAGGCCGCACCACGCTGGTCACGGATTACCGTACTGCGCCCTTTGATATCTTCCTCCAGGGGGCTGAGGTGCTGAAACCCGCAAAAGGAAAGTGATGCACCATGGAATCCAAAAGCGTAATCAACCGTGAATTTGACCGTTCCGGCCGCTATGAAGGCGGTCTGAAAGCTCTGGTCAAAAGTTTGCAGTATGCCTTTATCATACTGCTGGTCGCCATCGTCGGCATGATCATCTACTTTTTCACCTGGGGCGGCTACTTTTCCGTCGAACCCCAGCAGGCGGTCATCGTGCTGCGTTTCGGCAAGTTCCACGGCGCCTATCAGGATGGCGCCCGCTGGTTCATGCCCTATCCGGTCCACAAGTTCGTCAGAGTCCAGACCAACCAGCAGCAGCTTGATGTGAACTTTCTGCCTGTTGAGATCCCCGGCGAAGAGGTGAAGGAATCCCTCACCCCCGGCAGCGACCGTTATCTGCTTACCGGCGATGCCAACATCATCCACGCCTCATGGCAGGTCGCCTACCGTGTGGTGGACCCCAAAAAGTATTACGAGAAACTCTGCACCCCTGCCAACCCCGTGCTGGCGGGAAGAGTCCTTGACGATGATCCTGTGACCGACTTCAACGGATTCGTTTCAGGCAGAGGTCCCCGGACGCTCCTTGCCAATCTCTTTGAAAGTGCGGTCATCCGTGTTACCGCCGCCGAAAAGGTGGACAACATCCTTTTCGCCAGAAAACTGGAGTACAAGACCCGTGTGGAGGAACTTTTCAACCGTATGGTCAACAGCTTTGACTGCGGTATCCAGATCGAAAACGTGACATTGCTCCGTGCCTTCCCCCCCAGCCGCACTAAAGCTGCTTTCGACGAAGCCACCGCCGCCGGTAACGCCAGCTCCGAACTCCGGAGCAAGGCGCTCACCTACAAGGTCGAGACCGAAAACGAAACCCGTGCCAAAGCCGCTGAGATCATCGCCGCCGCCCGTGCCTACAAAAGCGGTATCGTCGCCGATATCAAGGCTGAGACCGAGTACTTCAAGGCGATCAACGCCAAGTACAAAGAAAGTCCCCGCACCGTGCTGATCGGACTTTATACCACGGCACTTTCCGAAGCGATGCAGGCCTCTACCGAGGACCGTTTCATCATGGGATCAGGCAACAAAAAACGGCAGATCCGGATCCAGCTGAACCCCGAACCCAAGAATCAGCCCAAACCCAAAGCCGAAGAAGGAAAGGAAGGGAAGTAAGAAATGGCTGAACACAAACACAATCATACCTGTTCCTGCGGTCACGACCACGCACATGAACACGATCACGCCTGCGCTTGCGGTCACGATCACGCACATGAACATGAACACACCTGTTCCTGCGGACACGATCACCATCACGAAGAGGGCAAACCCAACTGCCCCTGCGGTCACGATTCTCTGACCGAGGGCGCCGGTCACGACCGGGGCATGGGCAAACTTTTCTTTGCTCTGGGCGGCGGTCTGCTCACCTTGAACTCCTTTATTCTGGAGTACCTGCTCCCCGGTCAATCCTACGCCATCCAGCTGAGCGCCCTCTGCGGTGCTGTCGTGCTGGCTCTGCCTATCGTGCTTACCGCCGTCAAGGATCTGTGGCGGGGCAAGGTCTATATGAACGAACTTGTGGCTCTTGCCATTCTCGCTTCACTTGCCAACGGGGATTTCCAGATGGCGGGCATCATCGCTTTCTTCCTGCTGCTGACCATCATCATCGAGACCCGCACCGCAAGCGGCGCCCAGCGTTCCATCGAAGAGCTGATCAAACTGACCCCCAACACCGCACATCAGGTCATTGAGGGCGTTGAACAGACCGTTCAGGTGACCGACCTCAAAGTGGGGGACATCATCCGTGTCCGCCCCGGTGAAAACTTCCCTGTGGATGCCGTCATCGTCGCCGGTGAAAGTACCGTCAATCAGGCCTCCATCACCGGTGAATCGGTCCCCGTGGAAAAAAGTGTCGGTTCCGAAGTCTTTGCCGGTACCCAGAACCTGACCGGTGCTGTGGAACTTCAGGTCACCAAGGTGGGCGAAGATACCACGTTGGGCAAGGTCAAGGATATGATTCTGCAAGCCGAAGCCAGCCGTACCCCTGTGGTGCGCATCATCGACCGTTATGCCGGTTTCTACACCCCCACGGTGCTGATGATCGCATGGGTCTGCTGGTGGTTCACCGAAGATATGAACTCTGTCATCGCCTTTCTGGTGATCTCATGCCCCTGCGCCGTTGTGCTTGCCACCCCGACAGCTGTTGTGGCGGCAGTTGCTGCTGCGGCACGGTTGGGTATTTTCATCAAGAATGTCTCCCATCTCGAACTTGCCTCCAAACTCACCGCCTTTGTCTTTGACAAAACCGGTACTCTCACCGACGGACTCCTTTCTGTGGTGAGATTGCAGGTTTTCGGCGATATCTCTCAGGCTGAACTGCTCCAGACCGCAGGTGCCGTGGAACAGAGCAGCAACCACCCCACCGCCAAAGCCATCCAGAAACTTGCCGCCGAAGCCGGTCTTGAACTCCCTCAGGCTGAGGAGCTGACCGAAGCCCACGGTAAAGGTGTCACCGGTAAAGTCAACGGCGTGGAAATCGTCGTCGGCCGTGCCAACTGGATGAAGGAAATGGGACTTGAGATCCCTGTTCACGATGACCTGGAAGCCGAAGGTATGAGCGTGGTCTACGTCGCCAAAGGGGGCAAAGTCATGGGCTGGATCGGCTTCCGTGACAAGATCCGCAACGAATCCGCCGCCATGCTCACCGATCTGCGTAAACTGGGTGTCCGCTACTGCGCCATGGTCACCGGTGACCGCAAGTCCGTTGCCGAAACCGTCGCCGGACAGCTCCAGATCGACGAGTTCCAGAGCGAATGTCTCCCCGAAGGCAAGGTCGCCTTTGTGGAACGGGTCAAGGAAAATCACCGGGTCGCCGTCGTGGGCGACGGTGTCAACGACGCTCCCGCCCTTGCCGCAGGTGATCTGGGTATCGCCATGGGGGCCATCGGCAGCGATGTGGCGATCAACAGTGCTTCTGTGGCACTGATGACCAACGATCTGCGCCGTATCGCCATGCTGGTCTATCTTTCGCGCAAATCCCAGATGATCATCAATCAGAATCTGCTTTTCGGAATGCTGTTCCTTTTCGGCGGTATGATCGTTTCAGCCGTGGGGCTCATGACTCCCGTCTGGGCGGCGGTCCTCCACGCCGGCAGTACTTTGATCATCATTTTCAACAGCGCCCGTCTGGTGCGCACCGGTGAAGAACTGACCCTCGAAGAAAGCGGCAGTGATCCACAGGAGAAAGAGGAAGAATAACAGAAGATGGAAGAAACAAACGTTCCCCCCGTGGTCAGTGCCACCGGGTTGACCAAAGAGTTCCGGGACTTCTGGGGCCGCCCCAAAGCCCGTGCTGTCAACGATATCGATTTTGAGATCCGTCAGGGTGAAGTGATCGGTCTGCTGGGACCCAACGGTTCCGGAAAGTCCACCACCGTCAAGATGCTGCTGGGACTGCTTTATCCCACAGGCGGCAGATTGACCGTTCTGGGCCGTTCCCCCCGTGCCGTGGAAACCAAGCGGGATATCGGCTATCTGCCTGAGGAGTCCTATCTTTACAAGTATCTGACCGCAGAGGAAACGCTGGATTTCTTCGGATCCCTTTTCAACCTTTCCGCCGCCGACCGTGCCAACCGCATCGAACAGCTGCTGGATATGGTGGGCATGACCCACGCCCGCCGCCGCCGGGTCGGTGAATTTTCCAAAGGTATGCAGCGGCGTATCGGTATCGCTCAGGCCATGATCAACGATCCGTCGTTCCTGATCCTCGACGAGCCCACCAGCGGACTTGACCCTCTGGGCTGCCGTGAGGTGAAAGATCTTATCCTCACCTTGAAAAAGCGGGGCAAGACCGTTCTTGTGACCAGCCATCTTCTCAGTGATGTTGAGGATATCTGCGACCGTGTCATCATCCTCTACGGCGGCAAGATCCGCGCGCAGGGAGCGTTGAACGATCTGCTGACCGTTTCTGACTCCACCACCATCACCACCCCCGTTCTGGGTAAGGAAGAGATGGAAAAGGTGCTGAAAGTTCTCCGTGAAGAGCTTCACGGTGAGGACTTCAAGGTGGATCACCCCCGCCGGTCACTTGAGGAATTCTTCCTCGATGTCATCGCCCGTGCCAAGTCCGAAAGTGTGGAAACGGCAGGTGTGGTGTCAGGCGGCCGTATTGCCAAATATCTGGAAAGCGGCGACGAAAAGAGTGCCGTCCTTGAGTCCCTGCTTCAGGAGGAAACACCTCAGGCTCCCGCACCCCGTCAAGAAGAGAAGGAAGATGAGAAAAAAGAGCAGCCTGCCGAAGTGAAACTTTCTGATCTGATGGAAGAAAAAAGCGTCAAGGTGTCTGAAGAAGCTCCCGACCGTTCCGCCGCTGCTGCTGAAAAACTTTCTGAAGCAGACAAAAAACTCAACGATATTCTGGGCAATCGCAAATGAGAGCCTTTTCAGCCATCGTCAAACTGACCTTCCGCCATGCGGTGCGGTCACACATATTCCAGCTGCTTTTCGGCGTGCTGCTGCTTTGCGTGCTGCTGATCCCCACGACGGTGATCAACTCCTCGGCGGCGGACTTTCTGAAAAGCTCCATCTTTTACAGCCTCTGGATCGTCAGTGCCGTGCTGGGACTTTCATCCATCTGGCTGGGATGCTTCATCATGACCTGCGACATCGACAGCTACCAGCTCCACATGGTGGTCAGCAAACCTGTTTCCCGGGTCACCATCTGGCTCGGAAAATGGGTGGGTGTCTGCCTGATCAATCTGCTGCTGCTGGTGCTGGCATCGGCGGCGGTCTGCGGCATCATCCTCTACCGCTTTGACAAGCTGGAGTTCCAGCCCGGCGAAAAGGAGCGTATGCGCTCCGAAGTGCTGGTGGGACGCCGCGCCTTCATGGCGGACAGACCCGACTACTCCGAAGCCATCCGCGAGATGGTGAGAAAGAAGATCGCCCAGCTCAACGCCCAGGGCAGAAGTGTGGATACCGCCACTCAGGAAAAACTGCTGAAAGATTCCCAGATGGCTGTGGTCGCCGGAGACTCCGAAGTCAAAGGGGGCATGACCAAAAGCTGGCGTTTTTCCAACATCCCCGCCAACACGGGCAAACCCATGTATCTGCGTTACCGCCCCTATATCAACAAGGTGGCGAGCGAAGATCAGCGCACCACTCATCTGATCTGGTCCGTGGGGGTTCCCCAGCTGCGTAAAGTTCCTGTTCAGGCAGGTCCTCTTGCGAAATCCAACGCCAAAGAGTATGATATCTACCTCTATCCTCTGGGGGATAAGCCCGATCAGGTGATGACCGGTGTCTTTCACGAAAAGGAACTGCGCCCCGAGTGGAAGGTGGTCACTCCTGACAATTATGTTTTCATGACCGTTGCCAACCTTGACCGTTACAACGGGACGCTCTATTTCCAGCCCATTGACGGTCCCAAACTTCTGGTCCCTGAGACCGGATTCATCGGCAACTACGCCCGTGCCGTGGGCGTCATCGCCATCGAACTGATGCTTCTTGCGGCATTGAGCTGTGCCTTTGCCGGATGTCTTTCCATGCCGGTTGCCATCTTCATGGTGGTCAGCTATCTGCTTTTCGGTGCGTTCTCGGTCTACATGGTCAACCTTGAATACATTGGCTCCAATGCGGACCGTTTCGGGCAGCTGGTGGGTAAACTTCTGATCAAGGTGGTGATCCCCCTGCAGAATTTTGACGTGAGTTCTCTTGTCTCAGACGGCGTTCTTATCGAATGGAGCTGGGTGGCAGGACTCGTTTTCAATATGATCGTTCTCCGGGCGCTGCCGCTGGTGCTGCTCGGCGTCTGGATCTACCGCAAGCGTGAACTGGGGCTGATTGTCAGAAAATGAATAAATTCCGTACTATTACCATGTATTTTGTGCTGGTGGTCGTCACCATCGCTCTGCTGCTGGGGGCCTCCTCAGTGGCACGCCGTCTTGACGCGTCGGTGAAGTCGAACCACCTGCGTTTTACCGGCGAGATCAAAAATGCGCCGGTTCTGGTGACTTTTACCACTGTGGCTCTGGGAAGTTTCCGGGGTATCGTGGCAGACTTGCTCTGGCTCCGTGCCGGGGCACTTCAGGAAAAGAAGAACTACTTTGAAATGGTCCAGCTCGCCCGCTGGATCACCGATCTGCAGCCCACCTTTTCAGGGGCGACCGCCTATCTTGCCTGGAACATGGCGTACAATATCTCTGTGACCTGTTCAAGCCACGCCGAAAGGTGGCGCTGGGTCAACGAAGGGATCCGCCTCATCCGGGATCAGGCGATCGAGTACAATCCGGAAGACCCCATCCTCTACAAGGATCTTGCGTGGATCTTCCAGCATAAACTGGGCAACGTCCTCGATGATGCCAACTTGTACTACAAAAACCGTTTGGCGATCCAGATGATGAATATTACAGGCGCCGCCGAACCTGCGTGGAAAGAGTTGGCGGCAGCTCCTGCCGATGAAGCAAGTTTCATGAAAAAGTACCCCCTCGACGGTCCCGTCTGGAAGGTCATACAGGAAAACGGTTTTCAGGACTTTGAGGCACTTTACAACGATTTCAGAAGCCGCACCCCTGCGGCGATCTCAGGAAAACTCAAGGGAAAACTCGGTGACAATCTCATTAAAGAGATTGCCACATTCCTGCGGGCTGAACTCCTGCGGCGCACCTTGAAACTTGATCCCCGGTACATCGTTGAGATCAACGAAAAGTATGGAGCCCTCGACTGGCGTGTGCCTGAGTCCCAGGCGATCTACTGGGCGACTCTGGGTCTGAAACGGACTCCCGGCAACAAGGATGTGAGTCTGGGGCGTCTCATCACCCAGTCCCTCTATGAATCATTCCGGGGCGGCAGACTGCTCATGGTCAACGACAGGGATTTCAACAACATCGTCGTTGCGCCCAATATCGCCCTTGTGGATGCGGTCTACAACACCTACGGCGAGGTCCACCAGATTTATGACGGAGGCGCTGAGTACTCCACATTCCGCAGCGCCCGTATCAACTTCATCAAGGAGGCCATCGGTATCCTTTACAACTACGGCAAATTCACCAAGGCGAAAGAGTATTATGAACTGCTCATGAAAGAGGAACCCCACCGCAAACGGGAGGATCTCGAAGCCTTTGTCACCACCCAGTGGGCGGAGGATGTCCGTGATGCCGGTGTCAAAAAGGCAAGCGAAGTCATCAGCGGTCTGATCTTCAAGAGTATCTTCTATCTGATCTACAACGACAGCGATGCCGCTCTTGCCAATGAACGCCTTGCCCGTTATATCTACGCCAAATATGCCGCCGACATCGGCAGCATGGAGCGTATGAAACTGCCCTCATACAACCAGATCAAGCAGGTGGTGGTGGAGCAGTGCATGAAAACTTTCCCGCCTCAGATGGTTCTCATCCTCAAGGCGAAGATCGCTGCGGAGCAGTCTGAAAAACAGATCGACTCCATGTTGAAAAAAGTCCCCGGACTCCCGGGCGCAAATGAAAGGAAATAAGGAATGTGAGATGCTGATTCAAGAAAACGCCTTCGTCTGTAACGGCGGACAGGGGCTTTTCTGAAATTTTGCACCTGACTTTACAAAAACTGCCCGGAAATAGTGTATTCCGTTCCGGGCAGGAACAGCAGGAGTGACTGGGCTGCCGCAAGAGTTTTCAAAGGTGGCGCATTATATCAAAAAGGAATCGTTTGCCGTGGAGACGGCGTTAAAGAAACTTGACAAATCTATGTTGAATCACCGCAGAAGGGGAAAAAGTTCAGAGCCCCCGCGCGGAAAACAGAAAGGAAAAAATGGACGCTTTGGATCCGGGGTGTTTAAGTCTTATCGCAACTGTTGTTGATACAAGTGAGAAGTTTATCATAAGACCTGAATGGTTTTATTTCGTGAGCAGTGTTATTGTCGCTATGGTTTTTTCTCACTGCTGCTCTCTGATGGAGGCGGCTCTTTTGAGTATTTCCCCCAGTCAGGTGGCAGAGCTGAACCGCAAATCCCCCCGTGCCGGCAAGTGTGTCATGACACTGAAACAGGATATCGACAAGCCCCTTGCGGTGATCCTGATCGTCAACACTGCCGCCCACACCATCGGTGCCGCTGAAGCCGGTGCCAGCCTCAATGCCCTTTATCCCGCCAATGCCACGGTGATGAGTGTTTTCTCACTGGTTTTCACTTTGCTCATGGTCCAGTACACGGAACTGCTGCCCAAGACACTGGGTGTCCGCTTCAATATGCGTGTCATGCAGATCTGCGGACCTGTCCTGCAGGTGCTTCTCTATGTTTTCATGCCCATTATCAAAGTGACCCAGTGGATCAACAAACCCTTTGAAAGGCGCAAACCTGAGAAGCCCACCACCGCCGAAGAGATCTCCGCCCTTGCCTCCCTTGCCCGGAGTACCCAGAGCATCTCTCTCCGGCAGGAACGCATCATCAAGATGGTTCCCCACCTCTCTGAAAAGACCGCCCGTGAGGTGATGATCGACGTGGAAAACATTTCGTTCCTCACCGCCGACCAGACTCTCACCGATGCCATGAACTCCACCGCCAACGACTTCCACACCCGTTACCCCGTCTGCGAAGAGGATAACAAAAACGAAGTTCTGGGCTATGTGAACTTCAAGGAGCTTGTGGCGATCCACCGTTCCCATCCCGGCACGGTCAAGGTCAACGATATCCTGCGCCCTGTGCCTTTCTGCGAACCCGATGACACGGCGGCGGAACTTCTGGAACACCTGACCATGCAGAACTGCCATATTTCCATCGTCCGCGACCCTGTGACCAATACCACACTGGGTCTTGTGACCCTCGAAGATATCATCGAAGAACTGCTGGGGGATCTGGATGATGAATTCGACCCCTTGCCCCGTACCTTTTACTCACCCGGCGAAAACTTCTGGGTGGTGGGCGGCGGCGTACCTTTGCGGCTCCTTGCCCGTGATACCCACCTTGATCTGCCTCTGCGGGCGGAACCGGTGGCGGTCTGGGTTTCCCGTATCCTCGACCGCCCTGTGCGGGTGGGGGATGTGATCCGTCACGGCAACGCTGAATTTTATGTCCGCAAGATCCGCCGCGGACAGGCGTGGGAGTTCAATCTCAAACGGATGAAGGATTAAAGTCTATGAAAGCGGTTCTTCTCAAAAATACGGCAGCATTGCTGCTCCTTGTTTTCCTCGCCGGGTGCATGAACTTTGACTATGTGGGGCAGTCTTTCGCCCCGAAATCCGAGTCTGCGGTGGTGAATATTTTCAACGGCAGGGAAAAGATCCCCGCCGACAAATACCGCATCATCGGACGGGGGACCCTTACAGGGCCTCTTTCCACCGATGAATACGACCGGCTTGCCGAGCTGCGTTCACTTGCGAGGAAACATGGTGCCGATGCCGTCTGCATCCTTTCTGCGGGGACAAAGGCTGTGGGATATTATCCTCAGAGCAAGGGCGCCTTTGCGCCGCCTCTTTCCTCAAGCGCCAATGTGGACAACCTCAACAGCCGGGGCGAGGCGTGGCAGATGGATTCTTTCGGTCAGGTCCAGACCCTCACCGGCAGGGAAAAGGTGCGTTACGACTTTGTGTTACGCATCCTTCTGCTGAAAGATACCGCAGATTTCAATGCCGAAATGAAAGAACGCACCCCCATCCTTTGAAAGTTTTTTTCAAAAAGGGAACGCTCTTTTCTTGCAATCTGCACAAGATTGCATTATATTACCCCCGGAACAGTTCCGGCAGTTCCGGGAATGAAAAATTCAACCCTTTGCCCCTGAAACGGGGCGTAAGGGCAGTAACAGTCACTTCAGGTGGTGGAGAAAAAGAAATATATGTCCGAAATCCATAAGACAGACTCCTTTGAAGAGGGAGGGAGAGTTTTCAGGATCATCGTTCTGGTGGTCCTGCTGCTGCTTTTTGCCGCGGCGGTGCTTTCCTATTCCCCCGGTGATGCCGTGATCCTTTACGGCGGAAGCACAGGGAGCATCAACAACTGGATCGGCTGGATCGGTGCATTTTCCGCCCACTTCCTTTTTATGCACCTGGGACTTGTCACCTATCTGCTTCTGCTGCTGGTTTTCTTCCGCAGTGTCCGCATCGGACTTGGGGAGTTCACTTATGAATACCGTTCCTTTGCCCACTGGCAGGGATTTTTTGCTTCACTTCTCATCATCGCCGGGGCGCTGCTCCTTTTCGGACTCACCCCTGAGAGCTTTGAGGAAACGCTCCCCTCTCTGGGCCTCGGTCACACTGAAGCTATCAAATCCGGCATTTCAGGCGGTGTCATCGGGCAGTTTTTCGCCGCCCCGAAAAGCGGCGGACTGGATGAAGGCATACTGCGCCACTTTATCGGCGTCATCGGCTGTTCCATCGTGGGCTTTGCACTCCTTGCGGGGGGCCTGGTCTGGCTTTATATCGCCGAGTGGAAAAATCTGATTTCCGGCTGTTTCCGTACTCTTCCTGAAACTGAAAAAGAGCCTGAGGTCGAACTTTACGCCTCCCGGCGCACTCCTGCAAGAGAGTTCCGTCAACCCCTTTTCAGTGGAGCTGAGGCAGGTTCTGCGCCTCTTCCCGCCCCTGCGCCCGTGCCGGCAGCTGCTCCTGCACCTGCGCCCCGGGAGGAAGAAGATACGGACGAGACCTTTCAGAATATGTCTGCTTCTGTAAAAGCTCCCCACGGGGAAGAACTTGAAAAAGAGCTTCCAGAGGAGGTCGCTTCTGATGATGAAGATCTCTTTGAGGAGAATGACGAAGATGTGGAAGAACCCGCCCCTGTTCCCGCACCTGCACCCGCTCCTGCACCTGCACCCGCCCCTGCACCCGCTCCTGCTGTGCGGAGCAACGATCTGCATGTTTCAGTCGCCCGTGAGGGCAGAGATGCCGCCCCCGGCGTTTTTGCAAGTGATTATGTGCTGCCCCCTGTGACCATGCTTTCTCAAGGTTCCGACAGCTGCGAAGAGGATGTGGAAGAGATCTCCAACGCCAAAAATATCCTCAATCAGACTCTTGAAGAGTTCGGCATCCGGGGCTGGGTGAGCAATCACACCTCCGGTCCCCGTGTCACCCGCTTTGAAGTCACACTCGAACCCGGTGTCAACGTCCGCAAGGTGGAGCAGATCGCCAGCAATATCACCATGAACCTTTCGGCGCAGAGTGTCCGTATCCTTGCTCCCATCCCCGGCAGACCTGTGGTGGGTATCGAGGTTTCCAACAGCAAGGCATCTGCGGTTTTCATGCGTTCCGTCATGGAGTCCCCCGAATGGCGTTCCGGCAAAGCCGAGATCCCCATCGCTCTGGGTAAGGATGTTTCCGGCAAACCCGTGGTGCTGGATATCGCTTCCGCACCCCACATGCTGATCGCAGGTTCAACAGGTACAGGTAAGAGTGTCTGCTCCAACTCCCTTATTATGAGTCTGCTCTTCCGGTTCCGTCCTGATGAACTCAAACTCATCATGGTCGATCCCAAGGTGGTGGAGTTCGACGTCTACCGCAATCTGCCCCATCTGCTCACCCCCGTTATCAACGACTCCGCCAAAGTGCCTGTGGCTCTGCGCTGGGCGGTGAACGAAATGGAAAAACGCTACCGTATCCTCGCCGCCGCAAGGGTCAAGAAGATCTCCGAATTCAACGCCCGTCCCCTCAACGGCGAACCGGTTTTCGACAACGACGGCGTGCAGATCCCCGACCGGATGCCGGTCCTCATCATCATTATCGACGAGCTGGGGGACCTGATGATGACCGAAGCCAAAAAGGATGTGGAAAACTCCATCACCCGTATCGCCCAGAAGGGGCGTGCCGCAGGTGTTCATGTGGTGGTCGCCACCCAGCGTCCCTCCACCAACGTCATCACCGGTGTCATCAAGGCGAATCTGCCCACCCGTCTCTGTTTCCAGGTGCGTTCCCTCATCGACAGCCGTGTGGTCCTTGACTCTCCCGGCGGAGAAACGCTTCTGGGCAAGGGCGATATGCTTTACATGTCTCCTTCTTCCATGCACATCGACCGTGTTCAGGGTTCCTTTGTTCCTGACAGCGATATCCAGAAGGTGGTGGACTTCGTCAGCGGTCAGGCTCCCCAGAACTTCGACAGTCAGGTCCTCGCCGAAGAGGATCCCGACGATGCAGAAGGTGAGGATGATACAGATGGCGATGACGATGTGCCCTGGGATAACGGCAGTGCCGATGTTTCTGCACTGGTCAAAAAATATATGCGCCCCGGCGACGGTGATGTGATGCGCCAGGCACTTGAAGTGGTGATCCTTGAACGCAAAGCAAGTACCAGTTATCTGCAGCGCCGTCTGGGTATCGGTTACAACCGTGCCGCCGAACTCATCGACCAGATGGAAAAGAGAGGGATCGTCGGTCCTCCCTCCGGCAGCGGCAATAAGCGGGATATTCTGGTGTTTGACGGACTTGATGTCAACGATTGAAGCACAAAAGGTGAAGATCTATGAATAACGAAAACGGCAGCAACGAACTTTTTTCTGAAAATACTCCCCCGGCAGCTGCGGCAGAAGAAAAGCAGCCCGGAACAGTGCGCGCCCCCGGTGCGGAGACGGTTTCAAACAACTCTCAGCGTGTCCTCACTGAGGATATGGTCATCGAAGAGACCCCCATCCCCGATACCGATGCCTGCGGCGCCCGCAGCTGCGGCGAGTTCCTGAAGATCCAGCGTGAAAAACTCAATCTCTCTTACGCTCAGGTCTTTGAAGCGACCCGCATCAAGTCCGACATGGTCAAAGCCCTTGAGGAAGAGGATTTTTCCATGCTTCCCCAGCCGGTCTATGTCATCGCCTATGTGAAGCGGCTCTGCCAGTTTTACAACATCAACAATGCCCTTGCAAGGGAGTTCGTCAGCAAGATGCGGGACGAGATCGCCTTTGACGTGCCTGAAGATTTTTCCAAATCGGTCAAGGGCAGCGATGTGAGCGAGGAGAATATGCGCCGCATCCGCAATCTGGCTCTGGCGGCGGCTCTGGTGATCTTCCTCTTTCTGGTGCTGCTGATTTCGGGTATCACGCTGGTGGTCATCAATCTGCGCAAGGCGGAAAATCAGCCTTCCTACAGCGAAAATACCCTTGTAGAACTGCAATCCAAGCCAAAACTTAGAATTACGGAATTGTAAAATCACTGATTCGGTGCTATATTATGTAACTGCGAAAGATAATGTGGCAGAAAAACAGATAAAACTGCAGAAACGGAGTCTCTCAGTATGAGCAGAAAATTGTTGCTGGTCAACGGTCCGAATTTACGCCTCCTGGGGCGCAGGGAACCTGAGATCTACGGGTACGATACACTGGCGGATATCGAAAACGCCTGCCGTTCATGTGCGGCGGAACTGGGATTTGAACTTGAGTGTTTTCAATCCGACAGCGAAGGCGCCCTGATCAGCCGTATCGGTGAGGCTCCTCTTGAAAATATCGAAGGGATCGTGATCAATCCTGCGGGGTACACCCACACGTCGGTTGCGCTCCATGATGCGCTGCTGGGCGCGGCTCTGCCCGCAGTCGAGGTCCATTTGAGCAACATCTTCAAGCGTGAAGATTTCCGCCACACCTCCATAACAGGTTCCGCCTGTATCGGTGTTGTGGCAGGTTTCGGTAAAGAATCTTATCTTCTGGCGTTACGGGCCCTGGCTGCCCGTTTGTCATAAAACAAAAAGAGGTAACTTATGATGAATATTGAAGACATTAAGACCATAATGAAGCTTATGGCAGAGTACCAGCTGACCGAATTTTCAGTTGAAGCTGACGGCAGCAACATCAGCATCCGCCGTGAAGCTGCCGCCATCGGAGCTGTGCAGACGATCCCTGCCGCAGTTCAGGTCCTGCCTCCTGCTGCCGCCCCTGCCGCAGCTCCCGTTGCCGCTCCCGCCCCCGCCGCAGCTCCTGAAAAGCCCGCCGTCACCGTCGAATCTCCCCTGGTGGGAACCTTTTACGCCGCTCCCTCTCCTGATGCCGCTCCTTTCGTTCAGGTGGGGGACCGTGTGACGCCCGACACCGTCATCTGCATCATCGAGGCCATGAAGGTCATGAACGAGATCAAAGCCGAGAAATCCGGCGTGGTCAAAGAGATCGTGGCGCAGAATGGTCAGCCCGTGGAATATGGTCAGGTTCTCATCGTTTTGGAGTAATATGTTCAACAAGATCTTAATCGCCAACCGTGGAGAGATCGCCCTGCGTATTCTGCGCGCCTGCCGCGAAATGAATATCAAGACGGTGGTGGTCTACTCTCAGGCTGATGCCGACAGTATGCCTGTCCGCCTTGCGGATGAAGCGGTCTGCATCGGACCTCCCCAGCCCCAGTCCAGCTATCTGCTCATCGAGCGGATCCTTTCCGTCGCTGCCATCTGCGACGTGGATGCCATCCACCCCGGTTACGGATTCCTTGCCGAAAACGCCTACTTCGCCGAGGCCTGTGCCTCTCACGGTATCGCTTTCATCGGACCCAGCGCCGCCGCCATGCGGGCTCTGGGGGATAAATCCGTCGCCCGTGAAACCATGCGCAAAGCCGGTGTTCCCGTCACGCCCGGCAGTGACGGACTCCTTGAAAATGAGGAACAGGCTCTCGAAATGGCGCACAAACTCAAATATCCCGTCATCATCAAAGCCTCCGCCGGCGGCGGCGGACGGGGTATGCGCATCGCCCATAACGACGCAAGTCTCATCCAGGGATACCATGCCGCCCGCACCGAAGCTGAAAAGGCTTTCGGCAACGGGGACCTTTACATGGAAAAATTCATCGTCAACCCCCGCCATATCGAGGTCCAGATCCTTGCCGACAACTTCGGCAACGTGGTCTATCTGGGGGAACGGGACTGCAGTGTCCAGCGCCGCAACCAGAAGCTCCTTGAGGAGTCTCCTTCCCCCGCCCTCAATGCCAAGATGCGTGAGAAGATCGGCATGGCTGCCGTCAAAGCCGCCAAAGCCGCAGGCTATTCCAGCGCCGGAACCATCGAATTTCTCTACACCGCTGAGGGTGAGTTCTACTTTATGGAAATGAACACCCGTATCCAGGTGGAGCATCCTGTGACCGAAATGATCACCGGCGTCGACCTCATCAAAGAGATGATCCGCATCGCCGCCAACGAAAAAATGACCCTGCGTCAGAAGGATATCGTGATCAAAGGCCACGCCGTTGAGTGCCGTATCAATGCCGAAGATCCCGCCAGAGGGTTTGCCCCCTCTCCCGGTCAGATCTCCCTTTTCATCCCCCCGGGCGGCAGAAATGTGCGTGTGGACTCCCATGTCTACTCCGGATACCGGATCCCCCCCTACTACGACAGCCTTATCGCTAAACTCATCGTCTGGGGAAGCGACCGTCAGGAGGCACTCGCCGTCTGCCGCCGCGCCCTCAACGAATTGGTCGTCGAAGGTGTGAAAACCACCCGTGACTTCCAGAAACAGATCATCAGTCACAAGGACTTTTTCGAGGGCAACTACGATACCGGATTTGTCGATCGGATGTCCCAGAACCCGAATAAGGAGGAAAGCCATGAAAAGTGATGCCAAAAACAACGTTCAGGAAATTCCCGCAGCCGCAGAAAACCGGAACGCCGCCGAGACCTCTTTGATGGAAGGTGAACTCGGTGAGATCAAGATCCACGAAAATGTCATCGCCAATCTGGTCGCCATGGCAACCCGCAAAGTTCCCGGCGTTTCCCGTCTTGCAGGCAGCACCGTCGTCGATGCCATCGCCAGCATCGTCGGCAGCCGCCGTATGCAGGCAAGAGCCATTACCGTCGGTATCGCAGGGGACAACTGCGTGACCATCGACCTCAAGCTCAATATCCTTATCGGATTCCGTCTGCCTGATGTTGTCCAGCAGGTCCAGCGGGCCGTCATCGACAATATCGAAAACGTCACCGGCATGACCGTGACCCGTGTCAACGTGGCTGTGCAGGATATTGATGAACAGCCCGTCGAGGATGAGGATGATGAGGAAGATGCCGCAGCAAATGCAGCGGCAGCTCCTGTTGTCAATATCCCCATGCCCTGACCGGCAGCGGTTCCCCATTGCTCCGGGAAGGCTTGAAAAAGCTGAAATCTCTGCATAAAGGGAGTTGAGTTCCGCTCCGGGAGAGTCTTTGAAAGGTTCTCCCGGAGTCCGTCTGTAAAAGTTTTCGTCCTGAAAGAAACTGGTGAGAAAATGATGAATATTATCAACGTCGTCAAAAGTCCCGAATGGTGGCACGCCCTTCTGGGCAATGACTTCAACAAAGGTTTCATTGCCGCATTGACTCTGGTGCTGGTGCTGATGCTGGTGCTGTTGCTGCTCCGGGGGATCTTTTTCCTGATTTTCAGAAGCCGCAGATGCCGCAATATCGAAGTGAAGCGCAAAGACGGCAATACCATGGTGAGCCGCGAAGTCATCGCTTCTGTGGTGGAGCGTGAACTTGAGGCTTATCCTGCGCTCCATGTGGTGAAGATCCTCCTCACCCGCAAGGGGGCGGAATACCAGCTTACCATTTACTGCAGCTATTTTCTTGCCGACACCTCCGGGATCCCCGCTTTCTGCGATGAGTTCAAACCCAAACTCATTGCGGCTCTGGAAAAGGGATTCGGTGTGACCTCTCTGAAAAAGATCCGCCTCTGGATCTCCGAATCCGACGGAACCGGGACTGCCGCTCCTGAAAAGGGAGAAGCGCAAAAGGCAAACGATGATTATATTGGCCTCTGAATCCCCCCGGCGCAAAGAACTGCTCAGGCGGATCGTTCCGGAATTCATCACCGTTCCCCCCTGTGTGGAAGAACTGGAAGAGGGGATGTCTCTTGAAGAACTGCCTGAGAAAAACGCCCAGCTCAAAGCTGAAGCTGTGGCAAAGCGGTTCCCCGGCGACTGGGTGATCGGCTCCGATACAGCTGTTTTTGCAGAAGGAAAAATGCTGGGGAAGCCCGCTTCTCTTCCGGAGGCGGAAAATATGCTCGCCATGCTGGGGGGCAAAACCCATCAGGTCATCAGCGGCGTTGCCCTCGTCTGCCGTGAAAAAGGTGTGACTTGTTCATGGAGCTGTGTGTCGCAGGTCACTTTCAAAGCCCTGAATTCTGAGGAGATCAAAACCTATATGAAACATGTCTCCGTCCTCGATAAAGCCGGTGCCTACGCCATCCAAGCGCATCCTGAACTTCTGGGCGCCCGCTTTGAGGGCGAGCTTGAAAATATCATCGGTCTTCCCCTTGTGAAACTGGAAGAGGTGTTGAAAGAATTTGAATTGTTGAATACAACTTCCGGGGCCTGAAAATAAAAGTGCTGAAAAAATAAAGAAATCATGAAAAATCAGTCCGAAAGGGGTTTTTTACGCTTTTTTTCAAAAAAAAATCAATATTTTTCTGCTTTTAACTTGAAATATCTGCATTTTACATGTAAAGTATCTGTTGGTTTATTGTAAGTGTATTTCATAAGTTTATTATAAAATATTTTTTCTTTGAGGTAATGATGAATTTGAAGCACATCCTGTCCGCAGTTATGATCGCCGCCGGAACCGCTGCGATCGCCGCTGCACCCGCCCCTGTCGGCACTGTCCCCCCCGCTCTTGCCAGTGAGATCGCCGCTGCTCTCAAGATGAAAGAGCATACCGCAAAATCCATTGCTGCCGCCCCCGCCAAGGCTCTGCGCCAGCTTGAGTTCCTGAAAGGCAAAGACGGTCAGGCAACGGCTCTGCTGGGTATCTGTTATAAAGACGGCTGCGGCGTGGTCAAAGCTCCCGTCAAAGCCCGTGAAGCCTTCCTCGCTGCTGCCAAACTGGGAAATCCCGTCGGTCAGTTCTGGGCAGGACTTTTCCTCATGCAGGGCATCGGCGGCAATACCGATATGGTCAAAGGTGTCAGCTTTATGGAAAGTGCCGCCCGCAAAGGTGTGGTCAACGCCATGCTGGTTCTTGCCAATGTCTATTTTGAAGGATATGAAGCCCATGGCAAACTGGTCATTCCCAGTGACCACGCTCAGGCGCTCCGTTTCCTGAGACAGGCCGCCGCCGCCAAAAACGGCAGAGCTGCCATGATGCTGGGTGACTACTATTTCAAAAACGCTTCTGTCAAAAATGATTTGAAAGAGGCGGAAAAGTGGTACAAATCCGCCAAGGGTGTTCCCTGCGCCGAAGCGGCTCTTGCTGAAATCGATTACGAGAGCGCCGCCAAACAGAGTGCCAAAGATTCCGCTTTCAAAGATCTGAAAGAGCTTGCCGATGCCGGTAATGCCCGTGCCCAGATCTATGCGGGCAAGGTCATGCTTGCCAAAGGCGATAACGCAGGGGCTTCCAAATACGCCGAAGCCGCTGTGAAACAGAATGTTCCCGCAGCCTTTACGCTCCGTGCCGACATCGCCCGCAAAGCCAAAAAGAACAACTGGCTCGATTTGATGCAGAAAGCCGCCGCCATGAATGAGCCTGAAGCTATGGGGAAAGCCGGTTATGCTCTCGTCCTCAGCAGAAATGCCAAGGGCGTTGAAATGCTCAAACGTGCCGCCCGCCGCGGCGATCTGAACGCTCAAGTCAAACTTGCCCGTCTGACCCTCGAAGGCCGCATGGTTGCCAAAGATGTGAAGAAAGCCTTTGCCGCATTCCAAAATGCCGCCGCCAAAGGCAATATGGAAGCTGCATACTGCATGGCTGTCTGCTATGACAAAGCCCTCGGTACCGCCGCCGACAGTGCCAAAGCCGCTGAATTCGCCCGTACCGCCGCCGAAGCCGGTTTCGCCGATGCTCAGGAGCTTTACGCTTCATTCCTCCGTGACGGCAAAGGTGTCAAACGTGATGCCAAAAAGGCTGTTGAGTTCTTTGAAAAAGCTGTCAACAACGGCAACAAAGGTGCCGTCGCCGATCTGGCTCAGCTTATCAGCACCTCTCCCGATCTCAAACCTGCAGAGCTGAAAGGCAGTCTGGCTCTGGTCCAGAAGTTTGCCGGTTCCGGTGACAGTGTTGCCGCTTTCGCTCTGGGCAAGATGTACACCGAGGGGGTCAAGCTGCCCCGCAACTTTGCCCTGGGCCGCAAGAATCTTGAATTCGCCGCCAAGAGCAAAGACGGTGCCGCCTTTGCCGCACTTGCTGATTACTACTTCAACGGCTGGGGCGTCAGCAAAGATTACAAAAAAGCCCACCAGCTCCTCGCCGAAGGCAAGAAGTACAACAGCGGTCTCGCCGCCGTCAAGATCGGTATCGCCCGTCTCAACGGTGTGGGCGTCAGCAAAGACCCCCGCGCCGCCCTGCGTGAATTTGAGTTCGGATTCAAGAAAGGCTGTGCCGACGGTGCCCTCTGGCTGGGGATCTGCCATGCCAAAGGTATCGGCGTCGCTGTCAATGCCAAGACCGCCTGCAAATACTATCAGGAAGCTGCCAAGAAAGGCAGTTCCGCAGGATTCCTGATGCTCGGCCTCTGCTGCCGTGACGGTATCGGCACCGAGCGCACCCCCGAACTGGCGATCAAATATCTTCAGGAAGCCATTACGCTGGGCAACTCCGATGCCATGTATGAAATGGGTCTGCTCTACTCCAACGGTACTCTGGTCAAGAAAGATATCGCAACCGCTATCAGCTGGTTCAAGCGTGCCGCCGACTCCGGCAACACCTACGGTATCTATGAGCTTGCCTCCTGCTACGAAAACGGCAGAGGTGTCAAAAAGGATGTGGTCAAAGCCGCTTCTCTCTATCTCAGTGCCGCCAACGCCGGCAACCGTTACGCCCAGTTCATGATCGGCAGATGCTATGAGGGCGGTATCGGTGTCGCCAAAGATGAGTACGCCGCCGTCAAGTGGTACAAGAAGTCAGCCGCCGGTCCCGACGGCTTCAAATACGGCGCCCAGCGTGCCGCCGCTCTCGAAAAGAAATTCAAAAATATCATCCGTTGATTTCAGATCAACCATTCTATAACTGAAAGGAAATGTTATTATGTGCCAGAAAGAAATTTATGCCGACGGTATCGGTCAGATCCACTTCGCCGGAGCCATGGTCCGTTTCGACTTCGTTACTCTCCAGCCCGGTGCTGAAGGTGAAGCTCCCACCCCCCAGAGCAATGTCCGTGTGATCATGCCTCCCCAGGGTTTTCTGAGCGCTTTCAACTCCATGCAGCAGCTCATCGACAAACTGCTGGAAGCCGGTGTCCTCAAGAAGAACGAAGCTGCCAACTGATTTTTCCGGCAGTTCATTCTCAGCTCCTCTTTCCGCATTTTCTTGCGGCAGGAGGAGTTGGGGGTTCCTCAAAGGGAATCCCGGGAACAGTTTCCGGAAATCTTTTTCGGGGGGCGTGTTCCCGGGTTTTCATAAGAAGATTGCAGCAATCAACAGATAAATAAATTACAGGGATCTAAAAGTTATGAAGAAGATCAATCAGCTCGTCGCTTGTGCGGCAATCCTGGCTCTTGCTTCCTTTATGGCAGGGTGTCAGAACGCAGAACAGAATCGTGATGAACGCGCCGAAAGTGCCGCAAGACACTTTGAAGGTGCCAAGTCCCGTGAAATCATCGAAGGGAAAAAACTCTCCCTCAGCGAATCTGTTTCCATGGCCGCCGGAAAAAGCCTTTCTGCCAAACTCAATAAACTTGAGGAACGCATCGCCTCTGAACGCCGTACCGCCGAAACTCTGGGCGCACTCCCCCAGCTGGACAATGTGAAAGATAACGGCATGGATGCCGGTGTCGCATGCAGTGTCATCGACTTTTCTCTGGCGTTCCTCAACGAAAAACAGGCTCAGGATGCCAACTATCTCAGCGAACAGCGCCGCAACCGTGCCGCTCAGAATCTCGCCTTTGATGTTGTCAAAGCCTATTACGCCACCGCCGCCGCCCAGCGTGCCGCTGAAATCACCAAGGTCCGTCTGAAACAGGCGGGCGACCCCGATCAGTTCAAAGACAAAGTCACCTCTGCCCAGTATCTCAAGTTTGCGGCTCTGAAAAAACAGCTCTCCGAGTATCTCCGCATGAAAGAGGTCAACAGTGTTGAACTCTGCAAACTCATCGGTGCCGTTCCCACGGAAAAGGTTGCTGTGGATGCCAACTGCCTCAACAAACTCCCCGCTTTCATGTTCCCCGATGTGAAGGTGCTGGAGCAGATCGCTCTGCTGATGCGCCCCGAACTCTATGAGATCGGTCTTTCCAAACAGATCAATATTTTCCAGCTCCGTAACGAGATGAAGAGCCTCTTCCCCCAGATCGGTGCCTATGTTGACTTTATGAATTCCGATATCTACAACATGAACTGGTGGGCATTCGGTATCCGCTCTGCCTACAATCTTCTTTCCGTGGCTGTGGATATGAACAAGGCGTGGAACGCTGAAGAAAAACGGGGCATCGCCCAGGCTTTCGCCATCGTCGCTCAGGTCCGTATCGCTCATGCCGACCTTGTGGCTTGCAAAAAGGTTTATGACGAAAATGTCAAAGCCGGTAAGGAAGCTGAAAAGATCATCGCCCTCGGCAACTACTACACCGCCTGCTACCGTCTGATCAACGTCCTCGGTCTCAAAACCGTCGGCGCCCCCAATGTGGCTGTCATCGTTGACGAAGTCGCCGCCGCCCAGAAGCGCGCCGAAACTGAAATCAGCTCCGCCGACCGTGAAGTCAAGGAGATCGCCGCTGCCAAAGCCAAGGCGGTCGTGAGCGGTGCCAACACCGTTGAGACCAGAGTGGTCAACCAGTCCCTCACCGATTTCGGTGCGGTGGATCTCTTCTCAGTCTATGATACCACTCCTGCCCGTGCCGCTCAGGCTGGCAAAGGCGGAAAATGAGCTTTTACGCTGCACTTTCGCCCCGGTTTCCGGAGTTCCGGAACTGACCGCAGGTGTCAGCAGGTGCTGCCCTTTGCAGTATGTGAAAGTTCCGGGCGATCTTCCTTGAGGTCGCCCTTTTTCTTGAAACTGCTGATGCAGTGATTTGAATTGACTTTAACTCTTCTTGAAAGAAAGGATTTTATTATAATGAGTAAATGCCCTTATTGCAATACCGAAGTCCGTGAGAGCGATATCGAAGTCGAGGACGGATGCTGTCCTGAATGCGGTGCTATGATCAGCGCACCCGATCTCGGCATGGGCGATGATGAATTCGATGAGGATGATGAATTCGATTATGATGAAGATCAGGACGATCCCTTCGGCGATCTTGATGAGGATGATGAATTCCAGCACTCCAGCGAGTTTGACGACGACGACTTTGAAGGCATCGATGATGAAGAATTCGATGACGAAGAGTTCGATGATGAAGAATTTGACGATGATGAGGACAAATATGTTTGATATTGAGATCAGACGGACCTTTTCCGCCGCCCATCAGCTCAAAGGCTATGACGGCGACTGCCGTAATCTGCACGGCCATAACTACAATGTGATCGCCGTTGTGCGTACCGATAAACTCAACGATATCGGTATCGCCCTTGACTTCAAGCGTCTTAAAGCGGCTCTTGATGAGATCCTTGACGGGTACGATCACAAAAACCTTTCCGAATTGCCCGAATACGCTGAAATCAACCCCACCAGCGAAGTTATGGCAATGAAGATCTATCAGCGTCTCAGTGCTGTGATCAACGACGGTGTTGTCAAAGTTTACAGCATCCGTATCGAAGAATCCGCAGGCTCCGGCTGCACCTATTTTGAGGAGTAAAACCCTTAAAGTGCGCATTTGTGAGACCTTTGCAAGTTTACAGGGGGAGTCCACTCATGCCGGAAGAAAGTGTTTCTTTATCCGGCTGAGCGGATGCAACCTTGACTGTTCCTATTGTGACACAGGCTATGCCCGTGCCTTTGATGCAGGCAGGTCGAGAACGGTGGAGTCCATCGTCGAAGAGGTCCTGTCAAGCCATCTCAAACTGGCTGAAATCACCGGGGGCGAGCCTTTGTGCGACCCCGAAACACCCCGGCTCTGTGCCATGCTTCTGGACTCCGGGATCGAGGTCCTTCTTGAAACCAACGGCTCCATGCCCATTGATGATGTTCCCAAAGAGGTGCGCAAGATCCTTGACTGCAAGCTGCCTGACTCCGGCATGAGCGGTTTCAACCGTTACGAAAATTATGCCCTTCTTCAAAAGCATGACGAAGTGAAGTTTGTCATTTCTTCACGCAGGGATTTTGATTTCGCCTGTGATGTTATCGAAAAATACGCCCTCTTTGAACGCACCCCTCATCTCATCGCAAGTCCCGTCTGGGGCAGGATCTCTTTTGAGGAATTGAGTTCCCTCGTTATGGAGTCCCCCCTGCCGTGGCGGATGCAGCTGCAGATGCACAAGATCATCTGGGGCGACCGCAGAGGGGTCTGAGGAGTTTATATTATGGAAAAAGCTATCGTACTTCTTTCCGGCGGACTTGACTCCGCCACCTGTCTTGCCATCGCCCGTTCCAGAGGATTTGAGTGTTACACCCTCGCCTTTGATTACGGTCAGCGTCACCGCTGCGAACTGGAGCGCGCCGCACTTATTTCCCTGACTCTGGGCGCCGCAAAACATGCCGTTATGCCTATCGACTTGCGGCAGTGGGGCGGGTCGGCACTCACCGATGACTCCATCGACGTTCCCGCCGCCAACGATGCGGGAGTGATGCCTGTGACCTATGTTCCGGCGCGGAATCTGATTTTCCTTTCTTTTGCCGCCGCATGGGGCGAGATCCTGAAAGCCCGGCACATTTTTATCGGCGTCAACAGTGTGGACTACTCCGGATACCCCGACTGCCGCAAGGCGTTCATCGACTCCTTCAAGGAGACCGCCGAACTCGGCACCTGCGCCCGTGATGAAAATTGGCAGTGGCATATCGAAACTCCCCTGCAAGCCATGAGCAAAAGTGAGATCATCCGCACCGGAACGGCGCTGGGGGTGGATTACGGTATGACTGTCAGCTGCTATGATCCCGATGCCGACGGCAGGGCTTGCGGCGTCTGCGACAGCTGTGCCCTGCGCAAAGCGGGCTTCGCCGGGGCGGGAGTCCCCGACCCCACACGCTATCAGGAGCGTTGAAGACCATGGATAAGATCCGTATTGAAGAAATTTCGGTCAATGCCCTGATCGGCACGCTGCCCCATGAACGTATCCGGCGGCAGAATCTGCTCATCGACATCGAAATCGGACTTGATCTCAAAGAAGCCGCTGAAACCGATGACCTTTTCAAGAGTGTGGATTACTCTGAAATCGAGAAACGCACTCTCAAGATCGCTTCTGAAAGTTCCTTTTATCTCCTTGAAGCTCTGGCTGGAGCTGTGGGTAAAATGCTTCTTTCTTATCCTCTTGTTCAATACGGCAGGGTCGCCATTTTCAAAAAGGCGGGCAGTGCCGCCGGTAAGGGTGTCCGTATCGAAATGGAGTTTGAAAAATGAAAAGCTCCGAAGAGAAGTTGACCCCCATGATGCGGCAGTACAAGGAGGCGAAAAGTTCCATTCCTCCCGATGCCGTGCTGCTCTTCCGTCTGGGTGACTTTTATGAGGAGTTCTTTGAAGATGCCGAAAAGGTCAGTGCCGCTCTTGATCTTGTCCTGACCAAACGGCAGGGGATCCCCATGTGCGGATTCCCCTTTCACGCCCTTGAAAGCTATCTCCCCAAACTGGTGGGCGCAGGCCTCAAGGTCGCTATCGCCGACCAGATGGAGGACCCCAAACTTGCCAAAGGTATCGTCAAACGGGAAATCACAAGGATCATCACCCCCGGTACCGTTACCGAAAGCACCATGCTCAATGCCACGGTCAACAACTACGCCGCCGCCCTTTACAAGGATAAAAACGGCAGCTTTGCCCTGGCTCTGCTGGATGTGAGTGTGGGGGAATTCTTTGTCTTTATCGGGAGCAAAGATCAGATCGATGCTGAAATGCGCCGTTTCGACGTCCGTGAAACGGTCATTTCTCCGGAGCTTCTTGAAGAACTCAAGGAGGAGATGCCTCTCCCCGGTCCGGAAAAAATGCTTTTCACCGACCTTGACTCTTATGAATTTGATTTTCAGGAAAACAGCAGTTTTCTCTGTTCCCATTTCGGCGTCCTTTCCATGGATGGTTTCGGCTGCCGTGATTTCCCCCACGCCGTCTGCGCCGCAGGGGCCTTGCTGCGCTATGCGGTGGTCAATCTGCGCCACGAAGCGGGGCATGTGACCAAACTGGAACTGCGTTCATGCAGCGGCGCCCTTGAACTTGATCCCATCTCTCTGCGGAATCTGGAAATCGTCTGCTCCATGTATGACAAAAGCAAAGCCGGTTCCCTGCTGGGTGTCCTTGACAGAACCGTTACCCCCATGGGCGGCAGAAAACTGCGGAACTGGCTCCTGCGCCCCCTGCGGGAACATGACCCTATCGTGGAACGGCAGGATGCGGTGGAGTCCTTTCAGTACGACCAGCTTTCCCTTGCGGAACTCCGTGAGACCATCGGTGTCATCCGGGATATTGAGCGCATCACCGGCAAACTCAATATCGGCAGCGCAGGTCCCCGTGATCTTCTGGCACTGGGAGTTTCCCTTGATTGTATGCCGGGGGTGAAGCTGCTTCTTGAGCCTTTCAATCTTCCCGTCTTTGACAGGGAACTTGCCCGTATCGCCGACTTTTCAGAGCTGGTCAACCGCATTTTTGAGACCGTCGATGAAAATACCCCGGCGCTCCTTTCTGACGGAGGGGGCATCAAAAGCGGATTCTCGCCGGAGCTTGACGAACTGCGTTCCGCCGCCACCGAGGGCAAAAACTGGCTTGCCCAGATACAGATGCGTGAAATCGAGCGTACCGGTATCAAATCACTCAAAGTGAAATTCAATTCGGTTTTCGGTTACTATATCGAGGTGAGCAAATCCAATCTGAGTGCCGTGCCTGATGATTATATCCGCAAACAGACCCTTGTCAATGCGGAACGCTTCATCACCCCTGAACTCAAAGAGCTTGAAAACAAGATCCTGGGCGCAGAGGAAAAGGCAAGGAATCTGGAAAGTGAGATTTTTTCCCAGCTCCGTGCCGCCGCCGTGGAATACACCCACGCCTTGCAGGAGGCCGCCGATGCTGTGGCTTCGGTGGATGCTTTGAGCGCTCTCGCCGAAACGGCACGGCTCAACCACTATGTGCGTCCCGGCATTTTCGATGATGACCGTCTTGTCATCATCGGGGGGAGACATCCTGTCATCGACCGTATGATGCCCGGCAACTTTGTTCCCAACGACTGCAATCTTGACGGGGATCTGAACCGGCTCATGCTCATCACAGGCCCCAATATGGCGGGTAAATCCACCTATATCCGGCAGACGGCACTTCTGGTCATCATGGCGCAGATCGGCTCATTCATCCCTGCCGAATCCGCCCAGATCGGACTTGTGGACCGCATTTTCACCCGCGTGGGCGCCGCCGATGATCTTTCACGGGGGCAGAGTACCTTTATGGTTGAAATGCTTGAAACTGCCAATATCCTCAACCATGCTACGGCAAAAAGTCTGGTGATCCTTGACGAGATCGGCAGGGGGACCAGCACCTTTGACGGACTTTCCATCGCCTGGTCCGTGGCGGAGTTTCTCCACGATGAGATCCGCTGCCGCACCCAGTTCGCCACCCATTACCACGAACTGACGGAACTTGCCCGGACGCGCCGGGGGGTGAACAACTATAATGTCGCCGTCAGAGAGTATGGCGAAGATATCATCTTTCTGCGCCAGATCCTCCCCGGTCCCAGCGACCGCAGTTACGGGATCCATGTGGCGAAGCTGGCGGGACTTCCCCAGGAGGTCCTGAGCCGTGCCAATGATCTTCTGGAACTTCTGGAACGGACAGGCGATGCCCAGCGGGATGCCGTGACCCGGCTCCCCCGCCATGCGGTGAGACTCAAAAAGAAAAACCGTCCTGATGACGATTCAGAACAACTGTTGCTTTTTTAAGGAGTAAAAAAAATGAGCAAGATCCCTTTGAGTTATTTTACATGCAGCAAGAGTTTTACCGATGCCCTGCTGCCCAATGTCTTTGTTGAATTCGCCGCCAACGGTGCTGAAAATGTGGTCATTGACGAGGGCATGGCGTGCAAGATCCTTGACGATCCCCGTTATTACAGCAACCTTGAACGCTTTGCCCGGGGCGCAGGGGTCAAACTTTTTGAGATCCACGCTCCTTTCGGCGAGTGCTGGGACCTGAATTGCAGCGTGAAAGCACGCCGTCCCTATCTTGTGGAGGGACACATCAAGTGCATGAATTACGCCGCCGAAGCCGGATGCAGGACCTATGTGATCCATGTGGGCGCATGGGATTGTATTTTCAGACCTGAGATTTCCATTGAAAAGATGCGGGAACTGGCTCTGGAAACTCTTGAGAAACTTCTCCCGGAAGCCGAAAAGGCAGGTATCGTCCTTGCGGTGGAAAACAGTTTTGAAATGTCCAACGCCACCGATGAGGTCCTGGGACTGCTCAAAAACTTTGACTCTCCCTTCCTGGGATGCTGTTTCGATGCCGGTCACGCCAACTATATGGCTCCCTCCCGTGACGGCAAACCCAAAGTTCACCTCCAATATCTGGTGGAACAGGCGTGGCGCGGCAATCTTATTGAGGAACCTGCGGCACTTGAAAAACTTCTGCCCCATATCGTCACCTGCCATCTCCACGATAACAGCGGCGTAGGCGATGACCACAACCTCCCCGGCAGAGGAACTGCGGACTGGGCGGCAGTGATGCCCAAACTGCTGAGCGCACCCCGGCTCATCAGCTGCCAGAGCGAAGTCAATTATGTGGCAAATCAGGTTTCCATCAAAGAGCTGTGCCAGACCATGAGTTCTCTTATGGAAAGCAAATAAGAGCCTCTTGGCTGTACCTTTTCCGGCTGATAAAAAAAGGTGCTGTTGCAAAACATCAGTTGCCGATAATGTCTGGTCCACAGACCGGAACAACCGTTCCCCCCGTGTTCAACGCCACGGGGGTTTTTTATACCCTCGAGCCGGTTGACAGTCTGCGGAGGTTTTCGTTGTTTTGACACAGCCCACTTGTATTGACCAGTGGCAGAAGTGCCCGCTAACTGAAACAAATATAAACAGTGGTCGAAGCAAGCCACCAGCGAAGGCGCTTCGCGCCGAGCGCGGTCGAACGTCGACACCGAAGTAACTCGCAGCTGCGACGAGCTGCGAGAATCGCAAAGTGAGGTTTGACAGGGGGGGCATCAGCCAACCACGCCGGGCAGACGCCACGGAAGTCAAGGTAATCACCAGCCAATGCCTATAAGACTTATAAGACTTATAAGACCTATAACCAGCCACCCATGGCAAAGCGTGCGCCAAGTTATCGCCCCAATCGTAAGTTTGCGGTGGGATCTCTCACAACCTTAAGTATGACCAAACAAAAAGGTTGTAATCACACACTCACCCCCTCAGTACTGGAAAGCGCCCCCGGTTTGCATGAGTGTCTGGTGCGGCGCTTTTTTTGCGGACGAAAACCGACAAAAACGGACTTTTACGGACTCAGGCGGGGCGCCATGTGTGCAAAAAAAAAGGGGGTGCGGCAAAACATCGGGTTTTGCAACAGCCCCTTTGGGTATTGAGCGGAGTTTATTTCACTTCCACCAGCCGCACGTTGTCCACCCAGACTTTGCCGGTGGCTTTACGCAGGGTCAACCCCAGATAGGGTTTCTCTTTGGTGCCGATGACGGGAGCTGTGGTGAACTCCATTTCGAGCCGCACCCAGTCGTTGGTGCCGGTCATGGCAGCTTTGGGAATGGAAAAGTACTGGGGGGCAGGTCCGGGGCCGCCGGTGCGGATATAGGAGTAGAATCCGCTGGCAACGCGTTCCTGGGCTTTTACATTTTCCAGTTTCACCGAGAAGGAGTAACGGTATTTGGTGTTGGGTTTGAGTTTGGGGAAGTAGGTGAGTCCTTCGTTGGGGACCAGCACCGCGGAAGCTCCGGCGGTGCGGAAGGTCTTGTTGTCAACGGTGAGGGTCTTGTAACCGTACCACTGTCCGTGTTTCCAGTGTCCGAGGAAACGTTTGTTGTAGGGTTTGACTTCAAAGTCGCCGTAAAGGATGATGGAGTCGTTGGGAACTTTGTCGCCGATGATGACCACACCGCAGTTTTCGGGGTTCTGTTTGGGGAAGGGGGTCCAGACGTAGTAGGGCATGACATTTTTGTTTTTCAGCAGACGGCCACGGGTGAAGTTCGCCATGAAACTCTTTTTATCCTTGAGTTCAGGCATGGAGCTGCGGGGGATACGGGCTTCGGCGATCCACTTTTTGCCGGGGATGATGCCGGATTTGTATTCCACGCCGCTGTTCCACTTCATATCATGCTTGCTCACCACCCAGCGCATATCGGTCACGCAGTTGTTGCTGCCCAGCATGATCTGATAGAGAACATCTGATCTGCGGCTGTCGCTGAAAAAGAGTTCAACCAGATTGTCGCGCCAGAGTTCCATATCATCGGGTTTGCGCTTGGCTTCAAGGAGGTTGGAGGTCTCAGGCTCTTCGCACTCAAAGGCAAAGTAGAAGTTCTCTTTGTCGCAGAGCATACGCACCTGAGTTCCGACTTCGATGGGGGTGTCTTTCTTTTTGCGGGCGATCATGTGGACAGGGGTGGAACGCTGCCACTCTTTTTCATTGAGTTTGCCGTCGATGGTGATCTTTGCCGCAGTTTCAGGCATGGCGGCGGTCCAGATCTTGCGGTCGTTGTTGGCTTTGTCGAACTCCTGTCTGCCCTCAAGGACCTTGCCCCACAGCTCTTTGCGCATGAACTTCACACGGGCGAGGGACTTTTTGTCTTTGGCAACAGCTGCTTCTGCCTTGTTGAAAAGTTTTTCGATGCGGTCGATCTCTGCGGGGGAGTAGATCTTGTTCCAGATGTCGTACTGGGAGGGCAGTGCCGCCTGGGGACCGACGGCGGTCTCACGGATGTTCGCCATGATGTCCTTGAGCCAGTGTTTTTCCCAGGTAAGATAGATCTCTTTCATAGTGGAGGCGGCTTTGCCGTACATGAGGGCGTAGTGTTCATCCATAAGGGCGTTGACATCGGTTTTGCTGTCCCAGAGGACCTTGCCCAGAACGTAGAAGTTCATGGCGCCGAAAAGCCAGTGGTCGGTTTCGGATTCAAAGAAGGTTCCGAAAGAGTGGGGCGCACTCTTTTTGAAGAAACTGCCTACAGCGTAGGGGGTGAAGTTGGGGATATCGGTAATGGCGTTGCCGCACTTGGTGGCGTAGGTCCAGAGATAGGTTTTCTGACCCAGTTTTTTGTACCAGTCGGCGAGGAGCTGCATGTCCTTGTTCTGGGCAGTGGGGTTCATCTCTTTCCAGGGACCGGTCATCGCCAGGTGGACGATCATGTTGGAGGGGATCTTCCGGCGGGGGATGAGACGGTACTGGGCATAAGCCATAACGGTGATGTATCCGGGGATCTTGTTGGCGGCAAGACGTTCAGCGATGTCGATCTTGAAGTCCCAGATCAGTTCTGAGATCGCCTGAGGTCCTTTGGCGTAAATGGCTTTGCACTTGGCGCACTGGCAGGCGAACATGCCGTCGTTGGGCATGATGTTGAAGAAAGGACGGTTGAAAAAGTTGCCGTTCCAGTAAACTTTGCCGTTGGGCATGAGAACGTTGCGGCTGGTGGCAGGTTTGCCCTGCAGAAAGGCGGCGGCATCCTGATAGATGACCTCTTTCACAGGGGAGCTGAAACAGAGATGTCCCATGCGGGTGCTGGGGGCGGAAATGTGGGTCCCGTCCATGCGTGAGCCGTCGCCCCGGAGCGCAAAGTATTCAGGGTTGCTCTTGCGGAATCTCTGGACAAGTCCCAGATAAGCAAGGCCGTGGCAGTTGGGGATGCGGAGCGTACTCATGCGCTGGTAGAAGTTGGTTTTTCTGCCGACGCTGAGTTTTTTCATGCTCTCGGGGAGGTAGTCGTTTTTGTTTTTGTTGAGGGCTTTCAGTTCGATGCAGTAGATCTGACGGTACTGGTTGTCAGGTCTGTCGGCGATGTCCATGGAGGGAACGGACCACTCTTTTTTCTCAGGGACGATGGTTCCCATTTCTCCGGGGAAATAGAATTTGACGCCGCCGAAGCGTTCCAGAAACTCGTAGACACCGTTGAGGGTGCCACGCTCGTGCCAGGATTCGGTGACGGCGCGGGCGGACTTGCTGTCGTTGCCGATGATGATGATGTTGCCCTTGTGGCTTTTGATGAAAAATCCGTCACGGTCGAGTTTGGCAAGATCGATACCGGCTTCGGCGGCGGCCTTTTTGTCGCCGATGATAATGGCGGGGGAACGGGTGGCTTTGGTGAGAACGGTCACTTTGCTGTTGGTCATTTTACCCGCAAAATCCGCAAGCTCCTGAGCGGCGAATCGGGCAATGGGGGCACCTGACCGGGGAGCGACGATCTGGAAATTGACCTTCCCCCCCTTGACCAGAAGGATCTCAGCTTTGCTGCCGATGTTGTAACGGCGGGGACTTTCAGCTTTGGGTGCGAAAACCGGCATGGCTCCGCAAACAAATGCTGCTGACACCAGAAGTGTCACGAACAATGATTTTTTCATGAAAAACTCCTTATTATGTGTGAAAAAATACTTATTTACTATAACGCTCAAGGAGTGATTTGTCAAGAGAATTTGCAATAATGATAAAAAAAAGTCCCTCCCTTTTTCAAGGAAGAGACTTTTGGGACCGGGGGGAAAATCATTGTTCGGTCTTTATGGTTTCAGCAAGTTTTTTGCCCCGCATTTCAGCCCAGACACCGGCGCAGGCGGCGAAGGCGGCGGCGATGATATAGGCGTAGGGCAGCGGCACAGGCAAGCCCAGAGGGGCGCCGAGAGTCTTGGAACTCAACAGATAGGTTGCCGTGATGAAGAGCATGAAAAGAGCAGGGATCAGAGTGATGGCGGTGGGCTTCTGCAGCTTGCTCAAATAGATGGTCGCCCCGAGAAGCGTACAGACCGCAATGACCTGATTCGCCCAGGCGAAATAGTGCCAGAGCATGTTGAAACTTTCAGCACTCTTGTTGGACCACCAGAGGAGCAGCGCCACGATGACGATCATGGGCAGACAGACGAGAAAGCGGCTGGCAAGGGGCTTCTGGTCGATGCGGAGCTTTTCAGAAAGACTCAGACGGCAGCTGCGCAAGGCGGTGTCGCCGGAGGTGATGGCGAGGATGATGACACTGAGAACCGTGATGCCTCCCACCCAGCTGCCGAGGAAATATTCCACGATTTTTCCCAGTGCCACAGGGGCGGCAAGTTTCATGGTTTCGGGGAAGAGGTTGAAAACCGCCAGTGCCGCCGCCGCCCAGACCATGGCGATGAAGCCTTCAAGGACCATCATGCCGTAGAAACTGCTCCGTGCCTGACGTTCGGAACGCATGGTGCGGGCGATGATGGGGGACTGGGTGGCGTGGAACCCCGAAATGATGCCGCAGGCAATGGTGATGAAAAGCATGGGCAGCACAGGAGCTTTGGTCATGCCGCTTTTGAAAGCTGCGCTTTCCTGCAAGATGGAGGGGGTCTGGATCCCTTCCAGCATGAGTTTTACAAAGATCGCTCCTGTTCCGATGAGCAGCAAAGCTCCGAAAACGGGGTAGCAGTTGCCGATGATCTTGTCAACAGGAAACATGGTGGCAATGACATAATAAACGAAAACACCGGTGACGGCATACCAGAAGTAGCAGTTTTTCAGAGGATCGCACTTGGTGAAGTTGGAGATCAGGTCGTCCAGCAGATTGGAGGGGACGTTGATGAAAACCGCCACCACAAGAAGCAGACAGACCATCATGAAGAGGGAGAAAAGGAGTCCGAAAGTTTTTCCGCAGTTGTCCTCAATGAGTTTGGGCAGATTGGCGCCCCGGCTGCGCAGGGACATCATGCCCGCCGCCATATCGTGGACCGCTCCGCCGATGATGTTGCCGATGGGAATGAGCAGAAAGACCATTTCGCCGAACTTGATGCCGATGATCACGCCGATGACAGGACCGATGCCGGCGATGTTCAGCAGCTGGATGAGCATGTTTTTCCACTGGGGCATGGGAACATAGTCCACGCCGTCAGCCATGGAAATTGCCGGTGTGGGGCGGTCGTCGGGAGCGAAAACCTTTTCCACAAGTTTGCCGTAGGTGAAGTACCCTGCGATCAATATCGCAAGTCCGATGAGAAAGAGTGTCATTTTTTGTGTCTCCTGAAGATAAAAAATTATCCAACTTGTATAATATAACACTGTGTTTTGCTTTTGACAAGAGTAAAAAAGTGTGATATATTAATAATATGTATAAAAAATTCCATTTCTTGAAAGGAGATTTGAATAATGAGCGGAAAATTTTATGTGACGACCCCGATCTATTATGTCAATGACCGCCCCCATATCGGTCATGCTTATACCACTACCCTTGCCGATGTGCTGGCAAGTTTTCACCGTTCCATGGGTGACGATACCTATTTCCTCACCGGAACCGACGAACACGGTCAGAAGGTCGAAAACGCCGCCGCCAAACACGGCATCACCCCCCAGCAGCACGCCGACGAGACCGTCGTGCGCTTCAAGGAGCTATGGCAGCAGCTGGGCATCACCAATGATGACTTCATCCGCACCACCGAAGACCGCCACAAAGATGTGGTCAAAGAGATCCTGCAGGATCTTTACGACCGGGGCGAGATCTATAAAAAGGACTACACCGGCTGGTACTGCGTGGGCGATGAGAGATTTTTCACCGAAAAAGATCTTGTTGACGGCAAATGCCCCGAATGCGGCAGGGAAGTGACCGCTTTGAAGGAGTCCAACTACTTCTTCCGCATGTCCAAATATCAGGAGTGGCTCATCGACTACATCCAGACCCATCCTGATTTCATCCAGCCTGCGTTCCGTGCCAACGAAACTCTGGGATTCCTGAAACAGCCCCTTGCGGACTTGTGCATCAGCCGTCCCAAATCCCGCCTTTCCTGGGGTATCGAACTGCCCTTTGACAGCGAATATGTCTGCTATGTCTGGTTCGATGCCCTCATCAACTACATTTCCGCCGTGGGATTCCGCCGTGATGATGCGGCTTTCGCCCGCCGCTGGCCCGCCAGCTGTCAGCTGATCGGCAAAGACATCCTCACCACCCACTCCGTCTACTGGCCCACCATGCTCAAGGCCATGAATGTGGAAATGCCCAAAACCATTTTTGCCCACGGCTGGTGGCTCACCGGCAATACCAAGATGAGCAAATCTCTGGGCAACGTGGTCAACCCCATGGAAATGATCGGCATTGTGGGTGTGGATGCTTTCCGTTACTTCCTCATGGCTGAAATGACTCTGGGCAACGATGCCTCGTTCACCCGTGAAGCCCTCATGCGCCGCTATAACAGCGACCTTGCCAACGATCTGGGCAACCTCCTTTCCCGTGTGGTGAAACTGACGCTCCGTGCCGGAGGTGTCATCCCCGCTCCCGGCGAACCCACCGGCAACGAAGAGGAGTTCAACGCCGCCGTCGAAAGTGCCGTCAAGGGCATGAAGAGCTGCCTCGAAGAGATGAAACTCGATCAGGGTATCGCCGCCGTGCTGAGTGCTGTCCGCGCGGGGAACCGTTACGTGGAACAGTGCGCCCCCTGGGCGTTGGCGAAGAACAACGATACCGCCCATTTGAATACCGTCCTTTACACCGTGGCGGCGAACTTGCGTAAACTTGCCGTTCTCCTTGCTCCTGTGATGCCCTCCAAGATGGCTGAACTCCAGAAGGCGCTCGGCAGCGGTGATGAACTGCTTACCATCGGCGATCTTCTTTCAGGCAACTGCCCCGATCCCGCCGGACGCACCGTTCAGGAAGTCGCCCCCCTCTTCCCCCGTATCCAGGAGGAGGAAGCACCCGCCGCCGCTCCCGCTGCAAAAGCAGAGAAGAAAGCCAAAAAAGAGGCCAAACCCGAAGCTCCTGCTGCTTCCGAAGCTGCGGAACTGGTCACTATCGACCAATTCTGCAAGGTGAAGCTCAAGACCGCCCGTGTTGTCGCCGCTGAAAAACTTGAAGGTGCCGACAAACTCCTGAAACTCAAAATCGATATCGGCGAAGCTGAACCCCGTCCCCTTGTGGCAGGAGTTGCAAAATATTATTCCCCCGAAGAGATCATGGGCAAGACCATCGTGGTCGTTTCCAATCTCCAGCCCGCAAAGATCAGAGGTGCTGAATCAAGAGGAATGCTCCTTGCCGCCAAGGCGGGCAAAGAACTGCGCCTTGTCACCGTTGACGGCGATATCCCCGCCGGTGCCGAGATCGGGTAAAACACTTTTGAAAGGTAACAAAGCAATATGCGACAGGCAATTTTTCTTATAAGCACTGCGGACCGCAAGGGTATCCTTGCTGAGACCACCACCTTTTTCTATCAGCGCAATTTGAATATCCTTGAGTGCCGCCAGTACACCGATGTCCGTGAGAACGCCTATTTCATGCGTATAGCGGTGGAACTCCCCCCCGATATCACCCGGAGCGACCTTGAGGGGCAGTTCAAGGTCCTCGCCGACAAGCTGGAACTCAAATGGTCCGTCTACTACAACGGCGACCGTCAGAATGTGGCGGTGCTGGTGTCCAAAACTTCCCACTGCTTCTACGATCTGCTCATGCGTTCCGAAGAGGGCAATCTGGGAGGAAAAGTGGTTGTGGCTGTGGGAAATCATCCTGATCTTGAAGAGGTTGCGGACAGATTTGCCGTTCCCTATTACTGCCTCCCCACCCCCCGCAGCGGCGATCCCGATCAGGAAAATGCGCTCCTTGAACTTCTCAAGCGTCACCACATCGACCTTGTGGTGCTGGCGCGTTACATGAGAGTCCTTTCCGAAAGGGTCATCAACGCCTATCCCGGCAGGATCATCAATATCCACCACGCTTTTCTTCCCGCCTTTCAGGGGGGCAACCCCTACTTGCAGGCGTGGGAGCGCGGCGTGAAAATGATCGGTGCCACCGCCCATTACGCCACCGTCGATCTGGACGAAGGTCCCATTATCGAACAGGCTGTGGAACGCATCACCCATGAAAGCACCCCCGAAGATCTCCGTGATCTCGGCAGAGATATCGAACGCCGTGTCCTGACCCGTGCGGTCCAGTTCCACCTGGAACACCGTGTCATCGTTTCCGGCAGAAGAACGGTTGTTTTCGCAAAATGAGGCGTTTCGGTCAGCGCACAGCAGGCTGGTGCCTGACAATACTCTTTTTTCTGCTGCCCCTGAAATTCGGGACTCTGGGCATGATGCCTGAGCAGCCCTCCATGTTTCCGCAGGATCTGCTCACGCTTCTGGTCATCTCATGGCCGGTCCACAGTGTCGGTATCGCAGGGGCGCTGCTGCTTATGGCGGCCGTTCTTCTTTTTCCTGTTCCCTCATGGAAAACGCCGGGGGCATTGACCGCTTTTTTCTGGGGGATCGCCGTGCCCTGTGCGGCGCTCCCCGGTATTTCCGGGGCGACCAATTGGGACTACGCCGCCATAACTCTCGCTCACTGGTGGGGGTGCGGCGCCTTTATACTTGCGGCTTTCTGGATCTTCAGTGCCGACACTTTCTGGAAGAAAGCCGCCCTTAACGCCCTTGCCGCAGGAGTCCTTGTGACCGGCATCGACGGCTGGCGTCAGTACATCTGGGGCTTCGACGAAATGGTGGAACTTATCCGCAAACAGCGTGAAGCCGGGATCGAAATTTCCCATATCATGGAGATCCGCATCCTTGACGGGCGTGTTTTTTCCTCTCTCGGCTCCTGCAACACCTTTGCGGGATTTCTGCTTCTCACCGTTCCGGCTGTTCTTGGTCTGGTCTGGAACTGGGGTAAACGCTTTGAACCGGTACAGATTTCACAGAAACTTTTTCTCGCTGTTGCAGCTTTACTGCTGCTGCCGCCTTTTTTCATGACCCGCAGCCGGGGGGCGTGGCTCTGCGCTTTTCTGACGGCGTGTGTCTGGTTTTTCACCCGTCCCGGGATCAAGTTCAAATACAAAGCTCTGCTTGCCGGGGCAGGTGTGCTGGTCATTGCGGGAGGGATCTTTCTCATTTCCCGCTCCGAAAGAGGATTGCTCTCAGGTTCTGAACGGTTGGACTATCTCCGCTCCGCCGCCATCATGTCAGTTGAAAATCCTCTGACAGGAGGGGGCTGGGGAGAATTTTTCCACCGCCACATGAAACTCAAAACCACCAAATCCGACGAATCCGCCCGCTCACCTCACAATATGGCGGCATCCTTTGCCGCTCAGTCGGGGATCCCTGCGGGGGTGATCGTTTTGTGCGCCGTGGGCGTTCTGCTTTGGGAGCTTTTCCGCCGCAGAGACGGGGGAATGGTCTGCCGGATGGGGCGTTGGGGCGTTGCCGCCTATCTGCTCCACAGTGCCATGGAACTCAACGATGCCATACCCGCTTCGGTGATCTGCTGCGTTGCAGTTTCCTTTGCCCTCATGGGGGAAAAGGAGTCTCTTGCAGAGGAGAGGAAAAACAGGATCTTCTTTGATTGGAGCTGCCGTGCCGCAGCTTTGGCTGTTGCCGCATTGGGGTTTTACACAAGTTTCACCTGGGTCAGGGGGGAGGCGGTCTTTGAAAAACTGGAACTTGCCCTGCATCCCCGGAATCCTCAGGAGCATTTCACCCCCGCTTCACCGGAACAGCTTATGGAACTGCTCCGGCAGCTGGAAAAATACCGTCCCGGTTCCCCTTATCCTTATGAGATGGTCGGGGAATCCTTTCTCTACCGCGGAGAAATAGAAACCGCCCGTTCCCTTTTTGAAAAGTCCCGCACTCTTGTTCCGGGGCGTCCTGCCATCCACCGGCGTCTTGCCACGGCAGCTGC
Source organism: Victivallaceae bacterium (assembly GCA_045654705.1). Taxonomy (GTDB): domain Bacteria; phylum Verrucomicrobiota; class Lentisphaeria; order Victivallales; family Victivallaceae; genus UBA1784. The sequence goes on from JAZONY010000150.1 coordinate 41,921, forward strand.
TTTGGAAGGGGACAGGGAAAAGGCGGAACAACACCTTGCCGAAGCCCGCGCCCTCTTCCCCGCCGACCCCAAAAATCACTCTGAAAGGTTCTTCAGCGATCTGGAGCAGCTCAGACGCAAATTTTCGTTGTAAGTTGCTTAATTTGTGTTCAAATTTGTGAAAATACAACTTTTTTTCAAAAAAATCGTGAATATTTCCCATTTTGCCCTTGAAATTTCAAAAAAGTGAGTATACTTTATTTGACGAGGGGTGACAGATGTGCTGTCGCCGACTAAACCTTAACCTGTTAGGAGATACAAAGATGAAGTGGGAATTCTACGATGTCAAAGCCAAAGCTAAAGTCAAAGCTGAAGTGATCGGAAAGAAAGTTTACGGCGAAGCCACCCGCGCCCGTTATGCCTTCAAGGGCGAAACCGCTGACAAACGCCCCCTCACCGCTTTCGTCGGCAAAGCCGATTACGACAAGTGCACTGCCAAGGAACTCAAGTAATCTTTGCCGCTTGTTTGGAATACCTCCGGTCCTGATGCCGGAGGTTTTTTTTGCCCCTTTTTCTCTTGAAAAAACATTCAAGTTGTGCTATTTTATACCAACTGTGTCAATTCATCCAAAAAAGGGAGATTTTTTTATTATGTGCAATATGGCAGCCTATGCCGGCAGAAACGCCGCCGCCCCTATTCTTTTCCGTATGCTTGAAAGCCAGGAGGCTCTGGGCGGTGGTCACTACAACGGGATCGCCACCATCCACGAAGGCAAGATCCATATGATCAAATGTATCGGCTCCACTGCCGAACTGCTCCGCCGCTATCCCGAAGTTCTGGAACTCCCCGGCACCGTCGGTATCGCCCACAGCCGCACTCCCGGAATTGACTCCGACGAATGGGCGCAGCCCTTTTTCGCCCACGACGAACAGGTGATCTACTGCGCCAACGGTGCCGCCGGGCGTTTCAAAGGGACCGACTACAACCCCATTTATGAGCAGGCCAAAGCCGAAGGCATCCGTTACCGTACCCTCGTGACCAAGCCCGCCGAAGGTTATCCTGTGATGAATGACGGCTGCGGGGTCCACTCCTCCGAGATCGTCGCCAATCTGGTGCGCCGCAATCTGACTCCGGGCAAACTGCTCCGCCGTGCCATGGGCGAAGCCTGTTTCGACCGGAAATCCGAGATCGCCGCTCTGGCTCTGGCTGTCTGCGAACCTGATACTGTTTCCGCCATCCGCATCAACCAGCCCCTCATGTGGGGGCGTAAAGAGGATGGTTTCTACCTTGCAACTTCCGCCTTTGCCCTTGAAAACGAGAAGATCGACTGGATCAATCCCGTTCCTGTCGCCTCCATTATGACCATGGGCAGAGATAAAATCGAATTTGAAGCCTATGATGCCTATATCCCCTATTTTTCAGGATGCGATCCCCTGAGTGCCGTCCGTGCCAGACTGGATGAAATGCTGGCGAGCGGCAAGGATTTCTGCGTCAACGACTTCTGCATCGAAGCCGCCAAATGCTGGCCCGAAGATAAACTGGCTGCCGCCAATATGACGGTCTACGAATATCTCCGTGAGAAGACCCACTGCAACCAGATCGAAAGTTTCCTTGTCGATACTCCCGGATCCGGCGCAGGCCTCACCGCTCCCCAGCGCCGCTACCGCAAAGCCGGGAAGTAAGTGCCTCCCATGGAAACAGAGATCAATTGGAAGAGGAATCTCTGGACCGTCTGGCTTTCCCAGTTCCTTTCTCTGGCAGGCTTCGGCATGTGCGGTCCTTTTATTCCTCTCTTCATGAAAGACGCCCTGGGCATCGCTGATGATGCCCAGCGGGGGGCGTGGGTCGCTGTTTTCACCTTTGCCGGACTGGTCAGTCTTTTCCTCGCCAATCTGATGTGGGGAATGCTGGCTGACCGTTTCGGCAGAAAACTCATGCTTCTGCGTGCCAGTTACGGCACAGCCATTTTTTATCCCCTGATGGTCTTTTCCCCTGATGTCCACTGGCTCATCGGATTCAGGGCACTTTCGGCGCTTTTCACGGGAACGGTGAATCCTGCCCAGACGCTGCTGGTCAGCACCGCCCCCAAAGAACGCCACGGCTATGTGCTGGGAGTCCTCAGCACCGCCGTCTGGAGCGGCAACCTCACAGGATATCTTCTTGGGGGATGTATCGTGGAGATCTGGGGATACACCGCAGCTTTTATGAGCTGTTCCTTTCTTTATTTCATAAGCGGTCTCATGGTCCAGTTCCTTGTGAAAGAGAACTTCAAAGCCCCTGAAAAATCCGCTTCCAGAGAGCGTCCGAAACTTACCCGCGAGATCATGGCGCCCGGTGTCATCGCCGTACTCCTGATGTTTATGCTCATGGGCGCAGGACGGCGCATCGATCAACCCTTTGTCGCCATGCTGGTCGAATTGATCCACGGCGCAAAAGGTGCCGCCTTTTACACCGGGATCATCAGTGCCGGCGGTGCCGTGGGCGGCGTGATCGCAGGTTTCGGTTTCGGAACGCTCTGCGACCGCTTTCCCCCTCAGAAAATGATCATCCCCGTGGTCGTCATCGCCGCCATTTGCGCCGTCTGGCAGGGACTTTCCACCAATATCTGGTCTCTGGGGGTTGCCCGTTTCTTCTACTACTTCGTTGCGGGAGGTATGCAGCCCATGCTTCTTATCATGCTTTCCCGCCTCACTTCTCCCGAACACAAAGGGACCTTTTTCGGCTGGTCCGCAAGCATCAATGTTGCAGGTGGTATCGCCGCCTCTGCAGTCAGCGGGATCATTGCATATAATTGGGGCATCCGTGCCATATTTCTGGCGGGCGGCGTGCTTCTGTTTGCCATGCTGATACCGGGAACGGTTCTTTTCCGCTCCGGCATCGGGAAACTTAAAGGATAAAATCATGTTGAAACTCCAGGTCATCAAAAACAAATTGACAGTCATTTCTTCCGCAGGTATGGAAAAAAGCTTCAAGTTTCCTGCTGTCGCTGTTTCCATCAGAGGGGAGCGCATCGAAGCTGCAACTTTGATCGGGGAAGAGAACTCCGGCAAAACCATCTGCCGCCGCTACTGTGACGGCGGTATCGAATTTGAAGTCAAAGTCACCCCCGCCGCCAAAGGAGACTGGTTCTTCAAGGAACTCACCCTTAAAACTGCTGAAACGCTCCCCACCCCCGACTATGTGGAGCTTGACCGCCAGAAGCTCCCCGCAGGGGGCATGAAACGCCGCGGCTACATCGCCACCACCTCCAACACCAAACGCCCCGGCGCCGAAGAGGAGGGGGGCGGTCTTATGCCCGGATGCGGATATCCTGTCATGGGCAGAGAGCTTTTCGCCGGTGTCGAGCATCCGGCGGCGTTCAACACCGTCAATGAAGACAAAACCTACTCTCTGCAGCAGCATCCGGTATGGGAAAACGGAGTCATCCGCACCTGTCGTGCCGTGACCGGCATGGGAAGCTCCCCTGAAGAGCTTTTTTACACCTATCTTGACACGATCCGCATCCCCGCACTGAAAAAGCCCCTCGTTTCCTTCTGTTCTTTCTGGAGCGATCCCTATCTCGGCAACTATGAGTACGATGTGAACCCCGGAAACTATTCCAGTCTGGTCAACGCCTTCTCCGCTCTGGGCATCGCCCCTGAGATCTACACTCTGGATGCAGGATGGCAGGACCGGAAATCCTTTTTCGACGCCAAAAAGGCTTTCGGAGGCAACGCCGGACTGAAAAAAGTGGGCAAACTCTTCCGTGAACACGGCGCCGAACTCTCTCTCTGGGTCTCTCACAACGGTCCCATGGGTATGGATTGGGATTTCCTCGGAAGCAAAGGCATCGCCGTCGGGGCAGGGGAAAGCTCCACCTACTGCGGCGAACACTACGGCGTTATGCTTGACAAAAAACTTGAAGATGCCCTCTGCAAACGCTTCTGCGAACTGGCTTCACCCGAATACGGTGCCGTCCACTTCAAGATCGACTGGGACAACGATTGCGCCGTCACGCCCGAATTTCAGGAGCAGTACCCCACAAGGGACCACGTCCGTGAAGGGAGCATCAACGCCATGATCCGTATCAGCGATGCCATGCGCCGGGTGAATCCCGACGTGGTGATCCGCAACGGCTGGTGGCCCTCACCCTGGTGGCTTATGAGCGTGAACCATGTGTTCCTGCCCGACTCCGGCGACTCCGAATACGCTACCATGCCCGCCTTGACCCAGCGTGCCTCCGCCGCCAACCACCGTGATCTTATGTATTACGCCTGTCTGCGCCGTGACGGTTCCCTGTGTCCTCCTGATGCCTTCGACAACCACGAATTCCCCCACGCCCGCAGAAATCCCTTCTGTGAATATCCCGGCGACTGGGCAGATACCTGCATGTGGGCATTCCTCCGGGGCGCGACCTACCTGCCTATGACGCTCCAGCCTGAATCCCTTGAGCCGTGGCAGGTCGCCATCCTCAGGAAAAGTCTGGCTTTTGCCCGTAAAAACGCCTCCTCCATCTACACCGGCAACTCCCGCATGATCGGAGGCAATCCCAACGCTGGCGAGATCTACGGCTTTGAACACCGCAACGCCCGCAAAAAGCAGACATTCCTCGCTTTGAGGAATCCCGCCCCCACGGTGCAGGAATACAAGGTGGACTCCCCCCTGCCTGAAATGGTGCAGATCTACCCCGACTTCAGACGGGTGGCGCAGGGCGAAACCGTCACATTCGGACCTCACGAGGTCAAACTCATCGTCTGTTCCGCAGAAAAATGGGAACTTCCCTTTGAGGAGCCTTTCATGGTCACAGATGAGGGCATTTTCCTGCGCAACAGTGAGCGTCCCGGTGTGAAAGAGATCTACTGCCTCCCCGAACTGGTCAATATGAAGACCGCCTTTGTGGAAATCGAAAACGGTATCGGCGTGGAAATGGGACTCCGCATCCCCTACCGTATGCGTCAGAGCCGTCTGCTGCTCAAGCTGAAAAACTGCGGCGGCGAGATCCCTGTGGTCCGCCTGCGCTACTCCCGCTACGGCGGATGGCACAAAGTGAGCAGCTGTCAGCTTCCTGTGACTGAGATCCCCTTCGGCAATCCCGGCAACGGCGAAAGTAAGAACCCCGATACCACCTGCGATACCGGGGAGCGTTACTACGCTTTCGACATCCCCCAGGGGGGAGAAGCGTTCCTGAACCTTGAGATCACCAACTGCAAGGTGGGTGAAAAGGATCTGGAACTCCACTATTCCGGCCTTATGGCGCCTGCGCGCAAGGCTGAAAAGGTCAAATGGAGCTGTTCCAAACTGAAAAATGCCCTTCCTCCTGCCCATCCGGAGGGATTTTTCATGAATTTGAAGCTGATTTGAGAGAAAAATGAGGATTTTTTCAAAAAAAAGTGAAAAAAACTCAAAATTCCACTTGAAAAGTTCAAATTGAGTGGTATATTATATCATGTTCCAAAGCTGCGGATGATAATTCGCAACGGAAATAAGTGCTCGGGTGGCGGAACTGGCAGACGCGTATGGTTGAGGTCCATATGGAGCAATCCTTAGGGGTTCAAGTCCCCTCTCGAGTACCATTTATGATCTATCAGTGGAATATATAAGCCTACATAGCTCAGTCGGTAGAGCACATCCTTGGTAAGGATGAGGTCTCCGGTTCAAGTCCGGATGTAGGCTCCATTTTTCACTCTGGCAGTTGTCGCCTGACAGACTGTGATGTTTTCTGGAGTATACCTTACATGAAACCCGGTTATGGGTGAAGTGTTCCGGAAAGTAAAGCAGGTCGGCGCAGCTGGATAAAGCAGAATGCGGTTTGCTGAAGAATTCAGTACATGCCTTGGAAAGATGCTTGAAACCGGCAAAGAAATTTGCAAGGGAATTGTGTCTGGAAGAGGCACGTCGTGTATAAGGCTTTGAGTTTTTCAAAGTTACCATGTAAAACGCAAGAAGCGATCTCGGACAGTGAAAGCTGTCTGGCAGATGATCTCCCGTAAAAGGGTGCGGTTTTTGAAAGAAGACGGTGCTTTTTGGATGCGGGGTTGGTCTGAGGCAGCAATGCTAAGTTGGCTGACTGGAAAATTTCTCCAGTTGAAATATGAAATAAACTTTTAACCTAAAAGCAACAATCCGATCAGGAGGAAAAAATGGCTAAGGAAACTTTCGAGAGAACCAAGCCTCACGTCAACATCGGTACTATCGGCCACGTTGACCACGGTAAGACCACTCTTACCGCCGCTATCACCATGGTGCTGAATGGCCTCTATGGTGGCGAAGTCCGCAAATATGATGAAATCGATAACGCGCCCGAGGAAAAGGCTCGTGGAATCACGATCAACACCTCCCACGTTGAATATCAGACCGAAAATCGTCACTATGCCCACGTCGACTGCCCCGGACACGCTGACTATGTGAAGAACATGATCACCGGTGCTGCTCAGATGGACGGTGCCATCCTCGTGATCGCCGCCACCGACGGTCCTATGGCTCAGACTCGTGAACACGTGCTGCTCGCCCGTCAGGTCGGCGTGCCCGCCATCGTTGTGTTCCTTAACAAGTGCGACCAGCTGGATGACCCCGAACTGCTCGAACTCGTCGAAATGGAAACCCGTGAGCTGCTGAGCAGCTACGACTTCCCCGGCGACGATACCCTCATCGTCCGTGGTTCCGCTCTCAAGGCTGTTGAAGCCGAAGGCAAAGCTGACAACCCCGATTGCCAGTGCATCATCGACCTGATGAAGGCCGTTGACGAGTTCATTCCCGAACCCCAGCGCGACATCGACCAGCCCTTCCTCATGCCTATCGAAGACGTGTTCTCCATCGAAGGTCGTGGTACCGTGGTCACCGGTCGTGTTGAGCGCGGCGTTGTCAAAGTCAACGATCCCGTCGAAATCGTCGGTATCAAAGAAACTGCCAACACCACCGTTACCGGTGTTGAAATGTTCCGTAAGCTCCTCGATCAGGGCCAGGCTGGCGATAACATCGGCTGCTTGCTCCGCGGCACCAAGAAAGAGGACGTTGTCCGTGGTCAGGTTCTTGCCAAACCCGGCACCGTTACTCCCCACACCAAATTCAAAGGTGAGATCTACGTGCTGAGCAAAGAAGAAGGTGGACGTCACACCCCCTTCATGAACAACTATCGTCCTCAGTTCTTCTTCCGCACCACTGACGTGACCGGTTCCATCACCCCCGCCGAGGGCACCGAAATGGTCATGCCTGGTGACAACACCTCCATCACCGTTGAGCTGATCGCTCCTATCGCTATGGAGAAAGGTCTCCGTTTCGCTATCCGTGAAGGCGGTCGTACCGTTGCTTCCGGTCGTGTTTCCGAGATCATTGAGTAATCAATATATCGGACCCCTGAGTTCTCTGCTGCGTTAAGCGGCAGAGTTCTCAAAGCGGTAAAGTTCCCGGGCCGCCTGCAAAGACGGTTCGGGAGATATATCAACCCCTAACGAAAGTTTGAAAATATGCGCGAACTGGTTATTCTGGAATGCACCGAGTGCAAACGGCGCAACTATACGACGACCAAAGAAAAACGCAATACCCCCGGTCGTCTGGAAAAGATGAAGTATTGCAAATTCGACCGTAAGCACACGCTGCATCGGGAGACAAAGTAATTCTTTTTTACTCGCAATAAACAGGGAAGTAGCTCAGTTGGCTAGAGCAGCGGTCTCCAAAACCGCAGGTCGTGAGTTCGAGCCTCTCCTTCCCTGCCATTTTTATATAAAAATAATCCCAGACCGATATGGAAAACAGTAAGAAAAAATCAATTATGGGCCGTATCCGGGCCTTTATCGCTGATACTGCCGCCGAGATGCGCCGCTGCACCTGGCCCAGCCGTCAGCAGCTGATGGAGTCCACGGTACTGGTTGTCGTGGCCACTTGTGTTTTGGCCCTTTTTGTCGCGGGAGTTGACGAAGTCGCCCGAATCGTGATCGGTCTCGTGACCGTAGGTCAGCTCTAAAATTCAAGGAGTCACAGCAGCTTTATGGACAACGATAAAGAGATTATGCCCAACGGCGTTGAAGAACCCGCCCAGGAGGCCGCCCCCGCTGAGGATACCCGCGGTCAGTGGTTTGTGGTTCACACCCTTTCCGGGCATGAGAAGAAAGTCCGGGACTCCATCAACCGCCAGATCAGACTTGATGATCAGGTCGGTGTTTACGAAGCATACATTCCCGAGGAAAAAGTTGAAGATATCCGGATGGGCACCAAAAAGGTGACCACCCGCAAATTTTTCCCCGGTTATATCCTTGTTCGTATGGATCTTTACGACGAGGAAGGCCGTGTCAATGAAAAGGCATGGTATTTTGTCCGCTCCGTCCAGAGTGTTCTGGGTTTCCTGGGCAGTGCAAACCGCCCCAAACCCCTTCCTCCTGATGAAGTGGCTCATGTGCTGCGTCCCCCCGAAGCACCCAGACCCAAGTGCCAGCTCAAAGTCGGCGAAGTCGTCCGTATCAAGGACGGTCCTTTCACCGATATTGAGGGCAAGGTCCAGAGTGTTGATATCGAGCGGGGCAAACTGCAGCTGATGGTGACCATTCTCGGTCAGCTCACCCCTGTTGAATTGGAGTTCTGGCAGGTCGAACACGTGGTCTGATGACCTCCCTCCCGAAACCATCGTCGGTTTCGGTGGACTGTTCGGTACTATACTGATTAATGGCGGCTTCATTGTGGCGGGACACCTGCCAGTCCGGACCACATCGAAGTCAAAAGAAGGAATAATTTTATGGCAAAGAAGGTTACAGGCCTGATCCGTTTGCAGATCCCTGCAGGCGCCGCAAACCCCGCACCTCCTATTGGTCCGGCACTCGGCTCCGCTGGCTGCAACATTATGGAGTTCTGTAAGCAGTTCAATGCCGCCACTCAGGCTCAGAGCGGAACGATTATTCCCGTTGTGATCACGGTCTACCAGGACCGTTCTTTCACGTTCATCTGCAAATCACCCCCGGCCGCTGTCCTCGTCAAGAAGGCAGCTGGTGTCGCTTCCGCCGCTAAAAAGCCCGGCAGCGAAAAAGCTGGTAAGATTACCAAAGCGCAGATCCGTGAAATCGTTCAGATCAAACGGAAAGACATCAACGCCCGCACTGAAGAGGCTGCAATGCGTATCATCGAAGGTACTGCCCGCAGCATGGGAATTGAGGTGGTCGATGCATAAGAGCAAGCTTTACAGACAGCAGGTCGAGGCACTCGGTGGTGACATGCAGCGTCGTTTCGGCGTTGAAGAAGCCATTGATGCCCTCAAGAAACTTCCGGGCGTCAAGTTCGACCAGACCGTCGAAGTTGCATTCAAGCTCGGAATCGATCCGCGCAAATCGGATCAGACGGTCCGCGGTGCAGTTCCCCTTCCGTGCGGAACCGGTAAGGCAGTGCGTGTCGCTGTCGTTGCCGAAGGTGCCCAGGCTGATGAAGCCAAGGCTGCCGGTGCCGATGTCGTCGGTTATGAAGACCTGGTTCAGAAAATCAAAGAAGGTTTTCAGGATTTTGACATCTTGATCGCCACCCCCGATGCAATGAAAATGGTCCGTCCCCTGGGACGCCAGCTCGGTCCCCGCGGTCTGATGCCGAACCCCAAAACGGGAACTGTTACCGAAGCAGTCGGAGCTGCTGTCACCGAGGCGAAAGCCGGTCGTGCTGAGTTCCGTGCTGACCGTGGTGCTTGCGTTCATGTTCCTTTCGGCAAGGTTTCTTTTGAAGCCTCCGCTCTCAAAGAGAACTTCGACGCAATCGTTTCGGCTCTGGTCAAAGCCAAGCCCGCAACCGCAAAAGGTACCTACCTTTTGAGCTGCACCCTTTCGGCAACCATGACCCCCGGGTTGAAAATCAACCTTAAAGAACTGGTGAAGGCGGCGAAATGAGAAACGAACAAATCTTTCTGGTCAAACAGATCAGCGGCATGATTGCCGACGCCGATTACGTCTTTTTTATCAACTATGCCGGTGTTCAGGTCAAGGACTTCTCTGAATTCCGCAATCAGCTCGCTGAAGTTGGCGGTTTCTGCCACGTTTTGAAGAATACTCTGATTCTCAAAGCTGCTGAATCCCTCAACATCTCCGACATCGACAAAGCCAATCTTACCGGCGATACCGCTATGGTTTACGGTAAGGGCGACTGCGGCGCTGTTGCCAAGCTGATCACTGAGTTCGGCAAAAAGTGTGATAAGATCAAGGCCAAAAGCGCATTCATTGAAGGTGCGGTTCTGGATGCAAGTGCTGTCAGCGAAATCGCTGATCTGCCCTCCAAGGATGTCCTGCGGGCTATGCTCCTCGGCGTTCTCCAGGCTCCTGCCCGCAATCTGGTCAGCGTTCTCAACGCCAAGGCTGCGAGCATCCTGAATGTGCTCAACGCATATAAAGAAAAACTCGAACAAAACTAAAATAACTGGAGGCATTAACAATGTCGGAAGAAAACAAAATGGAAGAGTTCGTCTCTTATATCGAAAATATGACCGTTCTGGAGCTTTCCAAGCTGGTCAAGACTCTTGAAGAGCGTCTCGGCGTGAGCGCTGCTGCTCCTGTCGCCGTCGCTGCTGCTCCCGCTGCTGCCGCTGCTGCTGCCCCTGCTGAGGAGAAAACTGAATTTGACGTGATCCTTGCCGGTTTCGACGCCGCCAAGAAAGTCGCCGTCATCAAGGAAGTCCGCGGTATCACCGGTCTCGGACTGATCGAAGCCAAGGCCATCGTCGAAGGTGCTCCCAAGGCTATCAAAGAAGGCATCGCCAAAGACGAAGCCGACAAGATCAAAGCCCAGCTCGAAGGCGCTGGCGCCAAGGTCGAGATCAAGTAATCTCGCGACGGATTTATCCGTCATTTCCGGTCCGGAACAGCCCTTTCGGGTTGCGCCGGATCGGTGCTGTCTTGACAAAAGACACTTTCCAATCGCCGGTGTGGTTTTTTACCGGTGATTTTTCTCTGAAAACAGCAAGTCCCCCTGCGGTATGGTTTTTTCCCGGTATGAGGGGCCTTGATTTCCCGATTTTCGCATTTTCAGCAAGCTGAATTGACGAAGATCGGTTTCTTTGTATTAAAAGGTATTCATTTTTCAGAAATCAGGAACTTTTTTCCAATTTTTTTTGAAAAATTTTAAAATATTTTTTCTTTTCATCATAAATGGAGGACAATAATGTCTGACCGCAGAAACTTTGGCAAATTGCGCGATGTGCTTGAGATTCCCGATCTTATCGGGCTTCAGGTTGATTCCTATGAGAATTTCCTTCAGCGCGATGTGCCCCCCGAACAGCGCAAAAAACAGGGTCTTCAGGAAGTTTTTGAAGAGATCTTCCCCATCCAGAGCTTCGACCAGAAGATGAAACTGGAGTTCGTTTCATACGAAATCGGCGACTGCCCCGCCGGCAAGACCGACGTTATCGACTGCATCAAAGACGGTAAAGTTTACGATGCTCCCCTTTTCGTCAACTTTCTGCTGAAACTTCCCGGTGCCGAAGTTCCTGAACGTGTCTTCATGGGCGATATTCCCATCATGACTGACCGGGGTACCTTCATCATCAACGGTGCCGAGCGTGTTATCATCAGCCAGCTGCACCGCAGCCCCGGTATCTGCTTTGAAAAGACCCGCCACACCTCCGGCCGTGTCCTTTACAGCTATCGTGTCATTCCCGATCGCGGTTCCTGGATCGATGTCCAGTTCGACATCAACGATATGATCCAGATCTTCCTCGACCGCCGCCGCCGCCGCAGAAAATTCCCCATCACCACCTTCCTGCGCGCCATCGGATATCCCACCAACCGCGACATCCTCAGCGAGATCTACACCGTCAAGACCGTCAAGGTTTCCGCCCTTACCAAAGAGGAACATCTTGACCACTACTACACCATCGACGATGTGACCGACAGCAACGATGCCGTCGTGGTGGATGAACTGCTTCAGCTCAATGAACATCTGTTGGGCAAACTGGTCAACGCCGGTATCGAAGAACTGGAACTTGCCTATGTTCCCAAAGGCGACAACTACCTCTTCAAGAGTATGCAGCGCGACCCCGCCCGTAACGAAGCGGAAGCTCTCAAAGAGATCTATCACCGTATGCGTCCCGGCGATCCCCCGAACGACAACAACGCCCGTCTGCTCATCAAGCGTTACTTCTTCGACAACCGCCGCTACGATCTGGGCGCCGTGGGCCGTTTCAAACTCAATGAACGGTTGAATCTGGATGTTCCTGCCGATTGCCGTGTCCTCGACAAACGGGATCTTATGGAAGCCACCAAGCTTCTGATCGCCATGCGCTTCAACAACTGGCCCGTGGATGATATCGACCACCTGGGCGCACGCCGTGTCCGTACCGTGGGCGAACTGCTCCAGAACCAGTGCCGTCAGGGACTGCTGCGTACCGAACGTCAGATCCGTGAACACATGACCTTCGATACCCCCAACCCCACGCCCTCTTCACTGGTCAGCCCCAAGGCTTTTGCCAGCTCTGTGCGTGACTTCTTCGCCCGCAGTCAGCTGTCCCAGTTCATGGACCAGGTCAACCCCTTGAGTGAGTTGACCAACAAACGCCGTCTTTCCGCACTGGGTCCCGGCGGTCTGAGCCGTGAGCGTGCCGGATTTGAAGTCCGAGACGTTCACTCCAGCCACTATGGCCGTATCTGTCCTATTGAGACCCCTGAAGGTCCCAACATCGGTCTGATCAGCTCCATGTCCCTCTATGCGGTCATCAACAAATACGGATTCCTTGAAACCCCCTACCGCAAGGTCATCGACGGAAAAGTCTCCTCCCAGATCGACTACCTGACTGCTGATAAGGAAGAAAAGTTCGTTATCGCTCAGGCCAACGCTCTGCTGGATGAAGAGGGCCGTTTCGTCCGTCCCATGGTCATGTGCCGCTGCCTCGGTGAAGCCGGTGAGCACCCCAGAGAGACCATTCAGTACATGGACGCCTCCCCCAAGCAGCTCATCAGTGCTGCTGCCGGTACCATTCCCTGCCTTGAACACGACGACGCCAACCGTGCTTTGATGGGTTCAAACATGCAGCGTCAGGCTGTTTCTCTGCTCAACCCCGAAGCTCCTCTGGTGGGAACCGGTCTGGAAGAGCGCATCGCCCGTGACTCCCGCGCCGTCATCGTCGCCAAAGAAGCCGGTATCGTTGCCGCTGTGGACAGCACCCGTATCATCGTCACTCCCGACGGCAATCTGCCCGCCGATGAGAAGTATATCCCCAAAGGTCAGGGACAGGTCTACCGTCTCTTCAAATATCTGCGCAGCAACGCAGGCACCTGTATCAACCAGCGTCCTGTGGTCCGCCGCGGCGACAAGGTCGAAGTGGGTACACTCCTTGCCGACGGTGCCGCAACTCAGGGCGGTGAACTCGCCCTCGGACGCAACGTGCTGGTCGCCTTCATGCCCTGGTGCGGTTACAACTTTGAGGACGCTATCATCGTCAGTGAACGTCTCGTTAAAGAGGATATCTACACCAGTGTCCACGTTGACGAGTTCGAGATCCTGAGCCGTGACACCAAGCTCGGTCCTGAAGAAATCACCCGCGACATCCCCAACCAGAGCGAAGAGATGCTCCGCAATCTGGACTACCGCGGTATCGTTTACGAAGGTGCCGAAGTCAAACCCGGCGATATCCTCGTGGGTAAGATCACCCCCAAGACCGAAACCGAACTTGCTCCCGAAGAACGTCTGCTCCGTCAGATCTTCGGCGAAAAAGCTGCCGACGTCAAAGACAACAGTCTGACCGTCCCCAGCGGCAAAGGCGGTATCGTCATGGATATCCGTACCGAATACCAGACCGAAAGCACTCCCAAAGCCGGTCTTTCCAAAGGTGAACGCAAGCATCACGCCAAGGAGATCAACAATACTTACAAAGATACCCGCAACGATCTTCTCGCCGATCTTACCGATCAGCTTCTCGGTGTGATCCTGGGCGCCAAGCTCCCCTATGCTGTGATGGAAAATTCCTCCGGCGAGCCTGTTGTCCTCATCAGCGCCAACCGCAAAGTCACCAAGAGTGCCGTTCAGAAACTTGCCAACCACTACGACAGCTGGAGCATGGAAGAGTGCGAAGCCCGCACCGCCATCGCCCGCATCATCGACAGTTTCGTTCCCCAGTTCCGCGAGAATGAGGAAAAACACAAACGGGCTATCGAAGGTCTCGACCAGCCTGAACAGATGGAAAAAGGAACCATCAAAAAGGTCAAGGTCTATGTGGGCTGCAAACGCAAACTCCAGGTCGGTGACAAGATGGCAGGACGTCACGGTAACAAAGGTATCGTTTCCCGTATCGTCGCCATCGAAGATATGCCCTTCCTTGAGAACGGTGTCCCCGTCGATATCGTGCTGAACCCCCTCGGCGTGCCTTCCCGAATGAACATCGGTCAGGTCCTCGAAACACATCTGGGCTGGGCTGCCAAGATGCTGGGCTTCACCGCTGCCACCCCCGTCTTCGACGGTGTGGACGAAAAGGTCATCGTCGATCTTATGGAACAGGCCAACGAAGCCTATGCCAAAGAACACGGCCGCAACTATCACTGGGGTTTCCGCAAGCAGGCTGACGGCAGCTATGTCTATGACGGTAAAGCTGATGTCTTTGACGGCCGTACCGGTGACAAATTCGACCAGCGCGTCATGGTCGGTCAGATCTACATGCTGAAACTTGACCACCTTGTTGCCAACAAGATCCACGCCCGTGCCGTCGGTCCCTACTCCCTCGTCACCCAGCAGCCTCTGGGCGGTAAGGCGCAGCACGGCGGACAGCGTTTCGGAGAAATGGAAGTCTGGGCTCTCGAAGCCTACGGCGCCGCTTACAACCTGCAGGAAATGCTCACGGTCAAGTCCGACGATATCGGCGGACGCGCCCGGATCTACGAATCCATCGTCAAGGGACAGAATATCCTCGAAGCCGGTCGTCCTGAGTCCTTCAACGTTCTGATGAAGGAAATGCAGAGTCTCGGTCTTGATGTCCGTACTGTCCGCCGTGAAGCAGGCAATAACTAATTTTATGCGCAGGAGGAATTCATATGATTGACAGCGCTTATTCATATCGTGATAAACAGAACCGGGATCAGAATGAACAGTTCGATGCCATTTCCATCAACGTGGCATCCCCCGAAGTGATCAAAAGCTGGTCCTATGGTGAGGTCAAGAATCCCGAAACCATCAACTACCGCAGTTTGAAACCCGAAAAGGGCGGTCTTTTCTGCGAACGTATTTTCGGTCCTGTCAGAGACTGGGAGTGCAACTGCGGTAAATACAAACGGGTCAAGCACAAAGGTATCACCTGCGACCGCTGCGGCGTGGAAGTCACCGTTTCCAAGGTGCGCCGTGAGCGTATGGGACACATCGAACTTGCAGTTCCTGTTTCCCACATCTGGTTCTTCAAGTGTATGCCCAGCCGCATCGGTCTGATCCTTGACATGCCCGCCAAGGAACTGGAACGCGTTCTCTATTATGAAGAGTACGTCATCACCGATCCCGGCGACGTCAAAGGTTTCCGTGCCGGTATGACCCTTTCTGAGGATGATTACTATCAGGCTTGTGAAGACTATCCCGATGCCTTCGTCGCCGACATGGGCGCCCAGGCTATCAAAACTCTCCTTGAGAAAATCGACCTCCCCGCCGAAAAGGCGAAGCTGGAAGAGGATCTCAAGACCAGCAACAACAAAGCCAACCGCAAGAAATGGGGAAAACGTCTCCGTCTGATCGAAGGCTTCATGGCAGGCAACAGCCGTCCTGAATACATGATCATGACCATTCTTCCCGTCATGCCCCCTGATCTGCGTCCTCTGGTCCAGCTGGACGGCGGCCGTTTCGCCACCAGCGACCTGAACGACCTTTACCGCCGTGTCATCAACCGTAACAACCGTCTCAAGAGTCTGCTCCAGCTCCGCACTCCTGAAGTGATCATCCGCAACGAAAAGCGTATGCTCCAGGAAGCGGTGGACTCCCTTCTCGACAACGGTCGTCACGGCCGTGCCGTCACCGGCGCCGGCAACCGTGCCCTCAAGAGTATTTCCGACATGCTCAAAGGTAAGCAGGGCCGCTTCCGTCAGAACCTGCTGGGTAAACGTGTGGATTACTCCGGACGTTCCGTCATCGTTGTGGGTCCCGAATTGAAGATCCACCAGTGCGGTCTGCCCAAAAAGATGGCTATGATCCTCTTTGAGCCTTTCATCATCCGTCACCTCAAGGAGCGTGAACTTGCCCATACCGTCCGCGGTGCCAAGAAAAAGATCGAAGCGGGAGAGCCCGTGGTGTGGGATATCCTCGCCGAGGTCACCAAAGGTCATCCTATCATGCTCAACCGTGCGCCTACGCTGCACCGTTTGAGTATCCAGGCCTTTGACCCCGTGCTGATCGAAGGTTCCGCTCTGCGTCTGCACCCCATGGTGTGTACCGCTTACAACGCTGACTTCGACGGTGACCAGATGGCTGTCCATGTGCCTCTTTCTAACGAAGCACAGATGGAGACCAAGCTCCTTATGCTTTCTCCCAACAACATCTTCTCACCTGCCAACGGCAAACCTATCGCTTCCCCCACCCACGATATCACTCTGGGCGCCTACTACCTGACCTGGGTGGGCGACAGCCACAACAAAGTGGAACCCAAACTTTACCGTGACTACTTTGAAGTGCTTTTTGCCATGAGTCAGGGCTTCATCAAGATCCATGACCCCGTCCGTATCCCCAACCCCGACTACGGCAAGGATACCCTTTACGGTGACAAGAACTCCAAGTTCATCACCACCACCCCCGGCCGTTGTCTTTTCAACGAGATCTGGGACAAGAGACTGGGCTTCTACAACGATCTTGCCAAGAAAAAGAATCTGGGCCGCCTCATCAGCGACTCCTACAAGATTTCCGGACACGATGCCACCATCAAACTGCTGGACGATCTGAAAGATCTGGGTTATCGTCACTCCACTCTCGCCGGTCTTTCCATCTCCATCGCCGACCTTGAAGTTCCCGAAAGCAAGGAGAAACTGATCGAAGATGCCCGCGCTCAGGTGGAAGGCGTTCTCAAACAGTTCGAAGACGGTGCCATTACCGAAGGTGAGCGTCACAAGAAGGTCATCGATATCTGGACCCAGACCAACGATGCTGTGGCTTCCGAACTTTTCACCCGTCTGGAAACCTCCAGCCGTCAGAAAGAGCTGAACCCTGTCTTCGCCATGTGGGACTCCGGAGCCCGAGGCAGCAAAGACCAGATCCGTCAGCTCGCCGGTATGCGCGGTCTGATGGCGAAACCCTCCGGCGATATTATTGAGCGTCCCATCATCTCCAACTTCCGTGAAGGTCTTTCTGTGATGGAGTACTTCATCTCCACCCACGGTGCCCGTAAAGGTTTGGCTGATACCGCTCTTAAGACCGCTGACTCAGGTTACATGACCCGCCGTCTCGTCGACGTGGCTCAGGATATCATCTGCCGTGAGCAGGATTGCGGAACCACCAACGGTGTCTGGACCCGTGCCATTACCGAAGGTGATGAGGTCATCATGCCCCTGCGCGACCGTATCGTCGGCCGTTTCTGCGGACGTGACCTTCAGGACCCCCTGAACCCCTCAAGCCTGATCATCCGCGCCGGTGAAGAGTTCACCCCCGCCATCTGCGACATCATCGACAGCCGCAAGATCCAGGAGGTCTTCATCCGCTCCGCTCTCACCTGCGAAACCCGCCACGGTGTCTGCGTCAAGTGCTACGGTCAGAACCTTGCCAGCGACCGCCTCGCCATCGAAGGCGATGCTCTCGGTATCATCGCAGCTCAGTCCATCGGTGAGCCCGGTACCCAGCTGACCATGCGTACCTTCCACATCGGCGGTACCGCAAAGAGTGCTTACCGCAAACCTCAGATCGCCTCCCGTTTCGACGGTGTGCTGCGTTATGAGAACGTGAGAACCGTTACCAACGCCAAGGGCGAAGTTGTGGTCGTGAACAAAAACGGCAGTGCCATCATCTTCAACCCCGATGTGGCTGACAAGAAGGAACGGGAATGGCGCGAGGATGCCCGCAAGACCTCCGAGGCTCTGGGTATGCCCATGAAGGAAGATTACGACTTCCGTACCGACGCCATCCGTGAAGCTGAACTGGAACGCTATGAACTTGAACCCGGTTCAGTGCTTCAGATGGCTGACGGTGCAACGATCAAGGCTGATGAGGTCTTCGTGAGCTGGGATGCCGACCATATTCCGATCGTCAGTGAACAGTCCGGTTTCGTCAACCTTGAGGACTTGATCGACGGCGTGACCCTCGAAAAGAACAAACAGAAAGAAAAGGGTCAGAAGAACGCTGAAGGCACCGTTGACCAGGGTACCGTTATGGAACACCGTGAAGACTTGAATCCTCAGGTCGTGATCCGTGACGGCGAAGGCAATCTGCTCAACAACTATCCCCTGCCTCCCGGCGCCGTGCTTATGGTCAAGCGCGACGACAAGGTCATCCCCGGTTCAGTGGTTGCCCGTGTGCCCCGTCAGTCCGCTAAAAACAAGGACATCACCGGAGGTCTTCCCCGTATCGCCGAGCTGTTCGAAGCACGTCAGCCCAAGGAAGTGGCTGAACTTGCCCAGATCGACGGTATCGTTGAAGTCGATAAGGTCATCAGAAACAAACGCCAGATCGTGATCGTGGATCCCACCTCACAGCGGCGTGATGAACATAACAACATTCCTCTGAACAAGCATCTTATGGTCAGCCGCGGCGACCGGGTGCGCAAAGGTCAGAAGCTGACCGTCGGTTCCATCGTGCCTCAGAAACTTCTTGAGGTCAGCGGCGTCAGCGACCTGCAGCGTCACCTTGTCAACGAGATCCAGCTGGTGTACCGTACACAGGGTGTGGAAATCAACGATAAGCACGTTGAGATCATCATCCGCCAGATGATGCAGAAGGTCAAGATCACCGATCCCGGAAATACCGAATTCCTGCCCGGTGAACAGCTTGACAGAGGTGAATTTGAACGTATCAACCGCCAGTTGATCGACAGTGGTAAACAGCCCGCCGTAGCCGAGCCTGTCCTGCTGGGTATCACCAAGGCGGCACTGGAAACTGAGAGCTTTATCTCAGCAGCCAGCTTCCAGGACACTACCCGTATCCTGACCGAAGCAGCTACCGTCGGCAAAGTCGACGCCCTGAACGGTTTCAAGGAAAACGTGATCACCGGACACCTGATCCCGGCGGGTACTGGAACGGAGCGTCTGCAGTCCATCGCTCTCAAATATCTCGGTGAGGAGATCGAGCAGGAGATGCCTGAACAGGAAGAGGCCAACTCCTCCATCGAGGACATTCACTCCAAGTGGCGCGATGTGCCCACGGAAGAGATTTTCGGCGACGAAGATGAAGAGGATATGTTCCCTGAAGAGGAACAGGTCTTCGACTCAATTGAAGATGACTTCAGTGAGGAAAGCTTCGGCGAAGAGGAGTCCTTTGACGACGAAGAATACTGAGAAATTTTGAGATTTTTCCGATCAAGGACTTGAAAAATCACACTTGCGGGGATATATTATGAATCCGTGCGAGTGTGATTAGGCAATTTTATATATAGAAAGAATTAACAATATGGAGCTGTAAAGCTCACAAAAACAGGAATTTACCATGCCGACTATTAACCAGCTGGTGCGTTTCGGACGCGAAGAAAAAGAAAAGAAGAGCAAGTCCAAGGCTCTGAGTGCATGCCCTCAGCGTCGTGGCGTTTGTCTCCAGGTTACCACCCGTACCCCCAAAAAGCCGAACTCGGCTTTGCGTAAAATCGCCCGTGTGCGTCTGACCAACGGTCAGGAAGTTACCGCATACATCGGCGGTGAGGGTCACAACCTCCAGGAACACTCCGTGGTCCTCGTGAAGGGCGGTCGTGTCCGCGACCTTCCCGGTGTCCGTTATCACATCGTGCGCGGCGCGCTTGACAGCCTTGGCGTTGACAAACGCAACCAGGGCCGTTCCAAGTATGGTGCCAAACGTCCCAAACCCGGTGCCGAAACTGCTAAGAAGAAGAAATAAGTCATAAGGAGCTAAGGATAAAATGAGAAGACGTAAAGCTGAAAAACGGGAGCAGCTCCCCGACGTGAAATTCAACAGCCCCCTTATCGGCCGGCTGATCAACACCATTCTCTGCCGTGGCAAAAAGTCCACTGCCCAGCGCATCGTTTACGGCGCTCTTGAGCTGATCCAGGCCAAGAAACCCGAAGTCCCCGCTATCGACGTGTTCCTTCAGGCTCTTGAGAATGTCAAGCCCACTCTTGAAGTCAAAAGCCGCCGCGTCGGCGGTGCCACCTATCAGGTGCCCATCGAAGTCGAACCCGAACGTCAGGTCGCTCTTGCCATGCGCTGGATCACCACCTATTCCCGCGGCCGCAAAGGCAAATCCATGACCGAAGCTCTCGCCGGCGAACTGCTGGATGCCTATGACAACACCGGTTCTTCCGTCAAGAAGAAGGAAGATACCTTCAAGATGGCTCAGGCCAACAAAGCCTTTGCCCATTATCGCTGGTAATTTTCAACACACTTTATTATTGTTACATCTATGACTACTGCTGCTGATAAAAATTTTCATGAGTCACCTCACCGTAAGGTTGCGCTCAAAGATGTGCGTAACATCGGTATCATGGCTCACATCGACGCAGGTAAGACCACTCTTACTGAACGTATTCTGTTCTATACCGGTGTGAACTACAAAGTCGGTGATACCCACGAAGGTACCGCCACCACTGACTGGATGGAAC
>JAZONY010000151.1:0-20315 GCA_045654705.1 Victivallaceae bacterium
TTGCAAAAGTGTTGTGCTGAAAAAGGTTTGGGAAAAGGGGGTGGGGTTTGGGGCGGGGGAAAAAGACCTTTCCTCAAAAGGGCTTTTCCACCGCCCCAACTCCCTCAACCTCTTTTATCGACCTTTATCGGGAACAGCGCCTTCTCTTAAAAAAATGTTCCGGCGAAAAAGGTCATTTGACCTTTTCTGTGATCTCAGCGGGGGAGACCGGAAGGCGTTGTGTACTCTTTGACAATGAGTACGATGGCGACGATCTGACCGGGGACAAATCCCAGACAGGCAAGGAGGATCAGAAGCAGCAGCGTGCCACAGCCGACTCCGGGAAGTCCGATAACGCCGAGGGGAGGACACAAAAGAGCAAGAATGATCCTGAAAACAAGTTCTGCGGGGGACATCATGATTTATTTCTCCTGATATAATGAATTATTTTTCTTTTTTCAATGCTTTGATCTGATCTCTCAGATCGGCGGCGCGTTCAAACTCCAATGCCTCAGCGGCACGGAGCATTTCAGCGGTGAGTTCGTCAATAAGTTTTCTGCCTTCGGATTCCGAAAGTCCCAGTTTGTCCAGATTGAGTTCGCCTTCCACATTGAATACGGCATCGGCGATGTGGGAACTGCTTTTGAGCCGTCCCCCTTTTTTGCTTTTGCCGCCGATGATCTCGACGATGGATTTCCCCGGAGCCTTGATGACGGTCCGGGGGATGATGTTATGCTCTTTGTTGTAGGCAAGCTGTTTGCGGCGGCGGGCGTTGGTCTGCTCGATAAGCTCCTCGATGGCGGGAGTCTTTTCGTCGGCGTAGAGGATGACCCTGCCCTCGGCGTTTCGCGCGGCGCGTCCGGCGGTCTGGACCAGAGAACGCACAGAGCGCAGAAATCCGGTTTTATCCGCATCAAGGATCGCCACCAGAGCCACTTCGGGGAGGTCGATACCTTCACGGAGCAGATTGATACCGATAACGCAGTCGCAGCTGCCTTCACGGAGTTTTTTCAGTACCCGCACCCGTTCAAAGGCATCCAGTTCAGAGTGGAGATAGGCGGCGTTGATACCGATTTCAGAAAGATAATCCGAAAGACGCTCGGAACTCTTTTTGGTCAGTGTCGTCACCAGCACACGCTGATTTCTGGCGGTACAGCTGCGGATCTCGGCGATGACATCATCCAGCTCGCCCTCAAGGGGGCGTATTTCGATCTCAGGGTCGGGAAGTCCGGTGGGGCGCACCACAAGTTCGACGGGCTGATCGTTGCAGCGTTCCAGCTCCAATGCGCCGGGGGTCGCTGAAACATAGATGGTGTCGCCGGTGAGCTGTTCAAACTCCTCAAAGCGCATGGGACGGTTTTCCAGAGCCGATGGCAGACGGAAGCCGTGTTCCACCAGCACCTCTTTGCGGCTGCGGTCGGCTTTGTACATGGCCTGGATCTGGGGGAGCGTCACATGGGATTCGTCGATGATGGTGAGGAAATCCTCAGGAAAAAAGTCAAAGAGACAGTAAGGCCTCATACCGGGCTTGTGCTGGGAAAGGTGCATGGAGTAATTCTCAATGCCGCTGCAATAGCCGATCTCATTCATCATCTCAAGGTCGCAGTTAACTCTTTCTCTCACCCGCTGGGCTTCGATGAGGAGATTGCGCTCTTCAAAGAAACGGACCTGCTGTTCCATTTCGGCACGGATGGCGCCGGAAGCCTCCTGAATACGTTCAGGGGGCATGACAAAGTGTTTGCAAGGGAAAAGGGTCCCCAGTTCCACTTCGGCTTTGCGCTTGCCGGTAAGGGCATCACGGCGTTCGATGAACTCAACCTCGTCGCCGAAAAATCCGACCCGGATAAATTCGTCGTTCTGAGGTTCAAAGACATCCACCGTGTCCCCCCTCACCCGGAACTCACCTTTGGAAGGGGCTGTATCGTTTCTTGTGTACTGCACGGCGATCAGCCGTTTCAGCAGCTCATCCCGCCCGATGGTGTCCCCCACCGAAAGGCGGACACACATTTCGTTGTACTCCTCAGGTGCGCCCAGACTGTATATGCACGACACACTTGCCACGATGATCACGTCACGCCGTTCCACCAGACTTGCGGTGGCGGAAAGACGGAGCTTTTCGATCTCTTCGTTGATGGAGGAGTCTTTGGCGATGTAGGTATCGGTCTGGGGGATGTAGGATTCAGGCAGATAGTAGTCGTAGTAGCTGATAAAATATTCGACAGCGTTTTCAGGGAAAAAACCCTTGAACTCACTGTAAAGCTGAGCGGCAAGGGTTTTGTTGTGCGAAAGGACCAGCACAGGCCGGTCGCATTGGGCGATCACATTGGCGAGGGTGAAAGTCTTACCCGCTCCGGTGACACCCCAAAGGGTCTGATAACGTTTCCTCTGCTCCAGACCTGCAACCAGAGAGGCGATAGCCCCGGGCTGGTCTCCGGCAGGAGCAAAGGGACGATGGAGCTTGAAGATCCCCATAGAAACAGGAACTTCCTTTTCAGCTCATCTTTTCAATGATCTTGACCAGAGGCATGAAGAGGGCGATAACGATGGTACCCACGATACCTGCCAGAAGCACGATCATCAGAGGTTCGATCATAGAGGTCAGAGCGCCCACGGCGTTATCGACTTCATCTTCATAGGTGTCGGCGATTTTGGTCAGCATTTCGGGGAGTTTACCGGTTTCCTCACCCACTTCGACCATGGAAACCACCATTTCTTCAAAGATCTGGGTTTTGCCCAGAGGGGGGGCGATACCTTCACCCTCTTTCACCGCATCGTGGACCTTCTGGATGGCAGAGGCGACGACTTCGTTACCGCTGGTCTCTTTAACGATGGCGAGGGCGTTCAGCACCGGCACACCGGAACTCATCAGCGTTCCCAGAGTACGGGAAAAACGGGAAACTGCCGTCTTGGCAATGATGGGTCCGAAAAGGGGAACGTTGTATTTCACCCAGTCAAATGCCCATTTCCCCTGAGGGATCTTCACAAGGATCACGAAAAAGAGGACAACGCCCACCACACCGCCGACATACATGTACCACTTGGAAACCAATGTGTTACTGATACCGATGATCAGCATGGTGATACCGGGCAGGGGTTCAGAGGGACCCAGCAGATCGCGGAAGATCTTCTCAAAGTTGGGAACGATGAAGATCATCAAACCCACCATGGCGAGAATAGAGATCGACAGAATCACGATAGGATAGATCATGGCGGACTTCACCTTACCGGCGATCTTGGCAGCTTTTTCCATAAAGCTTGCCAGACGGTCGAGGATGATTTCCATAGCACCTGAAGCCTCACCGGCACGGACCATGTTGAGGTAGAGTTTGTCAAAG
The DNA here is from genome assembly GCA_045654705.1 of Victivallaceae bacterium. Lineage (GTDB taxonomy): Bacteria > Verrucomicrobiota > Lentisphaeria > Victivallales > Victivallaceae > UBA1784. Next base: position 3,315 of record JAZONY010000151.1, read on the forward strand.
GACTTGGGATTCTGGGAAAGAGCTTCGGCAAAGGTGGCACCGCCTTCAACAGTGTCGGCGGTTTTGCCCAGCACCACCTTGACCGCAGGGTTGGCAGCCTGACGCTCCAGAGTTCTCAGGGAACGGATGAGGGGCAGACCTGCGGAAAGCAGGATAGCCAGCTGACGGGTCAACACGGTCAACTCTTTGCGTTTGATGACCATGGGGCCCAGCGCCACATTGAAACCGCTGCCTGCCTTTTTGGTCTTTTTGCTGCTGGCGATGACGGGTTTGACTGAGGTGGGGAACATTCCCTTTTGTTTCAGCTCGGCAACGGCTGCGGTTTCGCTGTCGGCAACGATCCGGCCTTTCTGCTCCTTGCCTTTGCTGTCCATAGCAATATAAGTGTATTGGGGCATATTTTTACTCCTTTTTCAAAAAAGTTCAGATTCTCTTCAAGACCTCAGGTGTAGCGGACGACCTCGTCAACAGTGGTTTCGTGGTTGAAAATCGCCAGCAGACCATCTTCACGCAAAGGTCTCATGCCGCATTCGCACGCCTTGTCGGCGATTTCGTTGGCAGGAGCGCCGTTGGAGATCATCTCACGCAGTTCGTTGTTCACCACCAGCAGTTCGGTCAGGGCTTTCCGTCCCCGGTAGCCGGTGTTGTTGCAGAGCGGACAACCTTTGCCGTAGACAAAGGTTTTGCCTTCCACCTGTCCCCGTTCCAGATTGAGTCTGTCAAGATCTTCATCGGTGGGAACGTATTCGGTCATGCAGTTCTTGCAGACACGGCGGATGAGGCGCTGCCCCAGCACGCCCACCAGAGATGAGGCGATCAGGAAGGGTTCGACGCCCATATCCACAAGACGGGTCACGGTACTTGCGGCATCGTTGGTGTGGAGCGTACTGAACACGAAGTGTCCCGTAAGAGATGCTTCCACAGCGATCTGGGCGGTGATGAAGTCTCGGATTTCACCCACCAGAATACGGTCGGGGTCCTGACGCAGGAAGGCACGGAGCGCCTTGTCAAAGGTCATGCCCACGGCATCGTTGATAGGACACTGGATGATACCTTCGATATCGTATTCCACAGGGTCCTCAGCGGTGAGGAGCTTGTCGGAAGGGTTGTTGATCTCGCCCAGAGCGGAGTAAAGCGTGGTGGTCTTTCCGGAACCGGTAGGACCGGTCACAAGCAAAATACCGTTGGGCAGATGGATGAGTTCACGGATCTTTTCAAGCACATCCTTACCGATACCCAGCGCATCCAGTTCAAGGTTCACAACAGAACGGTCGAGGACTCGGAGCACCACGGATTCGCCGTGGCTGGTGGGCAGACAGGAAACACGCAAATCCACGGGACGACCGTTGACCTTCATCTGGATTCGTCCGTCCTGAGGGCGGCGGCGTTCAGAAATATTGAGTCCTGAAATAATCTTGATACGGCTGATCACAGGAGCCGCAAGGCTCCGGGGCGGCGGGGGCATCTCATAGAGTGCGCCGTCAACACGGTAGCGGATGCGGAAGTTCTTTTCAAAAGGCTCAAAGTGGATGTCTGATGCCTTGTCGTGGACAGCCTGTTTGATAACGGCATCCACAAATTTGATGATAGGCGCGGCATTGGCAAGATCTTCCTCATCCCCCTCGTCATCCAGTTCATCGGGATTGATGTTGAATTCGGCAACGATGTCGGCAACGGAGTCCACTTTTTCGGGATAGTAACGCTCAAGTTCGCCGTCGAACACATCGGGGTCGCAGGGGACTGCCAGAATATCCTTGTTGAGGATGAAGCGCAGTGCCTCCACAGTCTGATAATCCAGAGGGCGGCGCATGGCAAGTTCGATCCCCAGATCATCGTAGCGCAACGGAATCACCTGATGGGTCCGTGCCAGATTGAGATCGACCTTTTCAATGACATCACGGCTGATATCACCGAAAGTCTTGGGGTTCCACACATAAGTCCCCAGATTGTCTGCCATGCACTGAAGCAGATCTTCCCGGGTAAAAAGTCCGAAGTTGGTCACGATCTCAAAGGCGGACTTTCCGGATCTTTCGCACTCTTCCGTCACGGCATCGAGCTGTTCTTTGAGCTGGGGATTGGCGGCACCGTACTCGTTGAGGATCAGATCGATAAGTGCGCTGTTTTCAATATCAGTCATCGTTTATTCACTCCTTATTCCTCATCGCGCAAAGTCACGAAAAGCACCTCTTCAAGGGTGGAAATACCTGCTTCCACCTTGCGCATGGCGTCGTCACGCAAACTTCTCATACCGTTGCGGCGGGCGAAATCCCGCAGCGTCACGGAGTTTTCATTGGCAAAGATCATCTTGGCAATATCCTCGGTGATGAGGAATATTTCATAGATGCCGATACGTCCCTTGTACCCGGTACCGCCGCACTTGCGGCAGCCCTTGCCCTTGTAGAACTTGTGATTGGCAAGATATTCGGGGGTCAGCCCCAGCAGACGGCATTCGGAAGCGGTGGGGGTGTAAAGCTCTTTACATTCAGGACAGATCCTGCGGAGCAGACGCTGTGCCATGACAGCACGCAGAGAGGTCGCCACAAGGAAGGGTTTGACACCCATATCCACAAGTCGGGTGATGGCACCGGGGGCGTCGTTGGTGTGGAGCGTGCTGAACACAAGGTGTCCCGTAAGGGAGGCGTTGATGGCGATCTCAGCGGTTTCCACGTCTCGGATCTCACCGACCATGATGATATTGGGAGCCTGACGCAGCATACTTCGCAGAGCGGCGGCGAAGGTCATATCCACATGGCGGTCCACCTGCACCTGGTTGATACCGGGGAGCTGATACTCAATAGGATCTTCCACGGTGATGAGTTTTCGTGCCGGGGTGTTGATGGTGTTCAAAAAGGCGTAAAGGGAGGTGGTCTTACCGGAACCGGTAGGTCCTGTCACAAGGAAGATACCGTCAGGATAGTTGATGATGCGGTTGACCATATCCAGGTCGTCGGCGTAGAAACCCAGCTTGGGGATATCCAGCTGGATACTGGCCTTGTCAAGGATACGCATGACCACGCTTTCGCCGAAGTTGGTGGGGATGCTCGACACACGCAAGTCAACATCCTGCCCGTTGACAGTCAGGCGGATACGACCGTCCTGGGGGATGCGTTTTTCCGTAATGTCAAGTCCGGAAAGGATCTTCACACGGCTGGTGAAGTTGGGCTGAAGATATTTCGGGGGACCATCCACCTCACGGAGCGCGCCGTCAACACGGTAGCGCACACGGTAGCGTTTTTCCATAGGTTCAAGGTGGATATCCGAAGCCTTCATCTTATAGGCATCGACGATCAATTTCGTCACCAGACGGATGATGGGGGTGTCGTCATCTTCGGGCAGTCCTCCTTCCTTGGCACCGGCGTTGTCGATAACATTATCGGATTCATCGAAGTCATTCTGATCCACATCGCTGACGACCTCATCTTCCTTATAATATTTATCGATCATCTTGAGGATCTGCCCCTCAGGAGCCACCACGGCGTCCACATCGACACCCAGCAGATAGCGCAGGGTATCGAGTTTTTCCATATCCGTCGGATCGCTCATGGCGACGGTAAGCATGTCATCATGCTTCATCACGGGGAAAACGCTGTAATGGTGGGCGATATCCACACTGACCGAAGCGATGACTTCGGGGTGGATATCGTAGTCATTCAAGTCGACGACTTCCCAGCCGTACTGCTGAGCCAGCATGGCAAGGAGTTCATCTTCACGGATTTTCCCCTGACGGAGAAGAACTTCAACGGGATCCACGATCTCATCACTGTTCATAGCCTCTTCGCGGGCATAAAAGATGTCCTCGGCAGAAGCCATTCCGTATTCTTCAAGCAATTTCAATATGTATTCGATGTCGCGAGCCAAAAGAAACCTCCCAACTGTAAAAAATAATACAAAAAAACGTCATAAAGAAAAATTAACGCTATTTGACTGAAATGTCAAGTCCATTCTTCCAAGTTTGCAGCAATTTTTTCCAATATTTGCCAATAATCGCTGATTTTCGCCTCTTCCTGCTCCAGCATATCGGGTTCGGAGGAGGTGCAGGGGGACGACGGCGCAAAGACTGTGCAGCTGTCGGGAACCTGTACGTTGGAAATATCAAAGGTCCCGATCTCCTCTGCCAGACGGATGCACTCCAGCTTGTCGCTGCCCACCAGAGGACGCAGCACCAGCATATCCACCGCCTTGCCCACAGAATACATGTTCGGCACGGTCTGGCTTGCCACCTGTCCCAGAGAATCCCCTGTGACCAGAGCATGGCAGCGGCGGCGGCGTGCGACGATCTCGGCGATGCGCATCATGGCACGGCGGTAGAGGACCGTGCGGAATTTTTCCTTGCAATTATCCCTGACCGCCTTTTGAAATTCACTCAGATTGACGATGCAGAGAGTTCCCCGGAGCTGATATTCGTTGAGTTTTGCGGCGACACGCTGCACCTTTTCAACGGTTTCAGGAGGGGTGTAGGGGGCGCTGTGGAATGTGATGAAGTCGCAGGGCGAACCCCGTTTCATAATGAGCCACGCCGCCACGGGGGAGTCGATGCCGCCTGAAAGGAGCGTCATCACTCTGGGGTTGCATCCCACGGGCAGACCGCCGGGGGCGGAGATACTTTCCATAAAAAGCACGGCGAACTCATCCCGGACTTCGCATCCGAGGGTGATTTCCGCATTGCTCAAATCGATGGTGAACTTATCGTTCCCGGTGCGCTGCGCCACGGCGGAAACAAGATCGATCTCGATTTCCTTTGAGGTCAGGGGGAACCGTTTGTTGCTCCGTCTTGCCCTGACACGGAATGAGGGTTTGTTTTCCCCCTCTTTTTCTGCAATGGCAGATGCGGCAAGTTCAACGGCAAGGGGACGGATCTTTTCCATATCGACTTCGGTGATGACAGCCGGTGAAAAACTTTCAAGTCCGAAACACTTGCGGAGCTGGGTTTTGATGACCTCAAGCTGTTCAGAAGTGAACTCCCCCTTGTCGGTGCGTTCAACTCTCACCCTGCCTCTGACACGGTAGACTTTCACGTCGGCAAGTTCAGAGAGCAGATGGCGGATATTGTCCGCGAGGCAACGCTCGAACATGTTGCGGTTGTTGCCTTTGGTGGCAATTTCATGGTAACGGCAGATGATACAATTGTACATGATGAAAAACTCTCACTTATTTCAGGAACGGCAGAACTCAGGATCTTCCTTGAGCAATTCGTCAAAGTAGGCGATGGTCTTGATCAAGCCCTCACGCAACGGCGTCACAGGCTCCCACTTGAGGATCTCTTTCGCCTTGGTGATGTCGGGACGCCGCTGTTTCGGGTCGTCGGCGGGCAGCTCTTTGCGGACAATGGCGGATTTGGAACCGGTGAGTTCGATAATGAGTTCGGCAAGCTGCAGAATGGTGAACTCTCCGGGATTGCCGATGTTGATGGGGCCTGTCACTTCGTGGGGAGTCGCCATCATGCGGATCATGGCTTCGATCAGGTCGTCCCGGTAACAGAAGCTGCGGGTCTGGGAGCCGTCGCCGTAAATGGTGATGGGTTGATTCTGCAGCGCCTGAAGGATGAAGTTGCTGACCACACGCCCGTCGTTGGGGTGCATCCCGGGACCGTAGGTGTTGAAAATACGCACGATCTTGATCCCCAGATCGCACTGGAGCCGGTAGCTGTTGAAAAGAGTCTCGGCACACCGTTTGCCCTCATCGTAACAGGAACGGATCCCGATGGGATTCACATTGCCCCAGTACTCCTCGACCTGAGGATGAACGGCAGGGTCGCCGTAAACCTCTGAGGTGGAGGACTGGAGGATCTTCGCCCCGATACGTTTGGCAAGTCCCAGCATGTTGATGGCACCATGAACACAGGTCTTGACGGTCTGAACGGGGTCTTTCTGATAGTGGACAGGGGAAGCAGGACAGGCAAGATTATAGATCTCATCCACCTCCACATAAAGGGGGAAACTCACATCGTGGCGCATGAGTTCAAAGCGGGGATTGTTGAGCAGATGACGGATATTGCGTTTGGCACCTGTATAAAAATTGTCAACGCAGACCACATCGTTGCCGCGGTTCAGAAGTTCTTCACAGAGGCGGGAACCGAGAAATCCGCTGCCGCCGGTTACGAGAATAGTACGGTTAGCCATAATTGCCGAGTCCTTATTTTGCGTTACGGCAGAAGGAGATGATGGTTTCTGCCATGTAATCGAGTTTTTCCATATTCATTCCGGGATAGACACCGATCCAGAGAGCCCTGTTCATGATCACATCGGTTTTGACCAGTGTTGAAGCGATACGGTAATCTTTTCCTTCTTCCAATCCTTCAAAACAGGGGTGGCGGGTCAGGTTGCCGGAAAAGAGGTTGCGGGTCTGGATATTGTGCTGTTCCAGAAACGTTGCAAGATCGTTTCTTGTAAAGGAAGTCCCCTCTTTCAAAGTCATGAGAAATCCGAACCAGGAAGGCTCACTCTGAGGGAGCTGTTCCATGATCTGCAATTGAGGGAGCTTTTCAAGACGGCTGCGCAGATATTCAAAGTTTCTCCGGCGCAGAGTTGTAAACTCTTCCAGTTTTTCCAGCTGGGCGCATCCGATGGCGGCCTGCATATCCGTTGCCTTGAGGTTGTAGCCGAAGTGGCTGTAAACATATTTATGGTCATATCCCGCAGGCAGAGTGCCGAACTGCTTTGTAAAACGGCATCCGCAGGTGTTGTCGCACCCGGACTGGCACCAGCAGTCCCGCCCCCAGTCCCTGAACGAGAGGGCGATTTTCGCAAGCAGGGGGTCAGAGGTATAGACGGCGCCCCCTTCCCCCATGGTCAGGTGGTGGGGAGGATAAAAACTTGAAGTTCCCAGATCGCCGAAAGTCCCGGTGAACTTTCCGTTGTACCGTGAACCGAGGGCATCGCAGTTGTCTTCGATGAGCCAGAGATGGTGCTTTTTGCAGAAAGCACTCACCCGGTCAAGATCAAAGGGATTCCCGAGAGTATGGGCGATCATCACCGCTTTGGTCCGGGGGGAAAGGGCCTGTTCAAGGAGTTCCGGGTCGATGTTGACTGTTTTTTCGTCGATGTCCACAAACACGGGGACCGCCCCGTACTGGATGACGGGGGAAACGGTGGTGGGGAACCCGGCTGCGACGGTGATGACCTCATCGCCCCGTTTGATCCTGCGTTCCCCCAGTTCCTGTGCGGTAAGCGTCATAAAGGCAAGAAGATTTGCGGAAGAACCGCTGTTCACAAGGAGAGCCTTTTTCACTCCCAGCATCCGGGCGAACTTCTCTTCAAAGGTGCGGGTGTACCTGCCGGAGGTCAGCCAGAACTCCAGTGCGGAGTCCACCAGATTGACCATCTCTTTTTCATCGAAACATCTTCCGGCATAGTTGACACGGCTTTTGCCGGGAACAAAGGGAACATCTTTTGTATCATGCACAAGCTGACAGTAACGGGCAGAAAGTTCAAGGATCTGCTCTTTCAACTTTTCAGCTTCTTTTATCTTGTCCATGGCAAACCTCTCTTTTCCGCCTCGCTGCAATAAGCGGCAAGGTCATCTGCGGTCATGATGCGCTTTTCTTCATAAAATGCTCTGTACCACTCCACGGTGCGGGCGACGGCGGTTCCTGCGTTCCACACCCCGTGCCACTTGAGTTTTTCCGCGGCTTTTGAACAGTCAAGGCGCAGCAAAGCGGCTTCGTGGGGGGCGTTTTTCTCTTCAACGATTTCAAAACGCATCTTTTCCCAGCGTGAATTCATCATCTGAGCCACTTCGCCCACCGTCAATGTATCGGTATCAGCAGGTCCGAAGTTCCAGCTGCCGGAATATTCCTCCCTGCCCTGAAAGAGTCCCGCCCCCAGCTGCAGATAGCCGCTCAAAGGTTCAAGGACATGCTGCCAGGGACGCACCGCTCCGGGGTTGCGGAGTCCGGCACACTCACCCGCCGCCGCCCCCCGCACAAGGTCGGGGATCAGACGGTCCGCCGCCCAATCGCCGCCACCGATGACGTTCCCGGCACGGGCAGAAGCGCAGAAAAGGCGCTTTTCAGACAAAAAATAGGAACGGTTATAAGCAGAAAAAACCATTTCAGCTGCCGCTTTTGAACCGCTGTAAGGATCATAGCCGCCGAGAGGGGAGTTTTCGGTAAAGGGGACCCCGTTTTCAGGGTTTTCGTAACATTTATCTGTTGTGATGATGACGGCACTTTTCACACTCGGGGTATTCCGGCAGCACTCAAGAAGATTGACCGTCCCCATCACATTGACATCAAAGGTTTCAACAGGAGCCTGATAGGAAAAACGCACAAGAGCCTGAGCCGCAAGGTGAAAGACGATCTCTGGCTGAAAGGCGTCAAAGATCTCCTGCAAAGCCTTGCGATCCCGGATATCGCAGAAAAAGGAATTGTTCCGGTTCCCCAGAAGTTTGTAATGGGCAGTCCCCTCAAGGGGCAATGCCGCGCCGCACACTTCCGCCCCCAGCTCTTCCAGCCAGAAGCGCAGCCAGGAGCCTTTGAAACCGGTGTCTCCTGTGATCAGACATTTGCGTTTATTATATACGGAATCGAACATTTTTTATTTCCAGAACTTAGTCCACGGTGCCTGACCGGATTTCCACATATCGTTGAGCATGGTGTGTTCTCTGGGAGTGTCCATGCACTGCCAGAAGCCTTCGTGACGGAACGCCGCCATGACACCGGCTTGGGCTGCTTCGTGGAGCGGCTGCTGCTCAAGGAAACACTCTTCATCGGGGATGAAGCGGGAAACAAAACTTTTCTGCATCACCATGAATCCGCCGTTGATATAGCCCGAAACACGGCTGGGTTTTTCCACAAATGCCTTGACTTTGTTATCCTGAGTGATCTTGATCTCGCCGAAACGCGCCGCAGGATGAACGGCACCCACGGTCACTTCCACATTCTGTTCACGGTGAAAGGCAAGTTCAGCTGCCACATCGATATCGCAGACACCGTCGCCGTAGGTCAGAAAGAAGCAGTCGTCCTCCTCTTTCAGATATTTGGAAGCGATCTTCACACGGCCGCCGGTCCCGGTTCCGATACCGGTTCCCGCCAGAGTGATTTCCCAATCACATTCATCCCCTTTGTCGTGGAACTTGAGCTGTTCTTTGCGCCCCGGAAAAATAGTGGCATCGCTGGTCCTGAGCCGGTAATTGGCAAAGTAATCGACGAAACACTCTCTTTTGTAGCCGAGGCAGAGAATGAAACGCTTCACGCCGAATGCGGCATAGCTTTTCATGATATGCCAGACGATGGGCTGTTCGCCGATGGGGACCATGGGTTTGGGCAGCAATTCGGTCACTTCACGCAAGCGTGTTCCCATGCCGCCGCAAAGGATCATCAGGGGGGGCATCTTGCTCATATTATCCGTAATTCTCCATATAATAGCCCACCATTTCACGGATCCCGGATCTGATATCGTACAAACTGCGGTATCCCAGTTCCTCTTCTGCCCGTGAAACATCGGCGAAAGAGTGGGGGATATCCCCCGGTCTGCCGGGAGCATATCTGACCTCCACATCTCCGCAGGGAACGCCCCGGAGTGCCAGAGCCTCTTTCAAGGCGGCAAAAAGTTCGTTGAGATCGGTCCTGCCTCCTGCGGCGACATTGTAGACCCGGTGTCCGGAGCCTTCACGGAGTGCCGCAAGCAGATTGGCGCTCACCACATTGGCGACATAGGTAAAATCACGGGAGTTGGTTCCGTCGCCGAAAATCACGGGACTTTCACGGTGCAGAAGTGCTGTCACAAAACGGGGAATAACAGCGGCATAAGCCCCTTTGGGATCCTGACGGGGCCCGAAAACGTTGAAGTAACGCAACCCCGTGACCTTGATACCGTAAACAGAAGCGAAATTGGCACCGAAAAGTTCGTCCGCATATTTGGTGACGGCATAAGGTGAAAGGGCTGTACCGATACGCTCCTCTTTCTTGGGGAGTTTTTCTTCATCGCCGTAAACAGAGGAGCTTGAAGCGTAAACAAAGGAGTCCACTTTGGCTTCAACAGCGGCGTGAAGCACATTCACAAATCCCGCCACATTGACCGAGGTGGATTCAGCCGGGTCCGCAATGGAACGGGGAACAGAACCGAGAGCCGCTTCGTGAAAGACGATCTTCACATTTTCCATGGCGCGCCGGCAGGTGCTTCTGTCCCGGATATCCCCTTCGATCAGGGTGAAACGGGGATCCTGCAATGCGGACTTGAGATTTTCCCGTCTGCCTGTGGCAAAGTTATCGAGGCATACGACCTGACATTTCCGTTCCAGCAGCGCATCCACCAGATGGGAACCGATGAAACCTGCGCCGCCTGTCACCAGCACTTTTGTATCGGCAAGTATTTTTTCCATGGTATCAAAGCCTTCCATCAACAAGATCCGGGGGCAGAACGCCCTTCACATCGAAAATGACCCGCTGTGGCTTATTGAAAGCCGACCAATCCAGCACGCCCGGCGCAAACTGTTTGTGAGCGACAGCGGCGACCACGGCATCGTATTCAGCGGGAATGAGTTTTGAAAAATCCTCCACAGCATCCAATCCGTAACATTTCCGGATCTCAGCCGGGTCCGCCCAGGGGTCAAAAATATCCACTTTGCACCCGAAATCCTTCAGGGCTTCCACCATTCCGGGAACCTGTGAGTTGCGGATATCAGGGCAGTTTTCCTTGAAAGTTATCCCCAGCACCAGCACTTTGGCATCGCTGATCTGAAGATGTTTCTTTATCATCAGTTTCACGACTCTTGTGGCGACATATTCATTCATGCCGTCGTTGATGCGCCTGCCGGCGAGGATCACTTCGGGCAGATAGCCCAGAGCCTGAGCTTTGTAGGTCAGATAATAGGGATCCACACCGATACAGTGTCCCCCCACAAGACCGGGTTTGAAGGGCAGAAAGTTCCACTTGGTTCCGGCGGCGGCGAGGACTTCGCTGGTGTCGATTTCCATCAGGTGAAAGATCTTGGCAAGTTCGTTGACAAAGGCGATATTGAGATCACGCTGGGAGTTTTCGATGACCTTTGCCGCCTCGGCGACCTTGATGGAACTTGCAAGATAGCTTCCGGAAGTGAGAATGGAGTCATAAAGCGCCTTGACCTGCAAGGCAGTCTCGGGCGTGGAGCCTGAAACGACCTTCAGGATCCTGGTCAGGGTGTGGGTCTTATCCCCCGGATTGATCCTTTCGGGACTGTATCCGCAGAAAAAATCCCTGTTGTAAACAAGCTGACTGAAACGCTCGATGACAGGCACGCAATCCTCCTCGGTGCATCCGGGGTAAACGGTGCTTTCGTAAATGACGACCGCCCCTTTTCTGATGACTTTGCCCACAGTTTCAGAGGCTTTGATCAGAGGTGTCAGATCGGGCTGTTTGTGTTCATCGACGGGGGTGGGGACAGTGACGATAAAAATATCTCTATCCCGCAGATCTTCCAAATCGCTGCTGTAACGCAGAAACTCTGCCGCCCGCAGATCTTCGGAAGAGGTTTCAAGGGTCAAATCAACACCGCGGCGCAGCATATCAAGACGGTCGGTCTTGACATCAAAACCGACCACATCAAATTTGCGCCCGAACTCCACCGCCAGGGGCAGTCCCACATAACCGAGGCCCACCACGGCGATCTTCGCAGTAAAATTTTTAATCTTTTCCATCATAATAAGGATAATATACACCCTGTAAACCTTTTTTGCAAGTCCTTTGCCCTTTCAGTCGGCAATAAGTTTTTTGAAACTTTACACAAAAGGGATTCTTGCATAATCATGAAAAAGGGTGTATAGTATGGAAAAAAGAGTTTCAGTACCAAAAACATTTCCGGCGACGGATTTTTTTTAATTTCAAGGTGATTATATGTCCAGAGTAGAATTCAGAGAGCGAAAGATCTTCATTGACGGCAAAGCGACCCAGATTTTTTCAGGAGCCATCCACTATTTCAGGGTCCATCCCGATTTGTGGCGTGACAGATTGGAAAAACTTGCCATGTGCGGCTTCAACTGTCTTGAAACCTATATGTGCTGGAATTTGCACGAACCCCATGAAGGGAAATTCGATTTTTCCGGCATGATGGATTTTGTCCGCTTTATCAAAATCGCTCAGGAACTGGGACTTTATGTCATACTCCGTCCCGGTCCCTACATCTGCGCCGAATGGGACAACGGCGGACTCCCCCACTGGCTCATGAATAAAGAAAATCTTGAGTTCCGCCGTTACAACAAAGTCTATCTGGAATATGTGCAGAAATACTTCGATCAGATCATGCCCCTGATCAAGCCTTTGCAGTACGATGAAGGGGGCCCCATTATCGCCATGCAGATCGAAAATGAATACGGCTCCTACGGACACGATGAAGCCTATATCGGCGCTCTGCGTGATATGACCGTCAACGCCGGCATCACCGTTCCCCTTTTCACCGCCGACGGAGCGGCGATGATCTATCTGCTCAACGGAATGCTCCCCGGAACCACCGCCATGCTCACCGGCGGCAGCCGCGCTCAGATCGGATGCGAACTGCTGAACTCTCTGCGCCCCGATGATCCGCCTTTTTACATGGAGTTCTGGCTGGGCTGGTTCGACCAGTGGAAAAACAAAGCCCACAAGACCCGCAGCGCGGAAGATGTGGCAAGGGAGTTCGATGATATCGCCCGCACGGGAGCCAATGTGAATATGTATATGTTCCACGGCGGAACCAATTTCGGATTCACAGCCGGTGCCAACAAGACCCGCAAAAATGCGGAGTATCTCTGCGACACCACAAGCTACGACTACGACGCTCCCATTTCAGAATGGGGCGATGTCACGCCCAAATACTTCAAACTTCAGGAGGTGGTGAAAAAATACTGTCCCGAAGCCAAAACCGGAACGCCCGCCCCCGTGAAGCGGAAAGCCTACGGCAAGATCGACTTCACCGGCAGTGTCACCATTTTTGAGGCTCTGGATCAGATCAGCACTCCTGTAGCTTCAAAGTCCCCTCTTTCCATGGAGCAGTTGGATCAGTCTTTCGGCTTTGTCCACTACCGCAGTCGCATTGCAGGTCCCCAGAAGTGCAATCTCTGGGCGCCTGCGGTGGGGGATTATGCGGACATCTTCATCAACGGCAAAAAACTTGCCTCCATTTACCGGGACGAAAAGGCTGAGGGCATCGACTTCACCGTCCCCGAAGAGGGTGTGGATATCGACGTTCTGGTCGAGAGCTTCGGACGGGTCAACTACGGATACCTCACCGGAAGAGATGCCAAAGGCCTTCCCGAAGGACTTCTTTCATGGAACGCCTATCTCTTTGAGTGGCAGAACCGGTCGCTGCCCATGGACAATCTGGACAAACTCAAATTCGGAAAAGTCCAAACCAACATGGAAGTTCCCACCTTTTTCAAAGGGGAGTTTGAAGTGGATGAGATCGCCGAAACCTTTATCAAGTTCCCCGGAGTCCGCGGCGTGATCTGGGTCAACGGCTTCAACCTGGGCCGCTACTGGAACGCCGGTTCCGCCCAGACCCTGTACCTCCCCTCCCCCATTCTCAAAAAGGGCAGGAACGAGATCATCGTCTTTGAGACCGAAGTCCTCATCACCCCCTACGCCGAGTCCGTCGACACAGCCATTATGTAAGAGGGTAAGCTCCCGAAAAAGAAACGGTCCAGAGAAAAAACCTTTCTCTGAACCGTTTTTATTTACCCGGATATCAGATGTTGAGCAATCTTTTGGCGTTGAGCCGGGCGATTTTTTCAAAGACCTCTTCTGAGATTTTGCCGGAGTCTCTCAGTTCGATGAGGAATCCTGCGAGGGGGAGTTCCTGGGTGGCGTAGCAGATGTCGGTCCCGAAGCAGAGACGGTCCTGAAATTCGGTGAGGAATTTTACCGCATAGTCCACGTCACGGTGGAGCGCATTGTAGCCGCTGCCTGCGGAAAGGTCTCCCCACAAGTTGGGGTAACGGCGGAAAAGTTTCGGCACGACCCCCTCTTCTTTTACGGGATATGAGGGGTATCCGCTGTGGTCGCCCGCCGTTTCAAGAACGCCGATCTCGCTCCAGAAAGCAGGGCCGTGCCCCAGCAGGATCAATTTGGGAAATTTCCGCAGCACGAACTCCAGCTGGGGCAGCCCGGGATCGTCCACAAGTCCGTAGAAATACCCGACTTTGCTGGTGTCGTCAAAGATCACCGGCAGCCCCGCCGCTTCAAACTGGCGGAACATGTTCAACACACGCTCGTCCCTGAAATACATGTTGGGCATGAATTCCCCCACCCCCAGACATCCGTGTTCCTTGAACCAGTTGATCCACACCGAAAAATCGGTGGAGGAGCAGTTTTCGATCCCCCGGGGGTCGATATTGAAAAAGGGCACGAAACGGTCAGGGTAACGGCGGCAAATTTCCATGACCTCCTGATTGGACTGGGGCAGATAGACTTCAGGTCCGATCAGGGGGAGCAGAACCCCCTTTTCGATGCCCAGTTCGTCGTAACGGCGCAGGACCTCTTCAGCTTTGCAAAAGGTGATGTGTCCATCCTGCGGAGGGGAATCGAAAAGATAAGCGTGGGCATGGATATCGATAAACATAGAACTTTCTCCATTGAGTTGAACATGATTTCCGGCAGTTAATATAACACAAAAGCAGCTTTTTTGCAAATCGTGAACTCTCAGAATTGTTTTTATTGCATTGAGGGTGTATATTATGTATTCAACATTTGACTTGAACTTTTAAGGAACGATATGAGCGAAATTCACGACTTCAAATCTCTCGGACTTTCAGAAGAGATGCTGACTGCGCTGGAACTGAAAGGTTTTAAAACGCCCTCCCCCATTCAGGCTTTGACCATCCCCAAACTCCTTTCAGGCGACAAAGACCTGATCGGTCAGGCTCAGACGGGAACAGGAAAAACAGCCGCTTTCGGGATCCCCATCATTGAAAACGCCGAAGAAAAATGCAAAAAACCTCAGGCGCTCATCCTCGCTCCCACCCGTGAGCTTTCCATGCAGATCGCAGAGGAGATCAACTCTTTCAAGGGTTCAAGAAAACTGCGTATCGCCTCCTTTTACGGCGGTCAGAATATCGAAGTCCAGCTGAAACTGCTCCGTGAGGGGAACATGGATATCGTCATCGGCACCCCGGGACGCATCATCGACCTTTACGAAAGAGGGGTACTGGACTTTTCTGAACTCAAATATGCGGTCCTCGATGAAGCCGATGAGATGCTCGACATGGGGTTTATCGAAGATATCGAAATGATCCTCGGCTATACCAATCCTGATAAGAGAATGCTTATGTTCTCCGCCACCATGCCCCCCGAAGTGCTGGGCATTGCCGAACAGTTCATGGGGGAATATGAGATCATCCGTACTCAGATGACCCAGCTGAGCACCGATCTCGCCGACCAGATCTGGTATCAGGTGCGCCGTGAAGACAAATTCGATGCCCTCATGCGCATCATCGACACCGAGGAAGATCTTTACGCCCTCGTTTTCTGCCGTACCAAAACCGACGTGGACGAAGTGGTTGAAAAACTCAAACAGCACCATTATCCTGTTGAAGCACTCCACGGCGATGTGGCGCAGAGTGTCCGTACCAAGGTCATCACCCGCTTCAAGGGGAAACATTTCCCCCTTCTCATCGCCACGGACGTTGCGGCACGGGGTATCGATGTGAACGATCTCACCCATGTCATCAACTACTCCCTGCCCCAGAACCCTGATATCTATATCCACCGTGTGGGCAGGACCGGACGTGCCGGAAAAAAAGGTAAAGCTGTCACCTTTGTCACCCCCGGCGAAGTCCGCCGCATCCGGAACATTCAGGAGGTCATCAAAAACGAGATCCGCAAAGAGGAACTCCCCGACGGCCGTGCCGTCATCGAACTGAAAAAACGGCGTTATATGGAAAAACTTTCCCGCTTCAACTGCGGCGAAGCCAATGAGGAGTATCTGCTCTTTGCACAGGAACTTCTGGATCAGGCTTACTCCGCCGAAGAACTCCTTGCCGCCATCTTGCAGAACCACTTCAAAGATGAACTTCTGGAACGGAAATACCGGGACTTCTCAGGCAAAAAGAAAGACCGGGCTTTCTGGGAAAACTCATCAGGCGGAGCCAATGAAGTGAAACTTCTTCTGGGTGTGGGACAAGCTGACGGATTCGGTGCCGTCAAAGTGATGAACCTTTTCCGTGATATCGCCCATATCCGCAAAAACCGCATCGGCAAGATCACCTGTGAAGATCACCGTGCCTTTGTCTATATCGACAGCGAAGATGCCAAATCCGCCATTGCCGCTTTCAAGGCCTGTCAGGGTGCGCCCGCCATCGGTTACGCGCCCCTTTCGCTGGAAGCGGCGGCGCCCTATCCCGAAAAGGCGAACCGCAAAAACGCCGAAAAGGTCAAACGCACGCCCCCCGCTGAGAAAAAACGCCGTCTCAAAAACTGGGAGGAAAAAATGAACGCCGACATCGAGTTCAAAGAACGGCGCAAAGCGGAAAAGAAAAAGAGCGCTCCCCATGAAGGAAAGTTCAAGGATAAAAAAGAGAAAAAGCAGAAAAAGTCATTCAAACGGTGAATAAAACACAAGAGGCGGTTTCAGAACTCCTGGCAGCAATAATGTCTGACCGGAATGACCGCTTCCCCGGTGTGCATGAGTTTGCGGGGCGGCGCTTTGTCGGACTTGTCGGACATGTCGGACATGTCGGACTTTATTGGGGCGCCGCCTCGCAAATCAGCGTTTATTTGCGATAATGTCTGGTCCACAGACCGGAACCACCATTCCCCCCGTGTTCAACGCCACGGGGGTTTTTTATACCCTCGAGCCGGTTGACAGTCTGCGGGCGTTTTCGTTGTTTTGACACAGCCCGCTTGTATTGACCAGTGGCAAAAGTGCCCGCTAACTGAAACAGCTAACCACAGTGGTCGAAGCAAGCCACCAGCGAAGGCGCTTCGCGCCGAGCGCGGTCGAACGTCGACACCGAAATAACTCGCAGCTGCGACGAGCTGTGAGAATCGCAAAGAGAGGTTTGGCAGAGGCACCATCAGCCAAACCCGCCGGGCAGATGCCACGGAAGTCAAGGTA
>JAZONY010000152.1:0-7018 GCA_045654705.1 Victivallaceae bacterium
AAGGCTGTGGGTGAGCCTGAACGCTGGGCAAAGGCTATCGACTCTCTGGAAAAGGCTGTTGCCAAAGCCGGACTTGAGTGCGAAGTCGATGAAGGAGGCGGCGCTTTCTACGGTCCCAAGATCGACCTCAAGATCAAAGATGCCATCGGCCGTGAATGGCAGACGACGACGATCCAGTTCGACTTCAACCTGCCTGAGCGTTTCGATATGACCTATGTGGGTGCCGACGGTCAGAAGCATCGTCCTTACATGGTCCACCGTGCGCTGCTGGGTTCTCTGGAGCGTTTCTTCGGTATCCTGGTCGAACACTATGCCGGAGCCTTCCCTCTGTGGCTTGCCCCTGAACAGGCTCGAATTCTTCCTGTTTCCGACAAGCAGGTCGATCAGGCTATGGCGATCCGCGATGAGATGCGTAAAGCCGGGTTCCGTGTTGAAGTCGATCCCCAGGCTGCCGGTCTCGGTGCCAAGATCCGTGAAGCCCGTTCCGCCCGTCTGCCCTACATCTTTGTGCTGGGTGAGAAAGAGGCTGCCGACGGCACTCTGGCGGTCCGTTCCCGCCGTGAAGGGGAACTCGGCGGCATGAAAATCGCAGAAATCATCGAAAAGATGAAATTTGAACTTGAAAATAAAGTGAATTGATGCTATATTAAATAAATTCAATACGCTTGTTACTTCGCTCCCGGCGGTCGGGAGCGATGGAAATTGACCCTGAAAGGAGGGTGTTGCTATAGCTAAGTTGTTGAAAGGTAATGATCGGACTGTTCAGCTTACCAATGTTCTGTTGATCGGACTTGATGGTGAGCAGCTCGGTGTTGTGTCTTATTCCAAGGCCAAAGAGCTGGCAGCTGATGCAGGTCAGGATCTTGTGATGGTGGCAGAACGGGCAAATCCGCCTGTTGTGCGCATTATGAATTTCGGCAAACTTTGTTACGAGCAGAAGAAGAATCAGAAGGCTCAGCGTAAAGTCGCCGCAGCGCAGAAGGTCAAAGAGGTGAAGTTTCACATCAATATTGACCAGCATGACTACGAAACCAAAGTCAAGCATGTGCAGGATTTCTTTGAGAAGGGATTCCGTGTCAAAGTGACTCTCGCATTGCGCGGCCGCGAAATGGCTCATCAGGATATGGCTTTTGATCTGATGAACCGGGTGACTGAGGAGCTGATTCCTATTGCTGATCCCGACGGCAAGCCGAAGATGATGGGGCGGAATATTTCCGTCGGTTTTACGCCTAAAGCCGGAACCGTCAAGAAAGCTGCTGCTGCCGAAAGCAACATGGACTCCGGTATCGACGAAGCTGATCTTCCCGATACTGCTGACGAAAGCGAAGAATAATAGAGTTTTTTGACGTTTGAAATGACGTCATCAAATACGCCGGTGCCGGTGAAAAGAGCATTGACCGACACGGCGATGTAATCATCAAAAAGAAAGGTGAAAACAATGCCAAAGCTCAAAACCAGAAAATGTGCCGCCAAGCGGCTCAAGCAGACCGGAACTGGTAAGTTCCGTCACTTCAAGGCTGGCGCCCGCCACCTTATGGCCTCCAAGAACGCAAAACGCCGTCGTCGTCTGCGTCAGGATGGTGCCGTCTCCAAGTCCGAAAGCCGCCGTATCAAGGTCGCACTGCCTTACGGTCTGTAATAGAGGAGGAATAAATTATGTCCAGAGTTACCTGTGCCGTTTCTTCCCGCAAACGCCGTAAGCGCGTACTTGAGCGCGCCAAAGGTTTTTACGGTAATGCAAGCCGCAATATCCGTACCGTTTATGATGCCGTCAATAAGGCCAAAAGCCATGCTTACGTCGGTCGTAAGCAGAAAAAACGGCAGTATCGCGCTCTGTGGATCGTCCGTATCAATGCGGCATGCCGTATGCTGAATGTCTCCTACAGCCGATTTATGGCTGGTCTGAAGAATGCCAATATCGAACTGAACCGCAAGGTGCTGGCCGATCTGGCAGTGACCAACCCCGCCGAATTCAAGGCGCTGGTTGAAAAGGTCACCCAGGCCTGAGATTGAAAGAGTTTTCTCCGGGGGCATCAGAAAAAGTCATTTCCTGCGGCTCCCGGTGGTGAGACTCTCTTCAGAGCAGCTCCCAATCTGACAGCTTGAAGTTGGTGTTTTTTTCAGACACTTCCTTTCAGGCTGTCTTTTTTTTAATGGAATAAAACAATATGAATCCTGTAATTGAAAAGATCAATGCAGCAATCGAGTCTGCTGCAGCAAAAGTCGCCGCCGCTGCGACGGCTTCGGATATCGAGGCGGTGCGTATTGAGTTTCTCGGTCGCAACGGACTCTTCCCTGCGCTCTCCCGTGAAATGGGGTCCATTGCACCTGAGGAAAAACGTGAAACAGGAGCTGCTTTCAACAAGGGACGTCAGCAGATCCAGCAGCTTATTGATGAAGGCAATGCGAAATTTGCCGCCGGCAAAGCCAACGGAGATGCCATTGATACCTCTCTGCCCGGCCGCCGCCGCTTCGTGGGAAGAAAACATCCCATTATGGAGATCGCTGATGAATGTGTGGAAATCTTCGGACGCATGGGATTTGTCCCTGTTTCCGGTCCTGAAATGGAAGATATCTACCACAACTTTGATGCTTTGAACACCCCTGCCGATCACCCCTCCCGTGATGAGCAGGATACCTTTTATTTCCCTGACGGCAGGATCCTGCGTTCCCAGACTTCACCTGTGCAGATCCGTGTCATGGAAACCCATGAACCCCCTGTGCGCATCGTCGCTCCCGGCCGTGTGTTCCGCCGCGACACCCCCGATGCCACCCATGGAATGAACTTCCACCAGATCGAAGGTCTTTATATTGATAAAGATGTCTCTCTGGCTGATTTGAAAAGTGTGCTGCTGACTTTCGCCCGTGAGATGTATGGCGAAAAGGTCAATATCCGTCTGCGGCCTCACTTCTTCCCCTTCACCGAGCCCAGCGTTGAATACGATTTCAGCTGCGTGGTCTGCGGAGGCAAGGGGTGCAATGTCTGCAAGCACTCCGGCTATATCGAAATCGCCGGTGCCGGCATGGTCGATCCCGCCGTTTTGAAAAATGTGGGCTACGACCCCGAAAAATGGAGCGGATTTGCTTTCGGTCTGGGTATCGAACGCCTTGCCATGCTCCGTTACAGAATCCCCGACCTGCGTTATCTCTACGAGAATGACGTCCGGTTCCTTGAACAGTTTTGATCATCAGGGAGTAATACAATGAATATCTCAAGAAAATGGCTCTCTGATTACATTGAGCTTAACTGCTCCGATGCGGAGCTTTGCGCCAGACTTACCGCCGCCGGTATCGAAGTCGAAGCTGTTGAATCCGGTTCCCCCGTCCTTGCGGGCGTTGTGGTTGCCAGAATCGAATCCCGTGAACCCCACCCCGGTTCCGATCACCTCTCTGTCTGTCAGGTCTTTGACGGCAAAGAGACCCGCCAGGTGGTGTGCGGCGCCCCCAATTGCGATGCGGGCAAGATCGTTCCTCTCGCCACCATCGGCACTGTGTTCCAGAGCGATGAAGGTGAGTTCAAGATCAAAAAGTCCAAACTCCGGGGCGTTGAATCCTGCGGTATGATGTGCAGTGCCAAAGAGATCGGTGTCGGTGAAGATGACTCAGGTCTCTTGATCCTTGACGAATCTCTGGCGCTGGGAACTCCTCTTTGCGACATCTACCGTTCTGATACCAAAATCGAAGTCGAAGTCACCCCCAACCGTGCCGACTGGCTTTCCATGTTCGGTATCGCAAGAGATGTGGCTTGCCTTTTGAATACTCCCGCAACAATGCCCGCTGTTACCGTCCCGGAGTGCAATATTCCCGCTCCCGGACTTGTGACCGTCGAGGCACCCGATCTCTGCCCCCGCTACATCGGCAGAACTTTGAAAAATGTCAAGGTCGGTCCTTCCCCCGCATGGATGGTGGAGCGCCTTGAAGCTGTGGGATTGCGTTCCATCAATAACGTTGTCGATATCACCAACTTTATCCTTATGGAACTGGGGCAGCCCCTCCACGCTTTTGATCTTGCCAAACTTTCCGGTCGCCGTGTGGTCGCCCGCCGTGCCAAAGCCGGTGAAAAGATCGTCACCCTTGACGGAAGCGAACTTGAACTCAATGAAAACAATCTGGTCATCGCCGATGCCGAAAAGCCCATGGCTCTTGCCGGTATCATGGGCGGGGAATTTTCCGGGGTCAGCGAAAGCACGACCGAAGTTCTCATTGAAAGTGCCTGTTTCGCTCCTGCCAATATCCGTACCACCTCACGGAAACTCGGTATTTCCAGCGATTCAAGCTACCGTTTCGAGCGTGGTGTGGACTACGATATGACCGAAGTTGCCGCCGATCGCGCGGTCCAGCTGCTCATCGAGCTTGCCGGTGCCGAACTTTCCAGCGAAAAGGTGGATGTGAATACCGGTCGTCCCGAAGAGAAAAAGATCCTCTGCCGTTTTGAGAAGATCCGCAAACTCATCGGCTGCGATGTGAGCAATGAACGGATGATGGAAATTTTCAAAGCATTGCGCCTTGAACTTTCTGATATCACCGCCGACTCCTGTATCGTCACCGCTCCTTTGTTCCGCGCCGATCTTGAGCGTGAAGCCGACCTTGCCGAAGAGGTCGCCCGTGTCAACGGACTTGATGCTGTCCCTGTGGTTCCCGTCCGTGCGGTCCGCTGCATCCCCGAAAGCGAAAACGATTACGACTGGCAGCGCGAATTGCGTGAAATGGCCATCGGAATGGGATTTTATGAGTGTATGCATTACAGCATCGTGAGCATCCCTTCAGCCCTGTCTGACCGCCGTTTCAAAGAGAGTGATCTGATCAAACTCAAGAATCCTCTCAATCAGGAACAGCCCTGTATGCGCTGCGGTCTGCTGGGCGAAATGCTCGGCACCGTGGGCAGAAACTTCTCCCGCGGGAACCGTGACCTCTGCCTCTTTGAATTGGATAAGGCTTTCTGCGGCAATGCAGAACTTTTCCCCGAAGAGCGTTGGGAAATGATCTTCCTTATGACGGGTCGCCGTCATCCTGAGCTTTATTCCGAAATGGGGCGTGAGAATGTTGACTTCTTCGATCTTAAAGGTGTCTTTGAAAGCATCTTTGAGACCTTGAAGATCCGCAACTTCCGCTTTGTGGAATGCAAAGATGCCACATTCCGTGCCGGTCATGCGCTGGAAATCCAGCTTGAGGGCAAGAGCGTGGGTGCTTTCGGTGAGATCGCTTCCGACCTCTGCTCCGGATTCCGTGCCACTGCCCCCGTCTTTGCCGGACGCATCGACCCCGCTGCACTGCGTGATGCAGCCGCCCATGTCAATACCCAGTACAAAGAGCTTTGCGCCTTCCCCTCCATTGAGCGTGATGTCGCCTGTATTGCTCCTGCCGACCAGAGCAATGCCGATGTGCTTGAATTCATCCGCCGCCTGCGTCTGCCCAACTTTGAGCAGGTCAAACTTTTCGACATCTTTGTCGATGAGAAGCTCAAGGCGGAAAACCGGAAGAGCGTGGCTTACACTTTGACATTCCGCAACAAGGAGCGCACACTGACCGATAACGAGGTCAATGCCGCTATGGATAAACTGCGCGCCAGACTGGTTGCCGATCTTAAATTTGAACTCAGATAAAATCAGGAGAATTGAATTATGCTTGATAAGACTCCAGGGATCATCTACGAAGGTAAACTCGAAGCCAAAGGTTTGAAGTTCGCTATCGTCTGCGGCCGTTTCAACAGCTTTTTTGTTGACCGGCTCCTTGAGGGCGCCATGGATGCCATCGTCCGCCACGGCGGCGATGCCGCTGATGTGAGCGTTGCCTATGTTCCCGGCTCCTATGAGATCCCCTTTGCCATCAAGAAACTTCTTGAAAAAGGCGGTGTCGATGCTGTCATCGCTCTGGGCGTGGTGATCCAGGGGGCGACGCCTCATGCCTCTTATATCAACTCCGAAGTTTCCAAGTGCCTGGCTCAGCTGGGGCTGGAATACGGTGTGCCTGTGACCTACGGCATGATCACCGCCGAAGATCTGGACCAGGCTATCGAACGCAGCGGGACCAAAGTCGGCAACAAGGGTGTTGATGCCGCCATCGCCGCAATCGAAATGGCTAATCTGACCCGTGTTATCGGATAAGATATCATGGCAATCATTTCCAACACCGAAGAAGCTCCCCGTCCCAACAGTAAACGGTTTGGACGGGAAGCTGTCATGCAGTATCTTTTCTGCTGTGAGCTGAAAGGGGATATCCCCTCTGCCGATACTTTCGGCAAATGCTACGATATGATCTGCAATGAGGATCAGCTTGAATTCAACCGCTTTACCCGTAAAGCCAAAGAGTTCGCCGTCGAACTTTATACCCAGGTCGAACTCAACAGAGAAAAGATCGATGCCCTTCTTATCCCCTGCTGCGACGAAGGCTGGGGATGGGATCGTATCTCTGCCGTCGATCGCAATATCATGCGGGTCGCTGTGGCTGAAATGCTGATGTTTGATAATATTCCCGATGTGGTCAGTGTCAATGAAGCCGTTGAGATCGGCAGGGACTTTTCCGGAAGTGCCTCCGGCAGCTTTATCAACGGCGTGCTGAACCGTATCATGCGTGAACTGCCTCCGCCCGAAAGACGAAAGGATTGATCTATGGACCGTTGCTCTTTTATCAGGATGGTTCGTGAAAGGGTGCTCCGCCTCGATGGAGCGACCGGAACTGAACTTGCCAAACAGGGGATGCCCCCCGGTGTGTGCCCTGAAAAATGGGTGACGGAAAATCCTCAGGCTCTCTGCGCTGTTCAGGGGGCCTATGTCAAAGCCGGGAGCAATATCGTTTATGCTCCCACCTTTGGCGGAAATCCTTTCAAGCTCGCTGAGTTCGGACTCAGAGAAAAATGCCGTGAAATGAATGCCGCGTTAGTGGGCATTTCACGGCGCGCTGTGGAGGGAAAAGCTCTGGTTTTCGGAGATATCGCCCCCACAGGGCTTCTGGTGGAGCCTTTCGGTGAACTCCCCTTTGAAGAGTGTGTCGCAGCCTACAAAGAACAGGTCGCAGGACT
>JAZONY010000153.1:0-19360 GCA_045654705.1 Victivallaceae bacterium
GGTGATCAAACGCCGCCATACCTCACGGATAGAGCTGACCGAACTGGTGGATGTGGCGATGACTGAGCTTGAAAACGAGTTTCTGATACTGGAAACTGTCTGCGAAGATTTGAAGATCATCTATTTGAAAAACGATGATGACGCAAGATCACGCATCGTCAGAGCGGCAGAGTTGGGAGCAATCAACAGCAGCGACATCGTTCCGGTTTTCAGGGAGTTCAAAAATCCAAGGCATCCAGAGTTTTCCGAGCCGACAAGGTATTCGCTGCTCAACGCCTTTACTGAAACGATCAAAAAGTACACCCCGGGCAGAGTGGATGCCTCCTACCGCCAGCTGACAAGCTGTTTCGGTCTGGATGGACACCGCCCTGTGTTATGGAGTTGACGACCACGGCACTCGCAACACCATGCCGCACCTCACACGGGACTTTGCCGGAAGTGATGCCCCCGGCAAAGTTATCATTGCATCCCAGTGGAGAGCTTTTCTCCACTGGTCTTTTTTTTACAGGTTATGTACTGTTTTTTGTGAATTTGGTATAATTTATAAAATTATACCAAAAGTATAAAATCCTTTTCTTCGGAAATAAGCTTGGGGAAAGTTCGGAAATAGTGTTTTTATTTTCCGAACATCCCGAACTTATAGCCTTTTTTTATAGTATCCCCGGAGGGATATTCTGGAGATTCAATGTAAAAATTGCCCCTCGCTTACCAGCTTCGCACTTTCCAATGCCTTGATGTGTAATATCAGCCCAACCACGCTGGGCAAGCTCATTAAGCAGAGATTCACGTGTTTTTCCATCCCACCCTGTACCGCTGGAACTTCGACTGATTTCTGTCAGCGTTGCAAACTCTTTCTTCTTGCAAATCCGATTCAGTAACCGTGCCATCTTCGCCAGGTTATTTTCCTGATGCCGGGAACGCCCCTCAAGATCAGTCAAGCCTCCCAGTGCTGCCTCTGCCATACTGAAAATACGGTGCAGTACCACTGTCGCACGCTGAAAATGTTTTTCTCTTAATATCGGCGGTATAGGTATGCGGGGATTGTCCGCTGGGATCATTAACATAAGTGCTATTCGCGGCAGATATTCATTGCCGTAGCGCTCTAATACCGGGCGCATTTTGGGATCAATAAGCTTACGCATTGGTTCCATGAATTTCAGGTTGTATTCTTTATCAGCAACGCAGACAGCAGTTTGAATTTGTGCAATTTTCCTTAACCCAAAGCTGATTTTTGCAAAATCCCTTACAGCATCGGGATTGCATGGATTAAACTCATAATCCATATCATTTTCGGAAAGATATCCGATCAGAAATCGACTAAAAAATCCTTGATAAATATCCAAACTGCGGCCAACTGCCTGCAACACTTCCGGTTGTACCGAAGCCAAGACAGAAGGATAAAACCAAGCAACGCCGCGTTCAGCCTTGCTTTTTCGGGACGACAATGCTTCCGTGAACCTCCCCGCACTGAACATATCAGTCAACCCTTTTTTCAATTTATCAACGCTTGCACCTTTGCCCTGGAGCATAGCTCCGAACTCCGGCATATTGATCAATATATGCGGATTATCTACGGCGGCATCCATTACACCTTCAAGAGTTCCACCGGTAAATTCTGAATATCCTATGTTCTGAACAGCCTGAGCATAGTTGATTCCCTTACCGGCTCCGGAAGGGGCAACAAGCAGCCCGAATACATTGGGCACATTTCCAAGCCCGGTGTCAATCCAAACTCTTGATTTTTTTGCCGGACAATCTTCGTTTATCCTATCTAATTCATCTTCTTCTGTCATGGGAGCTTCCCCGGAAATTACTGCTTGTGCACAGGTAAACTCGTCTGAAATTCGCCCTGTTAATGCCGCCCCCATAAGTACAAGGTTCTGAATAAGAATGATCGGAAGCGGTGCGTTCCCATGAAAATTTTTTGCTGAAGATGTGCAGATAAACTCAAGGAAGCTGCCTTTGATTGCTTCCATAACATCGGCGTTACTGACATTACGCCAAAAAGCACCATCTGAAATACTGCTCATAAAAAATACCTTTCTGCGGGCTTTCCCACCTTTTATGTTGATCCCGGCAATGCAACCGTAGCATCCCGGTAACCTTACAATAAGAGCACTTTTTTCATTTTTTGCTAAAAAAAGGTATTTTTGTCTTGCCAGCACTGTTTTTATCTTGATAACTTACTTATATTCAAGGAATAAAAAATTATCAAAAAAAGTTCAACTTTTTTTACTTTCGCAAAAAGCCCGATTCGCTGGGGACGAACCGGGCTAAAGACGGGCATTGATATGTTATTATCAGCAAGGAGTACCGGAGTAAGACAGGCGTTGCACCTCAGATTCATCGAAGCGTACCTTGCGTGAAGAGAAGTTGATCTGCTCAAGTAGACCTTTTTTTACATACTCTCGGAGCGTGGGGCGGGATACCTGCAATATTTCCATTGCGGCCTTGGCTCCGATAAGCTTGCGGCGCACCGCAGTTTGACGACAGGCTTTCAAGATACTGTCCAGATGTTCCGGTGGGACGGTTTCATCGCTGCGGAGTACCGTCCGAATCAAATCAATTGTTGTTTCTTTCATAATTTTCTGTACCTTTCTGACGCGGATTGAAAATGAAGTTACGTCACTGATGCAGAAGCGTAAAAAGGAAAAAGAAAAGTTGCAGATAATCGCATATTTCAACTTGAAAAATCATTATTTGGGTGATAAATTACACCATTGGATTGGTCCGGAGAAAAGGACCAATTATTTTTGATCGCTTGATCGGTAAGTGGGTAACAGAAAACTCGCAACTTTCATAACCACCACACAGACCGGTTGTTCAGGCGTGCCGTGTGCATTTATCCGCATAACTGGCACGTTTCTGCTTCCGTGTGGTGGTGGGCTTGCGAGTGCCTTGTTACTGCGGGTTGGAGAAACGTGCTTTTTTATTCTCTCTTCCGGCGTACATTCTCCGATCAGAAAACAACAAAACTCGGAGGATAAAATGAATTTTCGAACAATGTCCTGTCTATTTGGGGCATTATGTTGCGGATACAGTGTGTATGCTGCCCCACCGGTATGGATTGTGAATGCTATGAACAACATCCGCCGGGCGTGTATTGTCGCAAAAAACGCCAACAGAGTCAGTAAGATCGCAGTTTCTCTGGGTAAATGTGCTAATGCACTGCCGGATGATGAAATTGCCGGTTTCGCGAAAATAGCTGCAAAACCCAATGGTTTGAAAGAGTTAAATCAAATATTGGGAAAAGCGAATTTTATTGGTAAGTATGGAGATGAAGCCGGCCACATTCTTTTACAAGATACTTACTTGAGGATTGCAATAAAAAATGGTCGTTTGTCTCCTCAAATGGCTTCAGAAGCTTTAGAACGCTTGGGAGGAACTCCCGGCCTGACATCTTTATTAAGTAAAGTGAATTCATCCAGTTTTTCTCAAGCAAAAGGACATTTGCGTGAACTTGAGATCGCCTTGAGTGCACAAAAAAGAGGATTTACTCCAATATCTCTGGGACAAAAGTTTGCGGATGGATTGAAAAAAGGAGATACTGATCTCGATGTTTTCATACGCAGAAACGGGATTAACTTCGCTATCGAAAGCAAAGCATATTCAGGAATTGTTCCAGACACTATGGTTAAAGCCGATGCCGAGAGCCTTGTCGCATTCTGTAAGGAAATAAAAAATACCATTCCAGTATTTTGCTTTGAAACACCACCTTCGCCTGCTGCTCAATATTTTTTATCTCAACGGGGTGTAAAATGTATTGTTGGCACATCCGATGAAATAATCGCCAAACTTGATATTATCAGTACCATAAAATAAGGAGAAAAAAGATGTTATCTTATTCAAAAGCAATCACTTTAGTCGCATTAGGGCTCTGTGCAACTCAATTAAACGCTGCAGATTATGGAACTTTTGAGTGTTTCTATAGTGCTGGAGGTATTGGATTTTGGGGTTGGACTTTCATAATCGCAGGAACTTTGGCTGTAGCTGCGATTACCTTTTTCACCTTTGGGGGTGGAGCCGCTGCTGCTCCGGCATGGATGACAGCCGTTGGAACATGGATTGGGTCGACCGTAGGTCTTTCTGGGGCTGCTGCTGCAAATTTTGGTTTGGCTCTGCTCGGAGGAGGTGCAGTAGCCGCCGGTGGCTTGGGAGTTGCAGGGGGAGTGGCAGTTTTAGCGGCGGCAATGAGTTTCGGAATTGATGTCGCAGTTTCCTACGGAACAGACATTGCTATTGAAAAATGGAGTCACACAAAATTTGTAGAAGCAAACAAAGAAATGTTGACACTTCCTTTGCCGCGTAACGAAAAAGGGGGAATTGCATACCGTGCAACAATCAGTTATTTGCAAAAAAATTTCAAGCAAGACAAATCTATATCAGACCCCGAAAATCAGCACATTTTAAAATGTGCAATCAAAACCTTGTCCGAAATGATGTCCTCTGAAAAAGATGACGATTATATCCTGAAAAATAAGACTTTGCTTGCGTTGTTGTATTTTCAGATCAATGATTATCCCAAAGCTGGTAACGAGGCTCAGCAGGCAATAAATATTGCCGATGCAATAAAAGAAGAAAAAACAATGCCTTCATTCATTTGGGCCGTGTCAGAAATTGCCAATCCCGACAAAACGTGTTCTGAAGACGTTATTCAAGCATTGCGGGTGGCTTATTATCATGAACCAGAAAACAAACTGATCCCGATTATGACCGGTGCAGTGATGGATCGTTTGATGTACAGATATCATTATGGGAAATTGTCTATTGACAATCTGTCGTATTTTTGCGGAATTGTAACAGACCGTAAGATTGATAAAGAATTATCGGCAGCATCGTTGGAAATTTTTGTCACCCGTTGCCTGATTGAATTAAAAAGAACAAAGCAAGACATTTACATCGTTACAAAAGATAAAAGTATGATGGGAGACCAGAATGTAGTTGCTGAATTGAGAAAACGTTTTAATCGGCACAAAAAACTTATTTCTTTATTGCAAAAAGAAGCCTTACCGCGGGTTTATGAATTACAAAACAAATTCCCCAAAGACTCAAAAACAACTCCGGAACATCTGACTTCTTTGTTAGACAGTTATTATAATGACCTTGCAGAATTGGATAAGCAAATTCAATATGTTCCGTACAACATCGGATATACGCCTCAAGAAAAAATTCAAGAAGAAAAAGTTGAAGAAAAAAACACAACAAAAACTTTGTATTGGGTCTTTGGCGGAATTTCACTCTTGATACTTTTGCTCGGAAGTCTGGTCTATATCCAAAAAAGACGGACAAAGATTTCCTGAGAACGTTAGAGTTTGCTGTTTCAGTCTGAATTTTATATTGGCGTGTTTTTCATTGCTTTTACAGCAAACATCCGAGGGCCCGTTGGAAGATTTCATATTTGAACTGTTCAAGTATGATTTGAACCTCCCTGCATATGTTTTGTCGGCGAGGTTGTGACTCTTGCCGTGCTGTGCGATGCAAGCAATGACGGCAGTAATGATGATAAATAATCGCTGGATATGGCGGCTCGGCAGAAAAGAGAAAAGGCATTCTTTTCACGAGCCTGCTGTATTTTGTATGCCAAAGTTAAGGAGAAAAGATGCTGTGAAGTTTGTATTTGCAGGGCTTTGTATTGCGGTTGTCGGATTATTGCTTGCCGATTGTTCGCCTGACGTTGAGGTAAAACCAACAGCAAACTCCGATAACCGGCAATGGCGTTTTGAACTTCAGAAGGCTCCGCCGCCCTTTGAAGGAGCTGTAGGACATGATGCCGGGATCAGGTTTATCAGCGATGGCGGGGATGTGATCGCTTTGCCTTTTCGCGCTCCGTACCGTATCGGATTTATGAAAGTTATGGATGAAAGCGGAGACGGTAAATTCCGACGCTTTACTATGGATTTTGCCTCTGGGATCACCGATTACCGCCAATATCTGGTGGATATGAAAGGCGATGGCGACCGCCGCCACCTGATCGTCTGCAATTACGAAGGCGGCAGCAGTGCCGCTCAATATCAGGCTTTCCTGATCGACACCAAAGACGGGTTCAAAATCATCAAGGAAATTCCAGCCGGGGAATGTCCGGACTATACGAAGCATAACCCGGATTTGATCTTTGAGTGATCGCAATTTGTTTACAATCATCATTATTGAGCCGTGCGGTTGTATGGCTCTTTCTTTTTTATCCTTGCAATCCCATTATTCGGATGTACTGTAACAGGTGTACGCATTTGGTGTACGCATCCGCAGCGCAAGCAAGTGTACTTTTAGTGTACTCATTTTGCATTGAACAGTCGGAAAATAACAGAAAACAAAAGAAAAAATCGTTTTCAGGGCACAAAACACCCTGGAGGGTATAAATCGGTGATTTTATGCTCAAAAAAGTTGAAGAAGGAAGAATTTCGAGGAAAATGAAAATGGCTCCGGCACCTGGATTCGAACCAGGGACCAAGTGGTTAACAGCCACCTACTCTACCATTGAGCTACGCCGGAGCATCTATACTCATAATATAACACTTTGTTTCTGATTTTTCAAGTCATCTCTTGAAAAAAAATGGAAGATTCAATGTTTTTTTCAAAGAGTTTTTTCAATATTTGACATTTCTTGCGCCATCCTCTTTGCAAGAAACGCAATTGTGTGCTATATTAAGGAATGGAAAATAATGTTGAAAAATCTGTAAAAAATCCCCGTCTGGAGTCTCTGGCAAAGGCTGTTATCACCTATCCGGAGCAACTCCCCGTTTCGGCGCGCATTGATGAGATCAAAAAGCTGTGGAGCCAACACCAGCTCATCATCGTCTGCGGTGCCACAGGTTCAGGTAAAACCACCCAGCTCCCCAAAGCCGCTCTGGAATTGGGATGCAGTTCCGTCGGCTGTACCCAACCCCGGCGTATTGCAGCAACAGCCATGGCGCGCCGTCTTGCTTCGGAGCTTCAAGTTCCTTTCGGCGAAGGTGTGGGATGCAAGATGCGTTTTCAGGAAAACACCTCTCCTGCCACATTTCTCAAATTCATGACCGACGGTATCCTGCTTGCTGAAAGCCGTTCCGACAGGCTGCTGAAAAAATATGATGCCCTCATCATCGACGAAGCCCATGAACGTTCCCTCAATATCGACTTCATTCTGGGACTTCTCAAACTGCTCCTTGCCAAAAGGAAAGATCTGAAGATCGCCATTTCTTCTGCGACCCTCGATGCGGGGGCCTTTTCAGAATTTTTTGACAATGCCCCCGTCATTGATATCGAGGGGCGTACGTTCCCCATCGACGATCTCTTTCTTCCCCCGGAAGATGATGAGGAACTCCCCGAACTTGTGGCAAGAGGCGTTGAGGCTTATTTGCGTGAAGGACTCCGGGGGGATGCGCTGGTTTTTCTCCCCGGTGAAAGGGAGATCCGGGACACCGCCGACATGCTCAAAGGCAGAAATTACGGCGGCGTGGAAATTTTACAGCTTTACGGCAGATTGAGCAATGCCGATCAGCAAAAGGTCTTTCATCCCGGCAAACTGCGCCGTATCATCCTGAGTACCAACGTTGCGGAAACCTCTCTCACCATTCCCAATATCCGCTGTTGCATCGACTCAGGTCTTGCCCGTGTCAAGCGTTACAATCCCCGCAGCCGCATTGAGGAGCTGCAGCTTGAAATGATTTCTCAGGCCTCCATGCGCCAGCGGCGTGGACGCTGCGGCCGTACAGGTCCCGGCTTGTGCATCCACCTCTACGGCGAATCCGATCAGGAGCGTGCCATGCCCCAGACCGATCCGGAGATCCGCCGGGTCTCTCTGGCAGGTGTCATCTTGCAGATGGCGGCACTGAAACTGCCCCGTATCGACAAGTTCCCCTTCCTCAATCCCCCCAATCCGTCGGCGGTGCGTGAGGGGTTGCGTTCGCTCTACGACCTTCAGGCTCTGAAGCGTTCCGGGGAGCCGACTTCTCTGGGCTACCGTCTGGCAAAACTGCCTCTTGACCCTCACATCGGCGCCATGCTCGTTGCCGCCGAAAAACGCTCCTGTTTGCAGGAGCTTCTGGTGGTCAGTGCCTTTCTTTCCATCCGCGACCCCAGAGAAAGGCCCATGGAAAAGGAACAGGCGGCGGCAGATTTTCACCGTTCTCTCGACGACAAAAGCTCAGACTTCCTCGGGATCCTCAACATCTGGAACTATCTCTGGGAGCATCAGGCTTTTGACTCCAACCGTCTGCTCAGAAATGTCTGCAAAGCGGGATTTTTCAGCTTCGTGAGAATCAGGGAGTGGCGCAACCTCGTCCTCGATCTTGCGGAAACGATGGAATATGAGAAAGAGATCAAATCCTTTCCCCTGCCCCATGTTGAACATTTTCACGGGGCGATCCTTTCAGGCATCCCCCGGAACATCGGCAATTTTGACAAGGAAAACCGTTTCTACCGCAGTACCGGCGGCAGAAAATTTTTCCTTTTCCCCGGCTCCGCCCTCTCGCGGAAAAAACCCGCCCCCGAATGGGTCATGAGCTTCGCCATTGTGGAAACTTCAAAGGTCTTTGCCAGGATCAATGCGGAAATCAAACCGGAACTTCTGGAAGAGGTCGCCCCTCATCTCTGTGTCAGAAATTATGACCAGGCGGCATACGATGAAAACAGCGGATTTGTCCGGGCAAGAGAAAAGGTGATCTGCGACGGCCTTATCGTCCACGCCGCCCGCCGGGTCGATTACGCCCGGCACAATCCCGCAGAAGCCCGTGAAATTTTCATCCGTGAAGGACTCCTTTCAGGGGAACTCCCCCTTGGCGGCTGGGTGGAGCAGTTCAACGATGCCAAAGAGGAGCTTGAAAACTTTGAAATCAAGGTCCGTCATCCCGACTCGCTTTACGATCCTGAAGCTGCGGCAAAGCACTTTTTGAGTGTCCTGCCACCTGAAATACACTCTCTCAAGGCTCTGAAAAAGCTGTGTGCCACCCATCCCTACCCCTTTGCCCCCCGCAAAGAGGAGATCATGCAGGCGCAGTATAAGCCCTTCATCCCTGAAAACTACCCTGACTGGCTCTATTTCGGGAACACCCCTTTCCAGCTCCACTATGTCTTTGATCCGGGAGCTGAAAACGACGGTATCACCATGTATGTCCCGGAAGATCAAGTCAACATGCTCCCTGACTGGGCGCTGGATTATCTTGTCCCCGGTTATCTGCCGGAACTGCTTGAAACGCTTCTCAGGGGACTGCCCAGAGAGGAACGGCGCAAACTCCAGATCAGTGAGTGCATCGAAGCGTTCCTCAGCGACCGGGAACAGGGGAACATCCTCAAGGAACAGCCGCTCTATGAAGCACTTTCAGAGTTTCTTTCCCGCTATGCGGCGATCGACATCGCCCCGGACTTTTTTGAGGATATCCGCCGCCCCGGACATCTGAGGATGCGCCTTGCGGTCATGGATGATGAACGGCGTATTCTTGCCATCCATACTGAAATGCCCGACCGGAGCGGCATGGGTTCCCAGCTCAGTGTCGCTGTGCCGGGTGTCCGTAAACATATCAGTACCGAAAGCACTCAATGGCCCTCAAAAGAGGCTCTTCCTGAAAAGATCCTCCTGAAAGGGGACGAGGAAAAATTCATTTTCCCCGCCCTGAAACCGGGAACAAAAGGGGTCAGCAGTCAGGTCTTTCTCAAAGAAAATGAGGCAAGACTGCGCCACAGCTGCGCGTTGCTCCAACTCTACAAGCTGCACCACAAGCAGCAGGTGGACTACTTCACCCGCAAGTGGCGTTTTTCCGACGGGATGAAACTTTCGTGGTTCGTTGCGGACGGCACAAAAAATGCGGCATCCGACCTGACCGATGCCGCCATACTTCAATCTTTCGGCTGCGATCCCTGGTCCATCCGTTCTGCGGAAAGCTACGAAAAAGCAGCTGAACACGCCCGGGAAGAACTGGGGCGTGTCGCTTATGAACTGGAAAAACGCCTTGGGGAACTTTATAAACTTGCCGCAGAATGTGAAAATCTGCTCTCAAGGGCTGAAATGGATGAACTTGACGATCATTACGATCTTCTCTTTGCGCCGGGATTCCTGCGCCGTCCGGAGGTGTGGAACGACTACAAACGCTATCTCAAAGGGTTGAAACTCAGAAGTGAACGCGCCCTGACCGCCCCCGGAAAAGATCAGGAAAAATCCCGCAAAATCGATGCGTTTCTTGAAAGAGTCAGTGTCGAAAGCCGCATCAGCGATATGAACGACGATGCCGATCTTCACGACCTCTGGGTTCTTTCAGAGGAGTGCCGTCTGGCGGTCTTTGCTCCTGAAGTCGCCTTGAAAATCAAAAATCCTCTCTCAAAAATGCCCCGTTGAGCATGTAAAAAAAAGAGTTGCTGCAAAGCTGAACTTTTGCAGCAACTCCACAATCGACTTTTCCGTCCGGGGACTTCTTATTTCTTCTTGGGCTTGGGGGCAGCACTCTTGCGGTAGAAATGAGTTCCCTCGATTTTAAGGCGCTTATCGGTCACTTTTTTGTAATGGTTGAAAAGCTGATCGGTAACATATTTGGCAGTCACCCATCTGTTTTTGTAAAAGATGTAACCGCTTTTTTCATTGGCGACCACTTTTTCAAGTTCTTCAGCCATAAGATAATCGGAGTAATCCTTTTTGATCTTGGCAAACTTTTTCGGATCCTGAAAATCGGCGATGAATTTTTTACGCAAACCGTCGTTGATGACGGGATCGAAATACTGGCGGTCCGACTCCTTGATATCTGAAACCTTGACCAGGATGTTGTTGACCTCGTAGACCTGTCCGTTGTCACGGACACTCTGGACCTTGCCGGAAACCTTGGTCAGGATGCGTCCCTTGTAATAACGGATCGTCACCTCATCCCCCTTTTGGACCAGAGGATAGGCTGTTTCAGCCTCTTTCAAAGCTCCCATGGCGATCTCGCCCTGATTCTTGTAGGGAAATCTTTTGCTGACATTACGGTTGATTTCAGTACGCACCTTGGAAGCAATCCCCACCTGCTTGGCTCTGGTTTCGTAGGGGGTCACCAGCTTTTTCACTTTGGCTTCAATATTTTTCTTGATATTGGCATCATTGACCGTCTTATAGATCTGCCGACTCGAAGGTGCTCTGCCGGGGCTGACGACCTTGCCGAACTCACCGCGCACAGTCTGTTCGATAAGTTTGATTTTCTTGCGGCTGATTTCAGAAGACTCCACCATGCAGCAGCAAAGCACTGCAAGGACGACGGCGACAAATTTTCCTCTCATAAGAATAGTTTTCCTCTGTCATTTACTTCTTTTAAAACACATTTCACGATACTCTGCGGTCCTTCCCCGGAGTGCTTTGAGCGCCTCTGCGGAGTCCAGACCGCCGAGGTGGTGCTGCATCAGCAATCCTTCGACCTCGCACAAACTGCGCAGCTGGGGGAAATACTCCCGCATAAGGAATAAACCGTACCGCACGGCACGGAATGAACCGAATACTTCAGGCCGCTCGCCGGAAGGCGCGCAAACAGCCATGGAGTTGCACTTTTTCACATTGCTGATCAAGCTGTCAAGCTCGCACTCCTCAGCAAGAACGATGGTGTAATACCAGTTGAAAAGATCCGCATCGGAACTGTCATTGAAAACCCTGCCGAAAACAAAGGCATCCGAACCGTGGGAGTCACTGACACCCACGACAGGCATATTGTTATTGCCTTTGGCAAGTTCTTCGTAGTAGCGCACCACCTGCATATTGTTGGAGTGATACTGGTGGCGGTGGAACCCGCCGATGATCTCATAAGCATCGAACTTGCGGCGCTTGACGATCTCGTCGTTATCCCATTCGGAAATATAGTTGCCGCTGGGGACACTCCAGTAGGGGTGGCAGAAAATGGAAAGTCCGCCGCACTCTTTGATACGTCTGAAACACCATTCAGAAGCTGCCACAACAAAGTAATCTTTACCTTCCTCTTTATCAGGCATGGCATCGATGATCTCGGAGACCTCACGGCGGTATTTTTCCTCATCCTCACGGTAGAGGGCGTTGACGCTGCGATTCCCGCCGAAGTTAACGATATGCACGGGGTTCCCGGGAGCGTGGACCTCTTCACCGGGGAAGAGTTTGAACTCCGGCGCAAGATCTTTCCAATACGCCATGATCTCAAGGGAAGGCTCATAAAGTCTGTGGTCCGTCAGAGCCATAAAGTCGAATCCCGCCTCACGGTAGCGGGCAGCGAGATAGCGGCCTTCCTCCTTACCGTCGGAGGCGGTGCTGTGCAGATGCAGATCTCCTTTGAAAGGGCGCAGGGCATACCAGTCAGGCTTGAGAGAAAAGAGGCTGAAATCCACCTTTTTTTCCTTGCCGTTTTCAAGATTCAGCGTGACCTGGATAATATGTTCCTGTTCGGATTCAAAATTGTCTTTGACAACGAGGACTCCCTCTTCGATCTTCCACTCAGGTTCGGAGGTGGGGGAAGTACGGTCATAATAGATATGAGAGACGCTGATTTTCGCATTTTCCGGAAAAGCCGCCTGAGCAAACCGCGGACGGATGCGGATCACCGACACCTCATCCGCCGGAACGACTTTGGGGTAGACATCATAATAAAACATGGCAACAAACCTTACCGTTTCTTGAACATATCACCAAGACTTTTCACACCTTCGGAAATTCCTTTTCCCACATCTTTCCCCGCATCTTTCAGGGCATTTGCACCGTCAACAACGCCGTCGCCGATGGCTTTTCCGGTGCTGCCGACAGCTTCAACGCCGCCCATAACCGCTCCGCCCACACTGTTGATGGAGCTCATCAGGGCATCGAAGATCTTCAAGACCGTTTCGCCGATGGGCTGACCTTTGCCCCCCACATTACTGAGGTAGATGGGAGCCAGGGGAACAGGAACGGAAGATTTCAAGGTTGAACTTGAAAGTGAAAGCGACATGGAAGTCAAAGCGATCTTTTTGATCAGAGGAGCGGGGGCATCGGGATCAGGTTCGCTTTTTTTCTCACTCTCCTTTTCAGCACGGGGAGAACCTGCAAATTTTTCCACATTCTTCTGGATATCGGTCAGGTTGCTTCTGGAAGCTCCTTTCATTTCCATATCCACACGGACACCTGAAACCTCAACGGTTTCCACCACAGGCTCTTTACCGGTCAAGGTGCCGACATCTATCTTGACATAGATGCGGTCGACTTCAAAGGCGTAGGGCTTCTGATATCCGGCGGGATTGGCGACCTTGATATTTTTCAGCTCGACACTTCCGTTGAAGGAGGATTTGAAAGAGTCGATTTTGACATCAGTTCCGGTAACAAGAGTACCGATGTGACGGACACTGTTTTCAATCAGGAAATCACGAAAAATCACGCCGAGGACCAAAAGGATCGCCACAATAACAAGGCCCCGGCAGATGATTTTCAGTGCCTTGCCCTTTTTCTCAGGAGCATTCTGAGTCTCATCAAGGACCTTGTACTCTTTGACTTCCTCCTCCATGACAGGAGCGGTATTTTTCTCTTCAGCCATAATAAACGCCTTTCGTTGTTTTTCTTTTTACTGCTCTTCTTTTTTTCTGTACCGTTCAGCCAGTTTTTCAAGGGCGCCCAGCTGTTTGACACTGAGCTGCTTACCCTCATCGAACTGTTTTTTCACAGAAGTATAAAACTTCTTGTCATCATAAGTGAATCTGCCCCTTTTGACAGGAGCTGCCCACTCTTTGACGGCACCGAGTTCACGGAGCAGTACTCCTGCGCGTTCCTTATCGCCGGAGTTCTCTTCTCCGCCGGCACTCTGCTTCTCAAGGGCGGCGGCATCTGCGCCGATAAACTGGCAGACCTCCGGAACATCCTTGAGCTGGGCAATATACTTTTCAGCCATCCGTTTCAACACGGCACTCTGCTTTTCGGAGAGGGCTTTGCCGGAGTCATGCTGCTGTTTGAGAGAGATGAAAAACTTTTTCTCATCAAAGACACGTTTGCCTTTGGCTTCAACGGCGGGGAACTCCAGTTTTTCCATGGCGGCGAAAACCTGAGTCAAGGCAGGATCTGCCGTGGAAACGACTGCGGATTCCTCATAGGATTCGATCTCCTCCCGGTACTCGTCGGGGAGTGCGGCAAGGTGATTGTGATCCAGCTGTTTTTTATATTTTTTAGCCATTTCAAGCAACGCCTGAAACTGCCGGTCCGAAACAGAATGGTTTTCATCAAAGGCTTTTTTCACCGAATTGAAAAAGCGTTTGTCATCATAGGAACGCTTGCCGATCTTTTTGGCAGGTTCAAAGGTGACACCGGCGAGACACTCCAGCAGTTTGCCGCTGAGTTCCTCGGACATCTGGGGACGGACCTTTGCCGCCGTAAGCCACGGCACGAACTGACGGTAGAAATCGGTCATCATATCGATCCAGGGGAGTTTCCCCTCTTCGATCTCGTCCAGACGGGTTTCCATCTGGGCGGTGAATCCGATATCAAAAAGCAGCGGCAGTTTGTCGGTAAGAAAGTCATTGACCTGGAACCCCAGTTCTTCGGGGAGCAGTTTGCCCTGTTCCCGCTTCACATAGTCACGCTCCTGAATGGTTTTGAGGATCGTGGCATAGGTGGAGGGGCGGCCGATACCGTTTTCTTCGAGGGCTTTGATCAGTGCCGCTTCGGAGTAACGGGGGGGCGGTTCGGTAAACTTCTGTTCCTTGTCGAACTGTTTGATCTCAGGCATATCCCCTTCACGGAGTCTGCCCAGAACAGCGGCATTTTCCTTTTCTTCTTTGCTCTTTTCTCCGTCATCCCAAAGTTTGGTAAATCCGGGAAAAAGGGTCACGGTCGCCGTGGAACGGAAGTCAAAGTTTCTTCCGTCGGCACCGTTGATCTCAACATCCACCGTGGTCAGCTGCTGACGGGCGGGAGTCATCTGACTTGCCACGAAACGTTTCCAGATCAAGGTATAGAGTTTCAGCTGCATGGGATCAAGGAAGGGGGCAACGGATTCAGGTGTGCGGGTCACATCCGTGGGGCGGATGGCTTCGTGGGCTTCCTGAGCTGCCGCCTTGTTCCGGTAGTAGTTGAACTTCTCAGGCACAAACTCTCTGCCGTAGGTCGAACCGATGAAATTGGCAGCAGCGATCTGCGCTTCACGGGCGACAGTCACAGAGTCAGTACGCATATAGGTGATCAAACCCACAGGGCCGTTGCCCAGTTCCACACCTTCATAAAGCTGCTGGGCGTAGCGCATGGTATTGGTGGCGGTGTAATGCAGCACCGTATTGGCACTCTGCTGGAGCGTACTGGTGGTGAAAGGGGGCTGGGGATTGCGTTTCCGCTCCTGAGCCGTAATGGAAACGATACGGGGTGCGGAGCCGTTCCTGACGCTTGCTTCAAGAGCTTCGGCAGAGGCGGCATCGGGAACGACAAACTCCTTGCGGTCGATTTTGAAAAGCCTGCCTTTGAAATTCCCCGGAGCGGCGCCGAAAAGGATGGCAAAGGTCCAATACTCCTGAGGGACAAAGGCGGCGATCTCCCTTTCACGCTCAACCACCAGACGCAAGGCGGCAGACTGAACACGTCCGGCACTGCTGCCTTTTTTCAGATTGCTCCAAAGCAGGGGGCTGACCTGATAACCCACGATACGGTCAAGGACGCGCCGTGCCTGCTGTGCATCCACAAGATTGAGGTTGATATCGCCCCGGTTCATCAGAGCCTGTTCGATAGCGGAACGGGTGATTTCGTGGAACGTCACACGGAAAAAGGGTGCTTTGGCTTTGTTTTTAAGCACTTCGTAAATATGCCAGGCAATGGCTTCCCCTTCGCGGTCAGGGTCAGGGGCAAGATAGATTTCGTCCGCCTTTGCGGCACTTTCGCACAGGGTCCTGACCACGGAACGGCTGCGTGCAGTGTCCACATATTTGGGGGCGAACTTATTTTCAATGTCAACTCCCAGTTCATGTTCGGGCAAATCCCGGATATGTCCCATGGAGGCAACGATCATATAATCTTTGCCGAGCATCTTTTCAATGGTCCGAGCCTTGGTCGGAGACTCAACGATCAGCAGCTTCGTCATAATATCCTTTCTCAAAAAATGTACTTTTTACAGTATATCACACAGTGGCATAATGTCAAGCTCTCAAAAGCGTAAAAAGCGAAAAAAATTGCTTTTTTCCTGTTTTTTTCTGCCCATTCTCTGCAATATCTGTTTTTTTCACACCAATTCAATGCCCGTTTCGGGGTCGACCAGTTTGAACTCTTCACAATGGAGCAGAGGATCTATCCTGAAACTGAGCTGATGTTTGTATTTGCTCTCAAGTTCGTCAAGAAGTTTGGAGTCCTCATTTCTCAACCGTGCCAGCACCTCAGGATGCATAAAAACTCTGACGGCGCCCACATCCTTGTAGCGCCTGTCCCTCAAAACAGAGTTGAGGCGGCGCTGGATCTCTGCGCTCATGGTCAAAGCGGATTTCACCAATCCGGTCCCGTTGCAATAGGGACAGGGGTTGAAAACCTGATCCAGAATACTTTCATGCTCCCGCTGCCGTGTCATTTCCATAAGTCCCAACTTGCTGATAGGCAGAAGTTTGGTTTTGGCACGATCATCTTTGAGAAGTTTTTTCATCGCTTTATAGACCTCATCCCGGTCTTTCTGGCTTCTCATATCGATAAAGTCGATGACCACCAGTCCGCCGATATCCCGGAGTTTCAGCTGTCTTGCGATCTCTTCGGTGGCTTCAAGGTTGGTTTTCAGGATAAAATCATCCTGATCGGCGGCACTTTTCCTGCCGTGTCCGGTATTGACATCGATGGCGATCATGGCTTCAGTTTCGTCGATGACGATGGCACCGCCCCCCGGCAGGTGGAGTTCTCTCTGGAACACCTCACGCAGCTGGTCATTGATCTTGTAATACTCATACACCGGCACGGCGGAGTTGTAAAAGTGGACCTTCCCGGTCATTTTCCGTGCGCCGATGCGTTTGAGGGCGGCAATGATGGAACGGTAAGCCTCTTTGTCATCCACCACGACACCGGTAAACTCTTCGGTGAGAAAATCCCGGACCGATCTTTCGATGAGATTGGGTTCGGTAAAAAGCAGTGCCGGAGCTTTGAGTTTTTCCATATCCTCTTCGATCTTGTGCCAGTAATCCAGCAGGATCTTCAAGTCATTTTTGAAGAAATTGGCTTTTCTTCCTGCGCCGACGGTCCGGCAGATAAGTCCCATTCCCTCAGGGAGTTCCAGCTCTGCCAGGATCTTTTTCAGCCGGTCTCTTTCACCTGCGCCTTCGATACGGGTCGAAAGCCCCAGATGTTCGCAATAGGGCATCAGCACCAGAAAACGGCCGGGGATGGAAATATCGGTGGTCACACGGGCACCTTTGGTACTGATAGGCGCCTTGACGACCTGTACAAGGATCTCACTGCCGGGCTTGAAAATACAGGGGATATCGGCGGTGGAAATACGGCGGCTGCGGCGCTGGGATTCGGCTTCGCTTTTTGCGCTTCCGGCGAGGCGTTTGCGCCTTTTGATGCTCAAAGTTTCCCCTTTGGCGCTGTTTTTCACGATGCCCCGTTCATCCATTTCGGATTGAAATTTTTCGATCAGATCGCTGTTTCCGGGCAGCATATCGTGATAGTGGAGAAAGGCGTTTTTCTGGGCGCCGATATCCACAAAAGCCGCCTGAAGCATGGGGTCGAGGTTGACGATTTTCCCGAGAT
The DNA here is from genome assembly GCA_045654705.1 of Victivallaceae bacterium. Classification (GTDB taxonomy): domain Bacteria; phylum Verrucomicrobiota; class Lentisphaeria; order Victivallales; family Victivallaceae; genus UBA1784. The sequence continues at coordinate 17,615 of JAZONY010000153.1, forward strand.
AGATATCCCCCACCTTGGGTACTTTGTCATCCCTTTCGATCTCATAGGTTTCGATGCGACCGTTGCGGAGCATGACAAAACGGCGTTCCAGCTTCTCGCAATTCAGGATTATTTCTTTACTTTCGGTAACTTTCATCGTTTTTTTCCATAAAACTTAAAGGGTCGTATTATCCGGCGCATTGCCGGGCAAAAATTCAATATCAGTTCCCCGCACGCCGTTGAGGAATGCGGCGACAGGCATGGATTTCTTCCCTGCGGGAGTGACGGTGAGCAGCTCCAAAGCGCCCTCACCACATGCCACGATCATTTTTTTGCGGTTGTCAGGGGTCAGGAGTGTTCCGGGCGTGCCGCTCATTTCCTCATGGACACGGGCACTGTTCACAGTGATAACGCTTATATTTTCCCCGACCCGGAGCCTGAAAAACGCACCGGGCCAATTTTCAAACGCACGGCTCATCGCCTCGATACGAACCGCAGGTTCCTTCCAGTCGATACCGCCGTCCTCCCGGGCGATCTTGCGGCAGATGACCGCCTTTTCGTGATCCTGGGGGCAGGACACAAGCTCTCCTGAAGCGATGGCATGAAGTGTTCCGGCACAGCATGAAGCGGCAAGTTCCCCCAGCATCAGTTCCAATTTATCGGCGCCGCATCCATCGGGGATCTCCAGAACAACGGTCTTGAAGACGGGACCTGAATCCAATCCCCGTTCCATCTGCATAAAACAGACTCCGGTTTCCCTCTCACGATGGAGCAGGACCTGCTGGATAGGGGAAGCCCCACGCCAGCGGGGCAGCAGAGAACCGTGGATGTTGATACATCCCAGCTCCGGCAGTTCAAGGAGACTCTGTTTCAGAAGCTGACCGTAAGAGAGGACCACCATCATCACCGGAGCGCATTTTCTTATGGCATCCAGAGCCTCAGGGGCATTGATATTCTCAAATTTGTGCAGGGGGATCCCCCAATCAGCGGCGGCGGCACCCACCGGTGTGGGGGTAAGCACTTTTTTGCGCCCCACGGGACGGTCAGGCTGGGTCCCGATGCCCACAAGCTCTATTGAAGGCTCATTCCTCAAGGCTTCAAGGACAGGCACTGCGATCTTGCCTGAACCTGCAAAATAAATTTTCAATCTGTTACTCATAATACAATTCAAATTTTTTCAATGGAGGTGATTTCAGGGATTCTGAACTTTCCTCAATATGTAAGTACAACGCCACAGAGAGCGGCTGAAATAGAACAACTCAAATTCATAGACATTCTCTCCGACCTTTCTGCCATTGAGAACGGCAGCGGCGACCTGTTCAGCATGGACACCGCAGATCCTGCCGGCTTCCCTGAAAGCCGCCCGGACAACAGGAAGGGATGCCCGGTCCGCTTCGATGGCAACAGGACCGCCGGGGAAAAACTCCATGGAACTTGCGGCGATGCGTCCCCCAAGCGAGAGTACAAGTTCATCCCAAGAAAGTTCCACAGGCTGGGGATTGCTGACAAGGTCTCCCCTGGGCGGCTCTCCCGAAGGCAGCACGACACACCCCCAGCAGCTCAAAAGCATGACACACGCAATAACAGCAGAAATTTTTCTAAACACAGCTCATTTTCTCCTTTTGATACAATAGGCACTGCAGCGGGGACAACGGCACAAAGTCACAGGTTCATCAGGGACAAAGGAGTAGTGACAGCGGTCACACTGGATCAGATGACGGCTGGTCAAATGCCAATCATGGAGCTTGCCGCGGCTTTGCAGACGGT
>JAZONY010000154.1:0-38990 GCA_045654705.1 Victivallaceae bacterium
ACATGGCTACGATCCGACTTACACCTGCAAAAGCAGCAGGACTATGGCACTCCCCAACAGCCACGGACGCAGAGAGCGGAATGTTTTCAGAGGCAGAAGCTGCGCCCCGATATCATCAAAGCTGCTTTTGATCCGCCCCCCTGTCTCACTGATCCAGAAAGAAATATCCTTTTTCTCAAGGGGATGAAATTCAGGCGAAATCGTGTGGGCAACAGGGGCAAGGGGGATCACTTTGCCGTCGCTGAATTCAACAGCTCCGTTGACGATGCCCCCCGGCGGGATCAAAAAGGAAGCCGAGAGCTGATCCGGGGTTTTCCATGTAAAAGGCAATGTGTGACGGCTCACCTTGCCATCGGGATGAGTGACCAGAAGCGCAAGCACGGTCCTGCCCCCGAAAGGCGGCGTCCGCCTTTCAGGATCAAGGTGGATATCACTTTTGAAAATGCCGGACTCCATGCCGGAGGTAATGAAACACCCTTTGAACCCCTTTTCATCCGGCATGAACACATAGCGGGTCAAAGCGGCAAGCAGAGTCCCGCCCCGGGGATCGCTGCTGAACTTCCCAGAAAACTCCCCGTCGGCTTCAACGGCAAGGACCGCCGTTTTGCCCAATCCGCCGTAGCCAATCACAGCCACAGGGGCGGATTCCTCATCACAGGTCCGCATGAGAACACGGCTTTTCTCTCCCGGGAAACAGAGATTGTAGGCGCCGGATTCCAGATCGCCCCTGATATTTTCAGCTCCGGGCAGTCCACGGAGTTCCACCGCCGGGCGCAAAGATGTTTTTCCTTTGACAAAAGAAGAACGCACCATAACAAAGGTGTCTTCGGCAAAGATACGGGGCAGTTCTGAAGCGTTGTCGGCAAAGTAACATTTCCCGTTGCCACGCCGGGCGATATCCCTGAGAAGCTCCGCATCGGTGCTTTTGTCGCTCCCCAGTCCCACCACGCTGACGGTGATGCCCGCCTTTACGGCACGGCTTATCAACTCTTTGTAGTTCCCCGGCTGTTCGGCATCGGCGGCATCGGCAAAGAGCAGCAGATGGCGCACAGGAGCCTTTGAAGAAAGAAGCTGCCGCACACACTCATGGAGTGCCTTGTCCACAAAGATGCCGCCCCCCATGGATTCAATGGCAAGAATGGATGGAGTCGGGTCGGGGAGACTTTTCTTTCTGCCGAGGGGCACGACTTCATGGACCGAACTGTCAACGGCAATAAGTCCGAATTCATCATCGGGCGCAAGGAGTTTGTAACTCTCTGCTGCCGCAAGGTTTGCCATATTCATCTTGGTCACGCCGTCAACTGTCGCCGCCATGCTCCCGGAACGGTCGAGCGCCATCATCACCGCAGAATTGCGGCGGCGGAGATCGTGCTGTTTCTCAAAGGTAACAGGCAGTATCTCTGCCACAGGGGTCTTATACCAGCCCCCTGCGGCGAAGCTCTGGCGCCCCCCGGTCATAAGCAATCCCATGCGGCCGCTGCGGACAAGTTCAGCCATAAGGGCGATATTTTCGCTTCCCACAGCTGAGGCGGGGAGATTTTCCAGTATGACCGCCCGGTAACTCCCCAGTGTTTCAGGGGAAAGTTCTGCGGAAGGAGGACGGATGACCTTCACATCAAAGCCTTTGGCTTCAAGGAGTTTACCCAGATTTCCGGAAGGTGAGGATGTCAGAAGCAGTATCCTGCCTTTGCCTTTGACGGAAATGAGGTGTCTTGCCGCATTGTTTTCCCTGATTTGATCTTCCTCAGGGGGCATGATCTCAAAATCAAAGCGGCTCACTCCGGAACTGCCGCTGCGGTCCCGCCAGAAAATGTGATTCAGCCCCGGCTGAAGCGCGACCTCTCTTTCGTGCCACGCTCCCGAATTTTTGCGGATACGGCACTTGAGCGCGGCACTGTAAGGCGCATAGATCTGACAGACGATGGAGGCGTATTCCCCCGGAAAAACTGCGGAAGGCGCAGAGATCCCGGTAATGGCAAAATCGTTGACGACATTCCTTTTCAGGGGCAGAAAATCAACAGGGATACGGCGCATCACCGCCTTGGAAAAAGCACTTTCGGGAGATGCACCGTTCCAGTTTCCGTCAGAGATCAGCAGCAAACGCCCCGGTGTCCCGTGGGGGATCAGCTTCAAAGCGTTTTCCATGGCATCCCCGACGAAAGAGGCGTTGGTATTGCTCAGGGAACCTGTAAAATTCTTGAAGTTCTTCCCCCCCGGAGTTTGTTCAATGACCGTTTTCCCCGCAAAAGAGATGATGCCGGGGGGATTTTTCATCTTCTTTGAAATGATACCGATCTGTTTTTCCATCAGCTTTTCACTGCCTTGGGGCATGGAAGAACTGCGGTCGCACAGAATGAAAAGGATCCCCTCTTTTTCCGGCAGTTTGAGCTGCAAGCCGCTCAAGGCGCACACCAGAAGCAGATTTATGAAAAATTGCAGGATGTTGACACTCCGGGAGCTGAAAGGGCGCAGAAACTGAAAAATCACCAGAGGTATCAGCAAAAGAAGAAATACCGGATGCTCAAAATGTATCATTTTTTTCGGCTCCTGCTGTTGAAAAATCCATTGAGTGCCAGAAAGAATAAAGCTCCGGCAATAAAGACCGTTCCGGCGAAGATCCTGCTCTTTTTCCGTTCCAAAAGGAGTTTGCTTTCAGAGAAAAAGGTGCAGTTCCGTCTCAGATCAGAAACCTCTGTCAGTTCCGGGTTGACCGCCACAGAAAGGGTGTTCCTGCCGTCGTTCAAGGTGTAAATGCCGCATCCCTTGAGTCTGACAAGAGCTTTTCCCCCCATGACGGGGAATGAACCTTCTTCCTGTTCCCCCTTGAAATGAAGTTTCCTGCACCCGGGAGCGGTGTGGAACACGAACTCTTCCCCGCACTTCACATTGACCTGCTCCACGCCCTCACGGCACTTGCGGCAGAACCGGGCGAGATTACAGAAAAATCCCGGCCAGAAAGGCAGATCTGGAAGATTGGAGTATTTCAAATCCACATTGAGATGAAGATCGAATTTCCGGTGTTCCCTTCCGGCAAAAGAGATGAGAGGGGCGCTTGAAGAATAGACCAGACCCCGCCCCGGCAAAGCGATGCCCGGGGTGAACGCCCAGACAAGGGAGGTGTTGAACAAACCTGTCATAAGTTCATCATTGCCCATGAAAAAGGGGGGATTACTCTCAAGGACACTTTGACCGCCCCCATGAAAAATCATCCGGGAAACATCATTTTTTCCCTGTTTCGACTTTCCGGAAGTAAAGAGCAGTTCACACTTCTTTTCGTCATAGCGGAACTCAGGATTTTCCTTCAACACGGCATCAAGCGCCTTTTTTTCCGCTCCGGAAAGTACACCGTAACTGAAAGTGACCGGCGTGGATTTCTGATTGATCAGTGTTACATGATCGTCATATCCGAGATGATCGACGGGGGATTCAAGAGAAAATTTCAGGAACGTTGCTGTTTCCGCCACTTGAAAATTGAAAACCTTCCGTTCACCGGGAGCAAGTTCAAAGGTTTCAAAAGTTTTCCCGTTGACCTTGAAGTGCAATGTGCGTTTGACATCAGAAAAACTCCCCGCTTCAAGAAGAACTCTGTTCTCTTTCACATCAGCTGCGGTAATGGCGAAGTTTTCCCCTGCCCTGCCGCAGCAGATCAAAGTCACATCCTCCGGCGTTCCCCCGGGGGGGATTCTGTCGCTGACCAATATGATCTCCGCCCCGGGAAAACTCTTTTTCGCCCACGCCACGGCGCGGGGGGCATCAAAAGAATTTGCCCTCCCCTTTGTGCCTTTCTCATTATTCCCAATCTGTTCCTGATCTCTGCCGCAAAGGACCCGGATCACCTGACGGCGGGGAAAGCGGGCAAGGTATTTTTCAAGGGCTTTTTCACCCCGCAGTTGAGTTTCGGGCGTCATGCTGTAAGAGTTGTTGATCAACAGGACCGCAGGGGGAAACTTCTCTTTGTCAACAATGAAAAAATGGGCGCCGCCGCAGACCATGAGCATAAGGGCAGCCGCTTCAAGATAGAAGCTCAAAGGCAGTTTCCGCAGGGTGAGGCATGAAAAACTCTTTTCCTCACCAGATTCCCCCTCCCACAAAAAGAGGGCCTGGGAGAAAAAGGTCTGCCCCCTGGATTTGAGCAAATAGAGTATGAGCAAAAGCACAACAGCTCCTGCAAAGCAGAAAAAAAGCGGATTTTCCCAGCCCCAAATCATTGCAAGATCCCCTCTCTGCAAAAGAGTTCCATATTCCAGTTTTCTGTCACTGAGGCGGCATTGAATGAGAAAAAGCAGCTGTTGTAAGCATTGAGCGTTTCAGCGTAACGGCGCTGAAAATGCTCCAGATTGGCTTTGTATTTTTCAAGGGTCTCAGGAGAAACGGAAATCAGTTTGCTTTCCCCCGACTCCGGGTCTGTGACGGAAATATTCCCTGAAAGGCGGGGCGCCAGCTCCTCATCCCCCAACACCTGTATCACCACACTGTTGCCGTATCCCAGTTTCTGCATCACTGTTTCAGGGGAAAGGTCAAAGAAAAGATCGCTGATCAGGATCCTGACACCGTTGCGGAACAATCCCGCAGAGAGAGTTTCAAAAGCCTTTCCGGAAGATTCCGTACTGCCTTTGGCGGGGAGTTCCCACAGGAGCGGTGCTTCAGGCTCACGGAGTTTGAGCAGCGTATCATGGAGAAGCCAGACTTGCAGAGAAAATCCTGCATTCAAAGCACTTTGGGCGAAGATCGCCCCCAAGCCTGCCGCGGCGGCGTTTTTGCGGTAAAAATCCATGGAAGCGGAACAGTCGATGATGATATCGCAGCGGGGATCGGTTTCCTGAGCGAAACGGCGCACCATCAGCTGGTTGCTGCGGGCGTAGAGACGCCAGTCCACATGCCTGAGTTCATCCCCCTGCCGGTAGGAACGGTAATCGGCAAACTCCATGGCGCCCCCGGTCCTGCGCCCGGTGCGGCTCCCCTCGAAACTTCCGGTACAGACCGGAGGGACAAGGGTCAATCCGGTGGTGCGCTGCAACGCCTCTTTTATGCTATTTTGAAGTTCCCGTTCCATTGAAAACGCCCCTTTCTATCCCTGACACCAGTGGAGAAAACGCAAGGTTTTAAGTCCGTCGAACCAGAGATGAAATGCTCCGCAGAGTTTGGCGGGGGGCGTATTGCGCCGGATCCCCTGCCAGACCTTGAAAAACTTCTCTTTTTCAAAGAACTCTTTTTCCGGAAGTTCAGGGCAATCGGTATTGAGAGTGTCGAAATCCACACATTGCAAAACTTTTTCAAGGCGGTCAAAGGCGGCATCGGGAATCTCAGGCAGGGCTTTACCGGCGATGATATCTTTCACCGCCTGTCCGGTCCCGAAAGGGGTTCTTGCAGAGATGCGGGATGAGGGAAAAACCAGCACTTTGTCGATAACACCGACTCCCGTTGTCTTGGCAAGCTCCTGAAGAAAGTAAAAATCCTCACCCGCAAGGCGCACTTTCATACCGCCGCACTTCATATAGGCTTCGCCTCTCACGGCAAAGGCTGAGCCGACGGTGTGAAAAGCGTAGGGGGAACGGCATCTTTTGAGCTGTCGGACGTACCGGTCGAGATAGGCTTCGTACCGCCTGATGGCTTTTTCATTTTCAGCATCGCAGCTTTCCTGATGCCGCAACCCCAGCACTGCGCCCCCCTGCGGGGAATTTTTGAAAAAAGCGATCACCTCTTTGAAGTAATCGGGATCCACCAGAGTGTCGCCATCCATGGAACAGATGATGCTTTGCTGAACCTTTTCCACAGACCGGCTCGCCAGAAAAGAATCCATACCGATCTTGCGGGCTTCGCCGACACCCCCTTTCAAGCCGGGGGCGTAAATGGCAAAGAGATCGTCACAACCAAACTCATTTTCCCTGATCCTTTTCAGCAGAGCAAGGGATTCGCTGTCATCGGCGTTTTCAGGATGATTGATCACAGCCAGATGCGCCACACGGACACCTGCAAGGCGTGCGGAACGCTGCAAAGAGTCTGCAAGCGCCCCGAAGGAGCTGTTTTCGTTGTAACAGGGGATCACTGTACAAATATCGAAAACCTCCAATTGGGGCAGAACCTGCGCCGGGTTGCGGCGGCGGTATTTTTCTATGTCACGGGCGGTCAAGGATAAATTTCTCCCAGGGGATCTCCAGCTTTGCGCCGTGGTGGATCGTGGCATCCAGAGCAAGCAGCAAAGGGAAATCCTTCAAATCCGCTTCACCTTTGGCGGCAAGAGTCCTCAGACTGTCGGACATGGCTTTGGCAATGGCAACAGATTCAAGGGTGACACCGGCGAGGATCTCTTTGCTTTTTTCATAGCTCAATCCCCTGCCCAGCAACACGCCGAGTTTCCGGGTGCGGCCGCCGAAAACGGTGACGTAAAGATCCCCTGCCGCAAGCATGATGGCATCGGGATCACCCCCCATGAGTTTGAGGAGTTTCCCGATCTCACGGACACTTTCACCGAAAAGTCCCGCCTGAGGATTGTATTTTTCCTGACCGCCCATGCCTACGATCAGTTCGTTGGCGCCGATAGCGGTGGAAACAGCGGCGGCATAAACATTTTTCATGGCGACAGCGGTTTCAACGCCCCGGATATCGGTGGAGCAGCTGATGTGATAATATTCAACGGCAAGAGCTTCACGGAGAGTACGCAGTGTTCCATAATCTTTGCCGCAGAAAGTCACGCAGGTGTGGCGGCGGTCGGCAAGTTCATAACTGGTGCAGGGACCGCCCACGGCGTTGAATGAGATACTCTTTGTTTCATCCCGTCTCATAAGATATTCGGGGAATGTCTCAGGGATGCCCGTTTCAGTCTGCCGCAAACCTTTGGTGATGGAAAGGACCACCGCCTTTTCAGGAAGACGGGGCAGAACATAGTCGGCGAACCACTCCACACCGAAACTGCTGACACCGCCGATGAAAAAGTCGCTGCCCTTGATCGCCTCTTCCAGTTCTTCGATCTGGAAATAGCGGATGCCCTCAGGCAGAGTCCGTTTCATATTGATATGGCGGTTGTCGATTTTGAGCTGTTCAACGATCTCTCTGTCAAGGGGCGTACCGACAATGCGCACTTCGTGCCCGTTGTCTCTGAGGGGAAAACTCATGGCGGACCCCATCATTCCCGCACCGATAATGGTAACAACACTCATTTTTTACTTTTCCTCATTATTTTTGAGCTGACAGATCTGGCAGCTGTGACAATCCAACCCCGCAGGGGGGACGTAAAGTTTGCCCGCTTTCACTGCGGCTCTGCGGGCGAAATGGTTTTTCAACGCAAGAATAACGCCGAGGAGTATAAATGCGCCGGGGGCAGACGATGCCAGAAGAAAGTCTGTAGTCCAGCAGGTGATGACCTTGACTTCAAAAACGGATCCGGAGGTCATGAATTCACGCAATCCCCCCAACATCGTCAGGGCAAGGGAAAACCCGAGCCCCATGCCGATTCCGTCAAAAATGGAACGCAAAGGTCCATGCTTTGAAGCAAAGGCTTCGGCGCGTCCCAGAACGATGCAGTTCACCACGATCAGGGGGATGAATATGCCCAGTGCCCCATAGATGGCAGGGGGGGCATAGGCTTTCATCAGCATATCGATCACGCTGACAAAGGTGGCGATGACCACGATGTAAACAGGGATGCGGATCTTTTTGGGGACGATCCCGGCAATGAGAGAGATCACCAGATTGCTGCCGCATAAAACAGCTGTGGTGGCGATGCCCATGGCAAGGCCGTTGGCGGCGGAACTGGTGGTGGCAAGGGTGGGACAGGTTCCCAGAAGCAGGACCAGAACGGGATTCTCTTTCCAAAGCCCCTTGATCATATCTTTCAGAAGGGTTTTCATTTCTGCGCTCCTTTCCTAAACTCCCCTTTGCAGCGCAGCAGGGTTTTCCCCGCCTGCTCCACGGCGGCGGTGACAGCCCGTGAAGTGATGGTTGCACCGGTGATGAAATCGAAAGTTCCGCCATCACGCCTGACCTTCCAGGAGTCATCTGCGGAAACGCTCCTGCCGTGGAACTGGTCCAACACAGGATTGGGGGGAATACCGGGGGGAAGAGGTTTATAAAAGTTGAAAATGGTCTTGCGGAACTTGCGCTCACAGACATTGCTGCCCAGACCGGGGGTTTCGTTGTTCCGTGTGACCAATACGGTAATGATCCTGCCGTCAAGGTCGAAACTTGCGGTAATTTCCACCTCACCTGCGTAACCGTCGGGAGAAATGCTCCGCACGGCGAAAGCCTTGAGTTCCCCGCCCTTGCGGACAGGCATGACGGCGACTTTGAACTTCTCAGGCGAGGAATAAATCTTCTCTTCCTTGTGGGGCTGATTGTCGAATTCAGGCAGACGGAGCATCTTGAGGGAGCTTTGCATCGCCCGGAGCCGGGCGGCTTCAACTGCGCCATGGGTCATTTGAAAGACCACCGAAAGCACCAGTGCCGAAATCAGTGCCGTCACACCGAGAAAAGCCCCCAGAACCACCACATTTTCATTGTCCCGGAGTTTTTTCACGGACGCACCTCCCTGTCGGGACCTTTGCTCCCGAAAACGCTCCGGACACAGCAGCGGTCGATGAAAGGAACGAGGGCGTTCATAAGCAATATGGCAAAACTCACCCCTTCAGGGTAGTTCCCCCAGATGCGGATGACCATGGTGATGATACCGCATCCTACGCCGAAAACCACACATCCCCAATTGGTTACAGGGGAAGTTACCATGTCGGTCGCCATAAAGATCGCTCCGATAAGCAATCCCCCCGTCACAAGATGAAAAAGAGCAGGCGGTGTCACGCCGGGGAAGAAAAAGTTGATGATATACGCCATCAAAGCGGCGCTTCCGGCAAAGGCGCAGGGGACACGCCAGTTGATCAGTTTGAAAACAAGCAGCAGAACCAATCCGGCAAGGAGAGCCGGAACACAGGTTTCACCGATACATCCGGGACGGATGCCCCAGAAATACTTTTTCAGCAACTGCGGCGAACTCACACTTTCAAAGTTCTTCCGTGCCGCCTCTTCGAGCTTGGGATCCCCTTTGGTCTCAACGATTTTCCGGGTGTCGGTCATCATGCCGAGGGGAGTGGCACAAGTCACGCCGTCAAGGCGGTCCGCCCTGACCTCTTCCATGGCGGCGGCTCCGAAAAACTTCTCTGCATCGGGATAATTTTTGTCCATGCCCCGGGGCGGCGACCATACGGTCATGGCGGCGGGAAGAGCGATCAGAAGGGCAACACGGGCAACGACGGCAGGATTGAATGGATTACTGCCGAGACCGCCGAAAACCTGTTTTCCCAGCCAGATGGCAAGAAATCCGCCGATGACCGGCACATAAAGGGGGACAGCCGCAGGCAGATTCAAAGCGAGGATCAATCCCGTGACCACGGCACTGAGATCTCCCAGAGCCCCTGTCACGGAGCGGCATGAAAATCTGCACCAGAGAGCTTCTGCAACAATGGCGGAAAATACGGTAATGACCATCACCGCCAACGCACGCACTCCGAAAAGCCAGACACCGGCAGCGGCGGCGGGCAGAAGGGCAAGGATGACCTTGAACATGATCTTGCGTACACTGTCGCTGACACCCACATGGGGAGAGCTGCTCAAAACCAGTTTGTCCCCTTTGGGAAGTTTTATTGTTTCAGAGATATTTTCATTCATTTTCAAAACTCACAAAAATTCTGTTTCCTCACTTTTTCCGGCGGAGTTCTGCTTTCGCCCGGCGGAACTGCTGAACAAGGGGACGGCGGGCGGGGCAGATATAGGAACATGCGCCGCACTCCATACAATCCATCACATGACCTTTCTGCGCCAGATCGAACCTTTTCCCCTCGATGGCAGCACAAAGCAGACAGGGCTGGAGCTTCATGGGACACGCCGCAACACATCTGCCGCAGCGGATACAGGGGGATGAGGTGAAGTTCAAGGCGGCACGCTCCGGAAAAAGCAGTATTCCGGAGGTATTCTTGCAGACAGGCACATCAAAAGAACGCTGGGCAAATCCCATCATGGGACCGCCGAGGATCAATTTGCCGGGTTCCTCAGTCACGCCGCCTGCAAGTTTCACAGCTTCAATGAGAGGGGTCCCGATCCTGAGCTTGAAGTTGCCGGGGGATCTCACCGCCTCGCCGCTGACCGTGACGATCCTTTCGATGAGGGGGATCCCCTCAAGGACCGCTTCGCAAACGGCGGCGGCAGAACCTGTATTCTGCACCACACATCCCGCATCAAAGGGCAAGCCTCCGCAGGGGACACAGCGGCGTGTCACCGCATAGATCAGCTGCTTTTCAGCTCCCTGAGGATACTGGACCTTGAGGGGCATGACGGCGATGCCGCTCCCTGCTGCGGCGGTCTCAAGAGCGGCGATAGCATCGGGTTTATTGGCTTCAACGCCGATGATCACCTTTTCAGCGTTGAGTATTTTCTGCATGATGGCGGCACCGGTAATGACTTTTTGGGGAGACTCCGCCATAAGTCTGTGGTCGGCGGTGAGATAGGGTTCACACTCTGCGCCGTTGATGATGAGAGTATCCACCTTTTTCCCCGGAGGGACAGAAAGTTTCACATGGGCGGGAAAGGCGGCGCCCCCCATGCCGACGATACCGGCTTCACGGATCCTCGTCATCAGTACTTCCGCGGAGCGTTCACGCCAGTTTTCCCACTTTTCAAAGGGAGCTTCCCCCCGGTCTTCGCCATCTGAAGTGATTTCAACAGCCTGCACCGGAACCCCCATGGGGCCCGGAACTTCGGTAATGGCGGTAACGGTGCCGCTTGTGGGTGCGTGCAGGGGAACAGAGACAAAGCCGTCAGCTTCAGCGATACACTGATATTTGAGGACCTTCTCATTTTTTGCGACACAGGGCAGCGGGGGTCTTCCGAAATTTTCGGGGAGTATCACCTGATATTTTTCCAGCAGAGGAGCTTGGATAACGGGGCATGAGGCACTCAAGGCTTTGCCGTCATGCTCCGGGTGGATCCCGCCTTTGAAACTTCTGAGTTTGCTCATTTTTCCTCTTTCTTCCAATTGGGATCATGGGTCTCGATATAATGGTGTTCCCGGGCGGAAAGAAGTGCGCCCGTGGGACACTGGATCTTAACGGCCAGCTCCGCACCGGGGAGCGTATCACATCCGTAATTGACGGAAGCGAGATTTTCGGCAAGAGTAAAGTGTTCGGGGGCATTTCTGACACATTTGCCGCATCCGATACACGCCACCTTGCACTGTTTGCGCTTTGCCGCTCCTTTTTCACGGGAGTTGCAATAGACATGCACTTCGGCATCCGCAGGAACAAGGGCGATGACCTTGCGGGGGCAGACTTCGACACATCTGCCGCATCCGACACAAAGTTCCCGGTGGACAAGGGCAAGATTGTTGACGATCTCAATGGCGCCGAAAGGACAGACATTGGCGCAGCTCCCCAGTCCCAGACAACCGCTGCGGCACCCCTTGGGTCCCCCGCCGACGAGAGAAGCGGCGTTGCAGTCGCTGATACCGTTGTAATAGGAACGGGAAAGGGTTTGCATGATATCACCGCCGCAGCGGACAACGGCACGTTTCCGCATTTCTTCAGAACTGGAAATCCCCAGGACCAATGCGATGGCGTTGATCTGTTCAGCTCCTGAAACGGGGCATCGGGAGGGGGGATTTTCCCCGGCGACGACAGATTTTGCAAAGTCGGCGCATCCGGCTTTACCGCATCCGCCGCAATTGGCACCGGGGAGAAGCTCCTGAACAAGTTCCACACGGGAATCGGTTTCCGTCTTGAAAAAACGGGCAAAAAGGGCGATAATCACACCGAGAAAAGTTCCCGTGATCCCCATGAGCAGCAGAGCGATCGCAACTGTTTCCATACCTCAAGTTCCCTTGCTTTCCCGACTCAGCAAAGCCCCGAAAACCCGACAAAAGCCATGGCGAGGATCCCCGCCGTCACAAGGGCTATGGGAAGTCCCTCAAAGGCTTTGGGCGGAGCGGCAAGTTCAAGTCTTTCTCTCAAACTTGCAAAAAGGAGCAACGCAATGGCAAATCCGACGCCTGAAAAACAGCCGAAAACCGTGGCGTCAAGGACGGAACGCCCGGCATTGAAGTTCAACGCCGCCGCACCCAGCACGGCACAGTTGGTGGTGATCAGGGGCAGATAGATCCCCAGAGCCTGATAGAGAGAGGGGGCAACTTTCTGCATGACGATCTCAATGACCTGAACCAGTGCCGCAATGACCAGAATAAAGATGAGGACCTGCAAAAAGGTCAGGTCGATGATCCTGTCTTTAAGAGCGAACTTCAACAGATAGTTGTAGATGAGTGAGGTACAGAAAGAAGCGACAGTCATGACAAAGATGACCGCCCCCGACATGCCGAGAGCCGTACTGATCCTTTTGGAAACGCCCAGAAAGGGACAGATACCGAGAAAACGGGTCAACACAAAGTTGTAGACCAACGCCGCTCCCACGGTCAATTCAAGATATTTCATCATTTCCCTTTCGTTATGAGTTTACTTCTGTATACCTAATATAGCAGAAAAAAGAGGGGTTGTCAACTCTTTTTCAACTTCAAGCAGAGTATTTTTACACAAAAATCCCCGGTACCATTTTTCCGCTTCGTCCTTTTATGATGAGAAAAAGCTGATTTATCATGGAATACATCTTGATTTTCTGCACTGTTGATGTTATAGTATCTTTGATCAGAACAACAAACCACAAGGAACTGTTTTTATGAATATTTTCACCCGTTTCCGCAACATTCTGTGGTTCAGCGCCAAACGCTACGCCGCAGACAACCACGGACAGCGTGCCGTGGCTCTGACCTATTACACCGTTTTCGCCATCGTCCCCATGGCGGCTCTGCTTTTCGGCATAGCCAAAGGGTTCGATCTGGATATCAGGCTCAAGGAGGAACTGACCACCCAGCTCTACCAGCACAAAGAGATCCTTGAATGGATCTGCAAATTCGCCGACACCACCTTGAAACGCGCTCAGGGCGGCATCGTGGCGGGCGTCGGTGTGGCGGCTTTGATCTGGACCGTTCTCTGGCTTGCTTCCAGCATCGAAAGGGCGTTCAACGATGTTTGGGGTCTCCCCTCCCGGAAAAACATTTTCCGCCGTTTCAGCGACTATCTGGCTCTTATTCTGCTCACCCCTCTGCTGCTGGTCATTGTCGGTGCTTCGGGTGTGACTTTGCGGAGTCTTTTCAACAAACTTGCCGCCGCCGCCCCTGAATTCGGTTCCCTTCTGCCCCTTGCCTTTTCTCTTGCGGCGGATCTTGCCCCCCTTGCCATTGCCATTATCGTTTTCACTTTGATCTACTATCTTGCCCCCAATACAAAGGTGCGTTTTTCAAGCGCTCTTCTGGCGGGGATCATCGGAGGACTGCTCTTTCAGGCACTTCAAGACGGATTCCTCTTTCTTCAGAAAAACATCTTCAAATACAATCAGATCTACGGAACATTCGCCGTACTGCCTCTCTTTCTGGTGTGGCTCCAGTGGTCGTGGCAGATCGCCCTTTTCGGGGCGGAAATCGGATTTGTCAGCCAGAACATCGATTCAGGCATCTTTGACAACAAAGGCAATACCTGCGAAAACACTTTTCTGAAACATGTGGTCCAGCTTTCCTGCGCCTCAGTCGTTTACAGCAATTTTTCCGCCGGTAAAGGGAGTCTTTCCCTCGGCAAAATCGCCAAAGAACTCTCACTTCCCGGCGCGCTCCTTGACGGCGAGCTTCAGGAACTTACCGAAAAAAAGGTGCTTCTCTCAGTCAATTCAGAAAGCGGCATCTCCTACGCTCCCGGATTCCCTGTTGACAACTTCACCGTAGCCGACTGCGTTGCCCAACTGGACGGAACAGAAAAAAATCTGCCCTCCGAAACGGAAAAAAGCAGACGGACAGCGGCACTTCTCAGAGAGTTTGAATCCCGGATCCGTCACAGCGACGCCGACAAACTCCTGAAAGATCTCTGAACGCAGCTGTGAGGGAAAATCCCCCCTTGAAAACATTGCATTTTTGCACTTTCTGTGCTATATTATGTGGAATCACGGTCCTGTCCGGAAACGGGGCAGGACCGTCTCTTGTGAAAATATAGCGTTGGAAGTTGGATTTATGAAAAAATTGTTCACCCTGACAGCCGCTGCGCTGCTGCTTTTTTTCTGCGGATGCGAACAAAAGCCGGAAAAAACAAATCTTCTCACCCTTGCCACATCGGCAAATTTCCCCCCTTATGAGTTTATCAACGGTCAGCAGATCGTGGGGATCGATGTGGATATCGTCCGCCATGCGGCAAAAAAACTCAACCGTGAAGTGGCGATCATCAACACTCAATTCGACTCCGTCATCGGACACATCATCACGGGCAAAGCCGACGTCGCCGCTTCGGGCATCACGGTCACGGAAGAACGCAAACGCAAAGTGCTTTTCACCATTCCTTACAGCCGTTCCGCCCAGTTGATCCTTGTCCCCCGGAACTCCGACATCAAAAGCAATGCCGACCTGAAAAAAAACAAGCGTATCGGATGCCAGAGCGGGACCACCGCCTACGATTATTTGCGCAACCATATCATCACCGCCAAAAACTCCCCCCTGCTCCAGCAGTTTGAAAACAACGCCGTGGCTGTCGCCGCTATGAAGATCGGCAAACTCGATGCCGTGGTCCTTGACGAAGAACCGGGACGGGTCCTTGCCAAACTCAATGAAAAGCATGTGATGCTCCTTCCCGAACCTCTCACCAGCGAAGAGTATGCCATCGCCCTCAACAAAAAAGATACGGAACTCTGCGCTATTTTCAACGCCGTCATCACCGAACTGCGCCGGAGCGGCGAATTGGAACAAATCGTCAAACGCAACACGGAACTTGCACAAAAGGTCAAAGAAGCCCGGGAACACAGCGGTTTTTTCAGATTGTTCCACCGTCTTGCGGATGATTTCAAAACCAACTTCATCTCTGACAACCGTTACCTCTACATCGTGGGCGGGTTCCTGAAAACAGTCGAAATCTCCTTTTTCGCCGTCATCCTCGGGATCGTGCTGGGCTTCGCCGTTGCCGTGGTCCGCGCCACCCATGACCGGACGGGCAAATACAAGTTCCTCAACGCCCTCTGCCGTTTCTATCTGACGGTGATCCGGGGAACCCCCTGCGTGGTGCAGCTGCTCATCATCTACTTTGTGATATTGAAATCCTGCGACAACAAGGTGCTTGTTGCCTGTATCGCTTTCGGGATCAACTCCGGTGCCTATGTGGCTGAGATCATCCGCAGCGGTATCATGTCCATCGACAAGGGACAGTTTGAAGCAGGCGACGCTCTGGGACTGAGCTACGGTCAGACCATGCGCTTTGTCATACTGCCCCAGGCGTTGAAAAATGTGCTTCCGGCGCTGGGCAATGAATTTATCGTGCTGATCAAGGAAACCTCCGTTTCAGGCTATATCGCCTTGCAGGATCTCACCAAGGCAGGAGATATCATCCGCAGTCAGACCTATGATGCGTTCATGCCCCTTATGGCTGTTGCCCTTATCTATCTGGCATGTGTCATGCTGCTCACCTGGCTGCTGGGCATTTTTGAGAGGAGACTTAAACGCAATGAATAACAGTAATTTTATCTTTGAAGTCAAGGACCTTGTCTGCCAGTTCCCTGCCGTCCGTGCCGTTGACGGCGTGGATTTTTCCATCCATTCCGGCGAAGCGGTCTTTGTGCTGGGTCCCTCCGGATGCGGCAAAAGCACCTTTCTGCGCTGTCTGAATCTGCTGCAGAAGCCCACTTCCGGTCAAATCCTTTTCCACGGTGCCCCCGTGGGCGGAAGTGCCGGGGAGATCTGCCGGTTCCGCCAGAAAGTGGGCATGGTCTTTCAGCACTTCAATCTTTTCCCCAATCTGACCATCAAAGAAAACATCACCCTTGCCCCGGTCAAAACCGGCGTTCTCAGTTCTGCCGAAGCCGACAGAAAAGCCATGGAACTTCTGGAGCGTATCGGGCTTGCCGACAAAAAAGATGCCTACCCCATGCAGCTTTCAGGGGGACAGAAACAGCGTATCGCCATTATCCGCGCCCTTGCCATGAACCCCGAAGTACTGCTCTTTGACGAACCGACCAGCGCCCTTGACCCTGAAATGGTGGGCGAAGTGCTGGCTCTGATGAAAGAGCTTATCGAAGAGGGCATGACCATGATCGTGGTCACTCACGAGATCGGTTTCGCCTGTGAATGTGCCCACAGAATGATTTTCATGGAAAAGGGCAGAATCATCGCTTCCGCCCCTCCGCAGGAGTTGGTGAACAACAGCGACAATCCCCGTATCAGGGAGTTTTTCTCCAAAGTCCTGTAAGCACCCTGCAAAAATCAGAAGACAAAAAAGCCGTTCCGGAAAAATTCGGAACGGCTTTTCCTGTTTTTGACAGAGAAATCAGCGGGCGTCGTAGCGGATCTCGCCGTCGACCATGGTGACTTTGCAGTTGAAATCTTTGTCAAGCAGCACGATATCAGCGGCATATCCGGGTTCGATCTTGCCGATGCCCTGAAGTCCGAGGGCGTTGGCGGCAGAAAGAGAACTGGATTTGACCAGCTCTTTGAGGGGAAGACCGGTGACTTCGCTGATGTTTTTCACCGCAACAGCCAGCTGCAGGGTGCTGCCGGCAAGGGCTCCGCCCTCTTTCAGTCTGGCGGCGCCTTCGGAAACGATCACGGGCAGACCGCCCAGTGAATATTCACCGTCAGGCATACCGGCGGCGCGCATGGCATCAGTGATGAGAACCACATGTTCAGGTCCTTTGACCTTGAAAACCAGCTGGATCATGGCAGGGCTGATATGGAGTTTGTCGCAGATCAGTTCCGCGTAAACGTCAGAGTGAAGCAGTCCGGCACCCACCAGACCGATGTCGCGGTGGTGGAGAGGGGACATCTGGTTGCAGAAGTGGGAAAGGTTGCGCAATCCGTTGTTGTAGGCCGCCATGAATTCAGGATATTTAGCAGCACTGTGGGTGCAGGAGGGGGTGATGCCCATGCTCAGCAGTTCACCGACCAGCTCGGCGCCGCCCTCTTCTTCAACGGCAAAGGTGATCTTTTTGACGGGGAAGATGGCGTTGAGGCGTTTCACCTCTTCGATATCGGGCTTGCGGACATAAGCGGGATTCTGGGCGCCGGTGCATTTGGGGTTGATGAAAGGACCTTCCAGATGGACGCCGGGGATCTTACAGAAGTTCTGCTTGTAAGAGGCGATGGATTTGAGAGCTGCGGCAAGCTCCTCTTCGGGGAGTGTCAGCGTGGTGGGCAGAAGGGTGGTGACACCTTCGGCAAGTTTGTTTTTTGCCATGACTTCGACGCCCTCTTCGGAGCCGTCGCAGAAGTCAAAGTTGTTGCGGCCGTGGCAGTGGACATCCACAAAACCGGGCATGGCAGTCATACCTTTTCCGTCGATGACGGCGACACCCTCACGGACGATGGGGGCGGCAGAGACCTGAGCGACCTTGCCGTTTTCGATGAGGATGTAAGCTCCCTCAAGATCCACTCCGGGGGAAACGAGACGGCAGTTGCTGATGATATAGGTGTTCATATTGCAATTCCTTTCATTATGAATAAGACGGACTCTTTTCTATAATATAACAGTTCAAAGTGGAAATATCCATAATAAAAAGAGGAAAAAGATATCTTTTTCTGCAATTTTTTGTTGACATAAGGGCTTTGAGGGGTTATATTCTTGCAATTTGAGGTGTGGAATTATGAAAAATATATCTGTTGACATTATCGGCAGCGGCAATGTTGCCGCATTTCTCTGCCGTAATCTTTTGAAGTGCGGCGTTACCGTTGGGCGGATCATTTCAAGAAATGCCCTTAAAGGGGAAGCCCTTGCCGCAGAAACCAATGCTCTCCGGCAGGAGTCCTTCACCCCCTGTGAAGATCCTGAAACCATCATTGTCAGTGCGGTGAAAGATTCTGCGGCACAGGAACTTTGGGAAAAATGTGACTTCGGGAAAAATCTGGTTCTCCACACCGCCGGTGCCCTGCCCCTGAGCGCCCTGAAAGTTTTTGCCCCCAATTGCGGAGTCCTCTATCCGCTCCAGAGTATTTCCGCTTCAAGCATCATCGAAAGCGGCAAAGTCCCCTTTCTCATTGAAGCGGACAGTTCCGGAAACCTTGAAAGAGTACGCGCTCTCGCCCTCGCCCTTTCGCCCCATGTGCAGGAATGCAGTTCTGAAAAAAGGGAAAAACTTCATCTTGCGGCAGTTTTTGCCAACAATTTTTCCAACCTCTGTTTCCGCATGGCGTGGGAGATCGCCGAAAAAGAGGGACTTCCCCCCGAACTGCTTCTGCCCCTCATCCGGGAAACTTGCGACAAACTCAAACGTCTCCCCCCCGCCCAAGCCCAGACAGGCCCTGCACTCCGCTGGGACGAAAATATCATGCAAAAACACCTGACACTTCTGCAAGACATGCCTGAAACCGCAGAATTTTACCGTCTGGCAAGCCGGGAAATACACCGGCGGAGCAAGTGATCCCCCTCTTATAAAAAAGACATAAAAAAACCGGGAAAGTTCATCTTCCCCGGTTTTCTGTTTTTGGCTGTTGACGTCAGCGGTAGAGAGGTCCGAAGTTGGCGCAGGCACGGTAGTCGGCGCCTTCTTTGTCCATACCGAAAGCATTCCAGGCGGCAGGACGGTAGATCTTTTCCTCAGGCACGTTGTGCATGCAGACAGGAATACGCAGCATGGAGGCAAGAGTGATAAGATCAGCACCGATGTGTCCGTAGTTGAAAGCACCGTGGTTGGCACCCCAGTTCGCCATGACACTGTAAACGTCGGTGAAAGGACCTTTGCCCGTCAGATTGGGAACGAACCAGGTGGTGGGCCAAGTGGGGTCGGTACGTTTGTTGAGGACTTCGTGGACCTCAGCGGGCAGCTCGCAGGTGTAACCTTCGGCGATCTGGATAACGGGACCGAGTCCCTTGATCATGTTCATACGGCTCAGGGTGATGGGCATACCGCCGCGGCTGATGAAGTTGGAGGAGAAACCGCCGCCACGGAAATACTCCACACCGGCAGGACGCCACTGGGTGGCATCGAGACACTTCTTGGCCTCAGCTTCGGAAATTTCCCAGAAAGGCTTCATCACAGGCTTGCCGTCGCGGGTACATTCGCCCGTGGCATCAAGGGTGGTGGCGCCGGAGTTGAGCAGATGGATAAGACCGGGGACAGGCAGATCGTAACCGGTAATGCGCTTGACAGACTCCTTGCTCCAGAAGGTACGGACATCGGAGAATCCGGAAGCGGTGCCGGTGAGCAGGTGTCCGAAAAGCATCATGATACCGTTGAGGGCATCGTTTTCGGTGGCGACGACCATAGGCTCACGGATGCCGTTCCAGTCAAAGGAGCTGCAAAGCATGGCTTCGGTGAAGTCGCCGTTGGGGAAGTGGTCGGTCCACTGACGCTGGCCCTGGAAACCGCCTGCGACAGCATTGTGACCGTCGCCCTCTTCACGGAATCCCATTTCAGAAAGACGGGGATTGCCCTGCATCAGGTCGCGGACGATCATCGCCATCTTGACCACGAATTCCCATTCGGAATCCAGCTGCTGACGGCTGTGACGGATTTTTTCGGGGTTGTTGTCGGCACCCTCTTTGCAGTTGGCTTTGACCCATGCAAGAGCTTTTTCAAACTCTTCCTTGTCGTAGATCCCCTCTTCCATGCGGCGGATGATCTCGGTGCTGTCCACAGACTCACAGCGCATGTTGAAGTAATCCTCAAAGAGTTCCGTATTGACGATGGAACCGGCAATACCCATGGCGACACTGCCGATGGAAAGATAGGATTTGCCGCGCATCCAGCCGGCGGCGACAGCGGCACGGCCGAAAGCCAGAAGCTTTTCAGCCACGTCGGCGGGGATGGAGGTATCGCTGGCATCCTGAACTTCACGACCGTAGATACCGAAAGCGGGCACACCCTTCTGGGCGTGGGCGGCAAGCACGGCGGCAAGATAGACCGCGCCGGGACGCTCAGTGCCGTTGAAACCCCAGACAGCTTTCTGGGTCAGGGGATCCATATCCATGGTTTCGGAGCCGTAGCACCAGCAGGGAGTGACGGTGAGCGTAGCAGTAACGCCGCACTCAGCGAACTTTTTCTGACAGGCGGCAGCTTCCTGCACGCCGCCGATGGTGGTATCGGCGATAACGCACTCAACGGGGCGACCGTCGGGGTAGCGCAGATTGGCGGTCAGCAGCTCAGCGGCGGCCTTGGCCATATTCATAGTCTGGACTTCAAGAGACTCACGGACGCCTTTGCGTCTGCCGTCGATGGTCGGTCTGATACCGATACGGGGTGTAGTAATAACCATAATAAACCTCTTTCTGAGAAAACTATGCCGTTTTCACGGCTTGATCATGTCTTAATTCCTCAAATCACCGTAAGGGGCAATTTCCCAGCTTGCCGGAGAATTCTGAGGGATCGCACTGTACCCAGTTCTTTCATACTCGGTACAGCCTGAAAGAAACAAAAAAAAGAGCGCAAGCATAAGTAATATGCTTGTGCGCTCAGAGAAAATTCCGTCTTTGTGACGCTTCATGGTACTGCGCGGTTCCGGAAATCAAATCACTTTGACGGGAAGAAACGCTGTTGGAGCGTGTAGAACAGATTGTACTCGTTCATTTCAAGGACCTGGAACGCAACTGCGGCACCCAGGGAAAGAAATGTCAGCAGAATAACAGCTGTAAAGAATTTTGAGTTAAACATAACTTGGTTCCCCGATTGATTCTTTTACTTGGCAGCTTTCTGAGCAGCATTGGCTGCGGGCTTTTCCTCTTCCACGACCAGGGTCACGATATCGCCGACACGGATCTCTTTGGAAACAGGGGGGATATTGGCGATAGAGGTGTTGTCACCGACCTGAGAGAGCTGGACTCTGGCGATGAAATCGAACTTATTGCCGTTCTTGCGGGTCACGAGCATGTAGAGACCGGCTTCGATTTTGGGATTGACTTCAAGAGAACGGTTGCCGATCTGCTGCTCAACGACACTGTATTTACCGGCGTTGATGGCGATGTAACCGAACTTGCTGTCAACAGAGATGACTTTGGCAGAGAAAGCCTTGCGGGCGGCGACGGAACCGTCGGTCCACTGAGCGGTGCTGCTGGATTCGGCAAGACCGAAAGCGCGCTGGAAACTGGCGATCTGGGCGTCACGGTCAGCGATCTGAGCTTTCTGACGGTCGATGACAGCGTTCAGGCTTTTAACTCTGGCTTCAAGATTCTTCTTGGCGGCGGCGAGGGTGCGGTTTTCGCGCTCCTTGTCAGCAAATTTCTTGCGGTACTGGGCGATGGCGTTGTTGACACCCTTGATGTTGCCTTCGGCATCGGAGGCACTGTATTTGGCACCGAAAGTACGGCTCAGGTTGTAGATGAAACCGTCATAAGCCTTCATACGGGCTTCGATGGCGCGGAGCTTGTCGGACATGGGCTTGAAAACATCACTCTTGCCCTGGAGCAGATCAGCCTGTCTGATGGTGATCTTGAAGTCACGGCTTGCCATGCTGATCAGAGCGTTATAGTTCTTGTCGCGGTTGCTGACAACGGTACGGACACCGGAAACCACGATGTTGGATTTCTGGGTGTGGCTGTCAACATTGCAGAGACCGGCTTCATCAACACGGGTGGCATTACGGATGACACCGTTGATGGCGGCGAGGGCACGGGCAAGATTGTTGCGTTCATTGATGATCTTCTTGCTCTGGGCGGGGAGTTTGGGAAGCAGAGTGTCGAGATTGGCGTAATTCTCATGAGAAAGCGCCGCAAAAGTCAGCTCGGAAGCAGATTTGGTACCGCTGCCTTTATCAAGTTCGGCAGCACTGGTGTTGATGGTTTGCGCCATTTTCCCCCACCCGGTAACGAACTGGCTGCGCTTCTCAAAAAGAAAATAAGAGAAAACAGCGGCTGCAACAGAGAGGAGAAGAATCAAGATGCTCAATACGATGTTAGTAACTTTCATGTCTCAAATATCCTTCAAATTTTCACAAAATTATTTGCAATACAAATGTCACATACTAACTTTATCACCAAAACACTGAAAATGCAAATCAAAATTAAAAATTTTTGCAAAAAATCAGAGTAAAAACTTGACTCCCGTAACTTTTGAGAGTTTTCCGGCCAATTCTTCCATCTCGTTCCGGGAGTTGACACGGAGTCTGACAACGATGGTTCCATAGGCTCCGGAACGGGAGCTTTCACCCGCCGAAACGGCAACTTTCCGTCCCATGAGGATCTCGGCGACACCCTCTTCGGTAATGGGTCTTGCGGCTTCAGCAAAGATGATACGGTATTCCCAATCTCTCGGGAACTTCAGTTCGGCATCCTGTATTCTTTTCATTTTTCCTCTTTCCAGTAGGGTGAGATCTGGCGGAGCCTTTCAATAGCGGGGACCAGACATTTGACGGTATAATCGATTTCCTCCGCAGTATTGGCGGCGGAAAGGCTGAAACGGATCGTTCCGTGAGCGGCGGTGTAAGGCACTTTCATCGCCTGAAGAACGTGCGAGGGTTCAAGGCTGCCTGTGGTGCAGGCGGAACCGCTTGAAGCACAAATGCCGTTCATATCCAGCAGCATGAGGATCGATTCCCCCTCGATGAACTCGAAACTGATCGAACTTGTGTTGCACAACCGGTTCTCAAGGTCGCCGTTGATGCGGATGCAGGGGATCTGCGCCTTGATCTGCTCTTCAAGACGATCTCTGAGGGCGCCGATGGTTTTACGGCTCTCTTCACGCTCGACCATTGCCAGACGGCATGCTTCGCCGAGACCGATGATGGAGGCACTGTTTTCAGTACCGCCCCGGCGGCTGCGTTCCTGATGACCGCCCCAGATGAAGGGTTCAAAAGGAATGGTGCGGCGGGCGAAAAGGATCCCCACGCCCTTGGGGGCATGAAGTTTGTGACCGGAAACACTAAGGAAGTCGATGTCGATGGCATCCACATCGATCAGCTCTTTTCCGGCAGCCTGAACAGCGTCGGAGTGGCAGAGTGCGCCTTTGCTGTGGGCGATCTTGACCGCTTCGGCAATGGGAAAGATGGTTCCGGTTTCGTTGTTTGCCCACATCAAAGTCACGAGTGCGGTATTTTCGTCCACACTTTTTTCGAGGAACGCCATATCCAGCTGTCCCTTTTCGTTGACGGGAACTTTGACCACTTCGATACCCTTACGGGTCAATTCATCGCAGTAGTGCAGGATAGCGGGATGCTCCACCACGCTGGTCACGATTTTGTTTCTGCCGGGACGGGCTTTCAAAGCGGCGTTGAGGGCGGCATTGTCGCTTTCGGTTCCGCAGCTGGTGAAGATGATTTCGCTGGCGCAGTTATCCCGGTCACGGAACTTTGCCCCCAGCAATTCGGCACAACGGCGGCGGGCCTCTTCGATATCCCCGCTCACGCTGCCGCCGAAACTGTGGATACTTGAGGGGTTTCCGTAACGCTCACAAAAGAAGGGCAGCATTTTTTCCAGCACTTCCTGCCTGACGGCGGTGGTTGCGTTATTGTCAAGATAAATCGTTTTCATCCTTTCCTCCACGATCTCTCAGGCTGAATTCACAGCCGCAATAGTTCTGACGGTAAAAGCCGGACTGCCGTGCGATTTCACAGCTGCGCCGGTATCCGTCACGTTTTTTATAATCTTCCGGAACGAAATTTTCCCATTCCGAACCTGTTTCAAAAATCACCTTTGAACGCTTGCGGGGGCTGACGGTCAAAGTGGTGCTGAACCTTTCACCTTTGGCAAAAAGAGCTGTTCTGCTCAGGGAAAAGCGGAAACAACGGCGGCACCGTTCCCCCTGTTCAGGCTCATTCTCAAAACCTTTCACAGCCTCGAGCCAGCTTTTGTGATCGTAGGGATCGACCACCAGTTCCACATTTTCAGCTTCGGCAAGGCGTCTGACCGATTCAAGGCGGCGCTCAAACTCCTCTTCTGAATCGAGGTTGGAATTGGAGTAAAAAAGCACCGCTTTCTCCCCCTTTTCTTTCACCCGTTCAACGCATCCTCCGCCGCAGGGCGCACAACAAATATGAAGGATCATTTCTCTTCCCCCTTCTTTGTGCAGAATTCAATAATCCTCTGCACCGCCGCATAAAATCCGGGGATCAGCACTGTTCCCGCAGCAGCGGCGACGATCATGCCGCCGAAAACCGCCGTCCCCAGGGAAATGCGGCTGGCGGCTCCTGCGCCGGTGGCGGTCACAAGGGGCATAACGCCCAGCACGAAAGAAAGAGCAGTCATCAACACCGCACGGAACCTGAGTTTTGCGGCATACAATGCGGCATCTCCGACAGATTTCCCCTCTTCATGCTGAACTTTGGCAAATTCAACGATCAGGATCGCCGTTTTACAGGCGATACCGAAAAGCAGGATGAATCCCACCTGGGTATAAAGATTGTTTTCCACATGGCCCAGCCAGAGAAAGAGAAGAGAACCTGCAAACGCCACCGGGACCGACAGCAGCACAGCCACAGGGATCATCCAGCTTTCGTACTGCGCCACGAGGAAGAGATACATAAAAAGCAGGGCAAGGAAAATGATGACCGCCATAACGGGAAGTTCGACACCTGCGATTTTAACAGGCGCCCCTGCAACCTTTTCCTGATAAGACATATCCGCCCAGTCGAACTTCATACCGGCGGGGAGATTTTCACGGGCGATCTTTTCCATAGCCTTCATGGCTTCGCCGGAGCTGTATCCGGGAGCGGGCGCACCGTTGACCGCCGCACTGGCATAAAGATTGAAGCGGTTCAGGTACTGGGGCGCAAAACGGCGTTCGATCTTTGCAAGGGTTGAAAGAGGAACCATTTCACCCTTATCGTTCCGCACTCTGAAATCCAATATCTGTTCGGGGCGTTCACGGTAACGGCTCTCTCCCTGAAGCATCACCTTGTAGACCTTGCCGAATTTATTGATATCGTTGACATAGGTACTGCCCGTGAGGGCCTGGAGCGCCGAATTGATGGAACTGATGCTCACCCCCAGCTTCATCGCCTTTTCACGGTCGATATCGATGTAGACCTGAGGCGTGGATGCCTTGAAGGTGGAAACTGCCCCCCCGATGGCAGGGGACCGGCGGGCGGCAGCGCACACTCTGTCAACGGCGGTCTGAAGTCTTTCGGGATGAGTTCCCGTGGTATCCTCTATAATAAAGGTAAAGCCACCTGTACTGCCGATGCCGGGGATGGCGGGAGTTCCGAAAGCCATGATCAAGGCTCCGGGTTCATCCTTGGCAAGGGTTTGCAGTTTGGCTTTTATGGCGTTCTGGGAAAGGTCGGCAGCCTGCCGCTGACTCCAATTTTTGAGGGTCACAAGGATAAAGGCGTTATTGGAGGCCTGAGAGGAACTCAGTATGCTGAATCCGGGAACACACATGACATTTTCCACACCGGGGATCTTGCGGATCTTTTCGCTGAGCCGGTCGGTTATGGCAGTGGTCCTGCTCAAAGATGCGGCTTCAGGCAGCTGGACGCTGACAAAAAGAGAGCCCTGATCTTCGTCGGGGATAAAGCCTGCGGGCAACGCTCCGTAAAAACGCACACATCCCCAGACCAGAAGAGCCAGCACCACAACAAGAGCGGTCATGTGGCGGATGAAAAATCCGGCAGCTTTGCCGTAATTTTCGGTAAGGAAAACAAAGAAACTGTTGAATTTGCGGAAGAGGAAGAAATCCGCCCCTCCTGTTTTCCCCTTTTTCAGCAGCATGGCGCAG
The DNA here is from genome assembly GCA_045654705.1 of Victivallaceae bacterium. Lineage (GTDB taxonomy): Bacteria > Verrucomicrobiota > Lentisphaeria > Victivallales > Victivallaceae > UBA1784. Next base: position 25,687 of record JAZONY010000154.1, read on the forward strand.
AGAGCGGGACTCAATGTCAGGGCGTTGATACTTGAAATGGCAACGGCGACCGAGATCGTCACGCCGAACTGCCGGAAAATCACGCCCGTGATGCCGGGCAGAAAACAGATGGGAACAAACATGGCAAGCAGAACTGCCGTCGTGGCGATGACAGGTCCTGTCACCTCTTCCATGGAACGGCGCACAGCCTCACGGGGGGGAAGTCCCTCCTCTTCCATAAGGCGGCTCACATTTTCCACCACAACGATGGCATCATCCACCACAACGCCGATGGCGAGGATCAATCCGAAAAGGGTGATGAGATTGACGGAGTAGCCGATGACCGACATGACCGCAAAGGTTCCGATCAGAGAGACCGGGATCGCAAGAGTGGGAACAAGGGTGGCACGCCAGTTCTGAAGAAAAAGCCAGGTAATGAGGATCACAAGCAGCACCGCTTCGATCAAAGTCTGTTTCACTTCGTCTATGGAGGCAATGATGAAAGAGGTCATATCATAGGCGACAGCATAATCGACGCCCTGGGGAAAAAAGGCTTTGAGATCTTTGAGTTTTTCCCGGCAGGCTCCGGCGATCGCCACGCCGTTGGCAGAGGGGAGCTGATAGACCGCCAGAAGTGCGGCAGGTTTACCGTTGAAGGTACTGGACGAGGCGTAATTTTCCGCTCCGAGTTCGACTCTGGCGATATCTTTGAGTTTGACCTGTTCCCCCTTTCCGGTGGAACGGATGATGATATTGCCGAAACGTTCAGGATCGGAAAGCCGTCCCTGTGTCTGGATCGAGTAGCGGAATTTCCCCTCGGATGCGCCGGGAGCATCCCCCAATGCTCCTGCCGAAACCTGAACATTTTGGGCCTTGAGGGCGGAAGTCACCTCATCGACCGTGATGTTCAGAGCCGCCATCCGGTCGGGATCGAGCCAGAGGCGCATGGCATAGGTGAGACTGCACAAAAGATCCACCGACCCCACGCCGTTGACACGGGCGAGTTCATCTTTCAGATTGATGGAGGCAAAGTTGTTGAGAAAGAGGGAATCGTAACTTCCCTCAGGGGAATAGACGGCGATGACCATGAGCATCGAGGAGGATTTTTCTTTGACGATGACACTCTGGCGTTTCACTTCGTCGGGGAGCTGGGCGTTTGCCCAGTTGACACGGTTCTGGGTATTGACAGTGTTGGCATCTCCGTCGGTGCCGATGTCGAACATGGCATTGACGGTAACGGTGCCGGTATCGGTGGCGGTACTGGTGAGGTACAGGAGCTTTTTGACACCGTTGACCTGAGTTTCAATGGGCTGGATCACCGTTTCCTGCACCGTTTTGGCATCGGCACCGGGATAACTGGTGGTAATAGTCACCTGCCCCGGGGCGATATCAGGATACTGCGCCACAGGCAGCGTGAAAAGCGCCACCAACCCCGCCAGTGTCAGTACGATGGAAATGACAAAGGCGAAACGGGGCCTGTCAATGAAAAAACCGCTGATCATTTACTTTTTCATCCCCGGTTTGATCACATTGGAAAACTTGAAATCATGGAGAAGCACTTTGCATTTTGCGCCGGGGCGGATATGCTGGACACCCTCATCCACAATGACATCGCCCGGTTTGACACCCTTTTGGATGACAGCAAAATCCCGTCCCCGGTATCCGACGGTCACGTTGCGCCGGGCCACAGTTCCGTCCCCCCCGACAAGGTAGAGATATTCCCCTGCCTGATCTGTCATCAGAGCTTCCTCCGGAACGATGATACCTTTGGGGGCATTGAGCAAAGTCATGCGGACCCTGCCGAACATTCCTGCGGTCAGACCGCTTTGAGGATTGGGGAACTCCGCCTGGATCAGAAATGTTCCGGTCCCGGTGTTGACCTTGTTGTCCCAGAAAGAGACCTTGCCGGGATAAGGATAGACCTTGCCGTCCTGGGTGATGAGTTCAAATTTGAAGTTGTCGATGGCATTTTTCTTCTGCTTGAGATTTTTGAGCAGCTGGAGTTCGGAAACAGAAAACGCCACGCGCATCACATCATTTTTCACCACCGTCGCAAGGGTCCCGGAATTGGCATTGACCAGATTGCCTTCACTGTAATTGCTCAAACCGATAACACCGTCAAAGGGAGCGGTGATACGGGTGTAGGAAAGATTTTTCTGAGCGATCTCAAGCTCTGCTTCGGCGCTTTTCACATCGGCATCGGCTTCCAGCTTCGCAGCTTCCACCCGGTCGAAACTTCTTTCGCTGACCGCCTTTGTGCTGAGGAGCTGTCTCTGGCGTTTGTAGTCCGTATCAGCATTGTTCTGAACGACTTTCGCACGGATGAGCTTCGCCCGGGCAGCCTTGACCTTTGCCTGATAGAGTTCAGGTTCGATCTCAAAAAGGAGTTGACCTTTCCTGACACGGCTGCCTTCGTGGAAATGCCGTTTTTTCAGGAATCCCTCGACCCGTGCCACCAGATTGACTTCATCACTTGCCTTGACTTCGGCAATGACGACCTGACTGGGATTGTAAGGCAGAAGCGCCGCCTTTACGCCCCGGACCTCCGGAAGCGCAGGTGCAGGAGCCGGGGCTTTGCGCTCACATCCGCAGCAGCAGATGAGCGCAATTCCCAGGAGTCCCAGCCAGAACTTACGCATTGGCAGCCGCCTTTTCCGCAGCTCTGACGGCGTTGTCCATGAGCATGGCAATGGTCATGGGGCCCACACCGCCGGGAACAGGGGTGATACATCCGGCAACTTCAACGGCAGAAGCAAAGTCCACATCTCCGGCGAGTTTGCTCTTGCCTTCGGCATCGGTGATGCGGTTGATACCCACGTCAATAACGGCGGCACCGGGCTTGATCATATCGCCGGTGATGAAACAGGGTTTACCGATGGCGGCGATGAGGATATCGGCATCACGGGTGAAGCGTGCCAGATCGGGGGTGCCGGAGTGGACCACGGTAACAGTGGCATTGGCACCTTTGTTCTTCTGCATGAGCAGTGCGGCAAGGGGTTTGCCCACGATATTGGAGCGTCCCACAACGACGGCATGTTTACCGGCGGGGTCAATACCTGCGGCTTTGAGCAGTTCCATGACACCTGCGGGGGTGCAGGGCAGAAATCCGTCGATGCGTCCCTCAAGGATCCTGCCCACGTTGCGGTCGCAGAAGCAGTCCACATCCTTATCGGGGGAGATGGCATCGATGATTTTTTCCTGATCCAGCTGTTTCGGAGGGGGGAACTGGACGAGGATGCCGTGGATGGAAGGATCATGGTTGAGTTCGTCGATGGCGGCGAGCATGGTTTCCATGGTCACATCGGCAGGCAGATCGATACGGCGGGATTCGATGCCCAGTTCGGCGCATTTTTTGATCTTGTTGCGGACATAGACCTGAGAAGCGGGATCTTCACCGGCAAGGATCACTGCCAGACCGACGGAGACACCTTTGGCTTTCAATGCTTCAACACGATTTTTGACTTCGGCAGTCACCTGGGCTGCCACGGCTTTACCGTCGATGATCTGGGCGGACATGGTAATACTCCTTGAAGATTTGAAATTAGAAAAAGTTTCATTTACACAATATACACCTGCAAGGAGCATTTTGCAAGTAAAAAGACAATGTGAATATGCCCTTGAAAAAACATTATTGATGTGCTATATTATAGAACTATGAAAAATATACTTCAAAAAACAGTTTTTTGTACCGCTTCTGCACTTCTGCTTGCTTTTGCCGGCGGCTGCAACACCACACCGCTCCGTGACAGCGGGCGCGCCATGCTGCCTGTTGACAAAGCCCCCTCTGCAACTGTCCAGAAGCGGGCGGCGGCTTTAAAAAAGCTCCTTTCACCTCTCAAAACAAAGGGTGTGGAACTGGTTTCAAGTGCCTGGCGCAGCCGCGTTGTGCCTTTCGATGAACTTCTGATCGTGGCAAAAGAGCTTGGGTTCGAGCGTATTTACTGCCATATTTCTTCGGAGTCTGAACTTTCGGATGATCTGAAAGAGCTGCTTCTTGCAGCTTCCGAAGCAAAAATGCCTGTTGAACTGACACTCCGTCAGGGGGATTTCAGACACCGGTTCCGGGGCAATGCCATTGTGCGTTCCGTGCTGCCCCAGTTCCGTCAGCTGCCGGATGTGGCTGAGGATATCGTGAAATTCAATGCGGAGCTTCCTCCCCACGCCCGACTTGCCGGGATAACGGTCCGTTTTGAGCCTCATCTTTTCACTCTGGAAAACGGAGCCGCCGAGATCCCCGGCTTGCATTACCACTGGAGCGATGAGACCTTCGGCAAAGGTCTGGATAACGACAAACTTACGGAGCTTTCTTTCAAACAGCTTCTGGAAATGAAAAAACGCCTCTCCACCCTTCCCCTTGCCGTGGAACTGCCTGACTTTTATCCCGTCTGGAAAAAAGAGGGCAAACTTTCTCTGGGAAGCGTGAAGGATTTTTCAGCAATCGGCAATGTCCGTATCCGCTGTACGGGCAATGTGCCTACCCGGCTGGTCCAGTTGAGCCGGACCGCATTCAGCGGAAACAAAGATTTGACAGCAGTCATTCCTCTGGCAGACCATACTTCAGTCCGTTCCGGGGCGCTCCGCCGCAGGGACTGGAACGATCTGGTCAGAGCCTTGGAGTACTTTATCAGCTCAACCCGGAAAACGGGATGTTCAGGAGTCGTTCTCAGACCCTTTTCCGAATTGAGTTATATGCTTTTGGAAAAGGATTGAAACAGTTTTATGCGTTGTCCCAGATGCGGTGCCGATAACGACAAAGTCGTTGATTCACGCGGCAGCAAAGAGGAACCCGTCGTCCGCCGGAGACGGGAGTGTCAGGAATGCGGCGGCAGATTCACCACCATCGAGTCCATCGTCCCCGATGAATTGACCGTCATCAAACGTGACGGCGACAGAGAGGAGTTCAACCCCGTCAAACTCCGTGCAGGACTTGCACACGCCTGTTACCGCCGTCTTTCTCAGGACCAGATCGAAGAACTGGTGCGGAAAATCACCAACTCCCTGCTGCGGGATTTTGAAAAAGAGGTCACAAGTTCCGAAATCGGACACCGTGTCATGGCGTGTCTCAGAGAACTTGACCAGGTCGCCTACGTCCGTTTCGCCTCAGTGTACCGGCAGTTCGCCGACGTGGATGCCTTTATTGATGAAATCAAAACTTTGAAATGATGAAAAGAATCGTTCTGAACAAAGGCAGAGAAAAATCCCTGCTCCGCCGCCACCCCTGGATCTTTTCAGGAGCCGTGGAACGTATTGAGGGCGCGCCTGTTTCAGGAGAAACGGTCATGGTCACAGACCATCACGGCAAATTCCTCGCCTGGGCAGGATACTCTGCGGCTTCCCAGATCACAGGCAAAGTCTGGTCCTTTGAGGAAAAGGAAAACATCGACCAGCAGTTTTTCAACAAACGCATCGCCGCCGCCGTTGCCCTGCGCCGCAAACTGCGTCTGGATGCCCCCGAAGGCGGATGCCGCCTGATATTTTCAGAAGCCGACCAGCTCCCCGGTGTCATCGTGGACCGTTTCGGCTGTTACCTCATACTCCAGCTGCTCACCGCCGGAGCGGAGTTCAACCGTGAATACATCGTCAACGCCCTCTGGGAACTCTGTGCGCCTCAGGGGATCCATGAGCGTTCCGACGTTTCGATCCGCCGCAAAGAGAAGCTCCCTGAAAGGGCGGGCGTGGTCAAAGGCGCAGAACTCCCCGACGAAATCGTGGTCAGTGAGGGGAATATGCGCTTTGCCGTCGATTGCCGCAAAGGACAGAAAACAGGCTTCTACTTCGATTTGCGCAGTGCCAGAGAAGTGCTGACCCGTTTCAGTGCCAATGCTGAAATGCTCAACTGTTTCAGTTACACCGGCGCCTTTGCCGTTGCGGCACTTCATTCCGGCGCCCGTCATGTTCTCAACATCGACTCTTCCGCCCCTGCGCTCCGTCAGCTTGAACGCAACATGGCGCTCAACGGTTTTGCAGATTCTTCATGGGAAAACCGCTGCGGGGATGTTTTCAACCACCTGCGGGAACTGGATAAGGAAAAACGCAAATTCGATCTTGTCATTCTGGACCCGCCCAAACTGGTGGATTCCCAGCGTTCCCTCATGTCGGGCGCCCGCGCCTATCAGGATCTGGCACGCCACGGCTTCAAACTGCTGAAACCGGGGGGTGTCCTTTTCAACTTTTCCTGTTCGGGACTGATGACGGCGGAGCTTTTTCAGAAAATCACCGCCTCAGCCGCCCTCGAAGCAGGCGTCGATGCCCGCATCATCGGACATCTGGAGCAATCCCCCGACCACCCCACACTTCTGTCAGTCCCTGAAACCTTTTATCTCAAGGGACTTGTAAGCTGCCTCAACAGTTAAAAAAATTCCCCGCCGGAAATCAGCCGGCGGGGAGTTTTCAGAAGGACCGGTTCTCCTTATAGTTAGTTGTTGATATTTTCCTGCCGGACCACGGGATAGATCCATCTCAACGTGTCCGCCCTCTTTTCTTTTTTGCCGCAGCTGCCGAAAGGCATGACCTTGCGTTCTCTGCCGTCAGAGTTGTAGGTCCCCACGGAAAAAGTCCCATCGTTCCACGCCGCAAGGGCGGGTTCTCCCGGTACCGGATAATTTTCGCCATTGACGATCAGCAGTGTATCTTTTGAACTGCCTTCCACATCATCGTCCACTTTCAAAGCGACGCTGCCTGTCCGGCAGGAGCATGTGTGTCTTTCAATGGTCGTGCGCCGCATAAAGTCGCCGATGGACTCCAATGCCGGGACAAAGTTTTTGAGCAAAGAAAGTTCAGCCACCGGGATTTTCCGGCTGCTGTTGCGTCTTTCGACCTTGACGCTGCAGCTCAAATGTTCGACACCTTGCAGATGTTCGCCGTGGCAGAACTGCATTCTGGCGTTGAAAACCTCGGAAAAAAACTCATCGCAAGCGGCCTGACTGAATTCCAGATAGCCGGGTATCGCATGAAGCTGTTTCGGGTTGAGCCTGAACTGACCGTTTTTGATCTGCGTGATCGCCGCCGGTGAAATATGCAGCAGCCGAGCCAGATCGCTCTGATTTTTATCTCTCAGAAGCAGATGTCTGGCAATGACCGCCCAACCGTTGATATGTCCATTCATAAATAATTCTCCTCTTTTGGACTACCCGATAATCAACATAAGGCATTTGAGAAAAATTTCAAGTCCGGAAAGAAGAATAGTGTAAAAACTCCTTTCAGCATATACTTGAAGGGGGTTTTACAGGCACAAAAAAACTCCGGAAAGAGATCTTCCGGAGCTTTGACAGCGAAATCCCAAACTTATTTGATCAGTTTGGAAACCGCCTTGAAAGAGGGATGAAGACTGTTTTTCAACAGCATAAAAAGAATGGTTTCGGTGCTGAGTACCCAGGCTCCTGCCTGACGGAGCGTTTCAATGGCAAGGAGCTTTTCCGCTTCCTTGCGGGAACTGATGGCATCGGCGGCGACAATGACAGGATAGCCCGCTTCAAGGGCATCGAAAACACTGTGCAGCACGCAGACGTGAGACTCGACACCGCAGAAAATAAGGCAGTGGGGTTTCACTTTGGCAAGTTCTTCACGGAACTTTTCTTCGCCGAAAACAGAGAACGAGGTCTTGGCGACAACAGCACTCTTTTCAGGGACAAAGGTTTCGGCGATCTCAGGGATCGTATTGCCCAGACCTTTGGGATACTGTTCCGTGGCGATCACAGGCACGCCCAGTTCAGCAGCTCCGTTGAGCAGAACTTTGGCTCTGCCGACTACTTCATCGGAGTTGCAGACCGAGGGAACGAGCCGCTCCTGAAAATCGACACAAATAAGGGCGGGATCAAAACAATTGGGGAGATTCATTTTTTCTGTTTCCTTTGAAAATTATTTGTCGCACAACCCCAGATGACAGGCGGTCCAGAACCAGAAGAGAGGCGTATACTCCTCCGGACCTCCGCCGTGTCCGTGACGGGTCTTGTGGAACATCAGTTTATTACCTTGGATCTCATTATAGGCAGCATAAACCGCCGAGGGCTGACAGGTCACATCCACAAATCCGCAGCTCATGTAAACAGGAACCTTGACCATGGCGGCAAAGTTGGCAACGTCAAAGTAGCGCATGACCTCATAGTGTTCCCGGAAAGCCTTGTCTTTGGAGGTGGTGGGATGGTGTCCCGCCAGAAATCCTCCGCAGTCACAGAAAGCAGGCACACCGCAGCAGGCGGCTCTGATCTGGGGACAAAGTGCCGTCAGATAAACGCCGAAACCGCCACCCTGACTGGCGCCCAGATAGGCGATGCGTTCAGGATCGACCTCAGGCATGGCGGTAACATGGTTGATCATCCGCACAGCCCCCAGGATACCTCTGTAAAAGAAGGTGTGTTCCGGTCCCTGATCCAGTCCCATATCCCAATAGGAGCGGTTGGGGAAGGAATCCCGGAACTTTTCGTGGATCACCTCATGTTCAGCCCGGGTGACGGGAGGACGGTAGGGATGAGTAAAAATGCTCAACTGGGCAATGCGTTCAGGGAGCCATTTGTCTGCGGTGGCGCAGTGGAGCTTGAAATGATCCTGACACATGCCCACACCGGCACCTTCGTAATAGACCATAAGGGGCATGGGGCCGCCTGAACGGGGGAGCCGCAGATAGGCGTAGCATTTGCAGTCATTGACGGTGTTGCACTCCATAAGAAAGACACGGAACGTTTCGTCGGAGTGGGAAAGAAGTTCCTCACTTTTGAAATCGGCGGGGATCTTTTCCTGTTTAGCAAGGGCATTCTGCCAGAACTCCCGGAAATCCTCAGGCTCAGGGAGAACGCTCCGGATGCTGCCGGGGTCAAAGGCGGCACCGGCGAGTCCCTCCTCAAATCCGGGGGCATTGACTGTGCAGCGCAGGAATCCGGGGAAAGGCAGAGTCTGCTTCAAGGTGCAGGGCGTGGTCACATTGAAACGCCCCAGCTCCGCTTCGCCGTCGGCGGTAAAGACCGCTTCGACCTGCACGCCGGGCTCCGGTGTGGTAATGGTAAACTTAGCCTTTTCGCCGACACGATAGACCTGCGACGGACGATCGCAGATGATTTCGATGGGGGGAAGTTTTTCTTCAGCCATGATAAGATACTCCTGTTAAAAAGTTACAGAGCGAGGGTGAGCGCCATGATCAGCATACCGCCGATGACGCCTCCGATCGCCCAGTGATGTTCACCGTATTTTTCTGCCAGAGGCAGCAGTTCGTCAAAGGCGAGAAAGACCATGATCCCTGCGACAGCGGCAAAGATGAGGGGCAGCAGCACCGGAGAAAGGAAAAACTGCATCAGTCCGAAAGCCACGAGAGCGCCCAGAGGTTCGGCAAGTCCGCTGAGAAAAGAGTAGCAGAAAGCCTTTGAACGGCTTCCGGTGGCGTTGTAGACGGGGATGGAAACGGTGATACCTTCGGGGATATTGTGGATAGCGATGGCAGCTGCGATGGAAAGTCCCGCCGCGGTGGAACCCTGAGCGGAAATGAAAGCCGCCATACCCTCGGGGAAGTTGTGGATCGTCACTGCGACAGCGAAAAGGATCCCGCCCCGGAGAAGTTGTTTTTTGGAGGGGTGAGCGCCCTGTATTTCATCATCCACATCCTGAACTTCGTGCGGATTTTCGGCTTCAGGGATAAGTCGGTCGATGAGCATAGCAATGAGCATACCGGCGAAAAAGGCGGCAGTAGCGCCGAGACTTCCGGGGCGTGCGCCCCAGAGTTTTGCCAGTTCGGCGTGAGCTTCGCCGAGCATTTCAAAAAGGGAAATATAGACCATAACGCCGGCAGAAAGTCCCAAAGCGCATGAAAGGAACTTTTTATTGGCTTTTTTGGCAAAGAGAGCGATAAGGCTTCCCGCCCCTGTCGCCAACCCGGCAACGGTCGCCAAACCGAAGCCCCACCATATTCTGTCAAATTCCATAATAAGCAATACTCCTGAAATAAGTACCTTAAATATACACCGGAAAATGGAAAAAATCAAACAAATTACACTTTTTTACTTGAAAAAGGAACAAAAGCGGGATATATTAACAAGTGATGCACCCGTAGCTCAGCTGGATAGAGCGTCTGCCTCCGGAGTAGAAGGTCGTGGGTTCGAATCCCGCCGGGTGTACCATTTTTTTTGCCTTTTCAGGGGATTTGAGCTCAAAACTCAAGTTCTCTCTTTTTTTTGCCATTCCTTCGGATTCTATCAAATTCCTGCCTTCTCAGACAGAAAATGCCACATTTCTGCCACACAAATTCCGGTCTGCCTGCCACACCCAAAAAATGAAAAAATTTTTAATCACATGTTCAGATTCATTCGATTGGCAAAAAGCTGAATATTCCGATTCTTTCGGATTCCAACGGTAAATATCCCTCATAAAACATCGATTTTTGCCTTGGTTTGCGAACTTTCACCGTTGGAGTTATATTATCCATAGTTTAACCCCTAACCAAGAAAGGACCCCAATATGGATGTGTTAGAAATCGAAAAAAAGTACGGATCGCTGATCACCAGCAGCGGTAAAAAACTGGGACTCGGGCTGCAACCATTTGCGGAATATTACCACCAGCTGACCAAGTGTTACTATGTGACTGAAGAAAACAGGTTCTACGAGTACAATCCGGAAAGTGGAAAAGATGAAGTTCAAAGTGACACGACTATGATCAACAACATCAGCCTGGCAATTCTTCTTTTTGCACGCTGCCGGAATCTTGAAGATGAACTCGCTGGAATGAGACGTCCGGCGGTAATCAAAGATATTCTGACATATTTGAAGATTTTAGCTCATACTGACAAAAGTTTTTTTGACAAGAAGGGATTTTGGATTCACTGCCTCAACGGAGTGGTGGAAATCAATCAAGAGGGGTGTTGTGAGTTGAAACAGTTCTCTCCTGATTATCACAGCCGCAACCGTTGTAATCTGATCTATGATCCCCAAGCGGATTGTCCCCGCTTTAAGAATGAGCTGATTGCCCCCATTCTGGACCAAGATGATATCGGATTGTTGCAAACATTATTTGCCCAAGGGATAGCGGGACGCAATTTGACTCAGTCTATTTTTCTTATGACCGGATCAGGCGGCAGCGGAAAAGGCACTCTTGCCAATATTCTCGAGCTCATAGTGGGCCCTGCAAACTGTATGCAAATCCGTCCGGACTGTATCGGAAGTCGTTTCGAAACGAGTTCTTTTATCGGCAAAACGCTGTTGACCGGAAAAGAATCTCAAACCTCTTTCTTTACCAGCAAGGGAATGGGGATTATGAAGTCCCTGGTTGGCGATGATGCTTTACGCGTAGAATTGAAGCACTCCAATGAAACGCAGATGATTCAGGGAACGTATAATGTTTTCATCGTTGGTAATGCTGTTCCGGTTTTGGAATTTGAAAGTGATGATGACATCTCTGCTTGGCAGCGGCGTTTGCGCTGGATCAAGTGCAAAAGTTACAAACCGGAAAACCCGGTGGATAACTTTGCCAATGTGCTGTTTGAAGAAGAAGGTTCCGGCATCTTGAATTGGTGCCTTGAGGGCTTGGCCAAACTGGTGACAGCTAATTCCAGCAGGCTGCCAATATCTGAAATCCAAAAGGTGAGATTGGACTTCCTCTTCCGCCAGTCGTTTCAGATCGAAAGCATCCTTCAGAAGTTCCTGGAACCCTGCCTGGGCAGCAACCTGACTACTGAGGAAATTTATGCACTGTACGTTGAGGTCGTCAAACATATCGGTTGGCACCTCATCCCTAAGCGCAAATTTGAAAATGAACTGCCTGAACACATGCAGAAAATTTTCAATCTCACCCGTAACCGTGACATCAAGCGTAATGGTACTAATCGTTCCGGGTATCGCAATATTAAAGTAAAGAACCTGAAGTAAGTCGTATGAAGCGTATGAAACGTATGCTTCACTGATCATTTTTCTTTGGACAGCGGGAGGAAAACACCTCCCGCTGTCTTTTTGGGGCGTTGCCTTTGGTGTTGTCCTTTGCAAGGTAACTGGCACGCCTGAAACACTCATTCTTTTTATCTTTCCTCTCCGGATCATCCGGTCTCAACATAACACCGTTTACCTGTATCTCTCCTGCTCTGTTCACAGTACAGTCATCAATCAGCCCGTGACCATTTGCTTTTTCCGGAAGTCCCAATGTGCTGTCCCACAATCTTTCAGCGGTCTGGATGTGGTTGTGGATGCTCTGCGTCTTCTGCCCATCCAACAACAGTGCCACGTGGTAATGCTGATGCTTCTCTCTGGACTGTTCTCTGACGGCGACATATTGCGGCTTCAACCCCTGTCTGGATAAGTTCTTTATAAACTTGGCTTGGAATTCACGAAACAATCCGTTGCACGCATGGTCATATCCTTCTGGGAATCTGATGTCGTATCTCATAAAGAATACTTTGCTCTTGGTCTGTTCAGCATAATCAAACTGTCTTTCTATCTCTTTAAGTATCTCTGTATTACATGATAAATTTCTTTCTTTATCTGTCATAATTGGATAATTGTGATAACTCATCTCTGTTGTTTTCATTTTCTTCTTTTCTCCATTGTGAATGATGTTTTTAAGGTACTACCAATATACCTTGAGAAATATTTCGTTGAAAACGGTATTTACTCAAAGCATGCCGTGTTTCAAACAGGATTTTTCACCTTCTATATTATGACTGCATTAATTAAAAAAAAGAGAGAGTACGTAAAACTCCCTCTGTTTGGATACTAAAACTCGCATCCGCAGTCACGGCAGATAAAACCATCTGCCCATTCGATAACATCATCTGATCCGCAGTAAGGACAACGTTTTTCCATCAGGCAGCCCTCCATTCATGACCGTTGGGGCACTGATAGACCCGAACAAGGTTTTCGTCCACCATCTTGCCGACCGAGTTTCCGGCAACTCCTCCGGCTGCCGCTCCGATCAGGCAACCGAGGACACCGCCGAGCAGAGTTCCAAGACCGGGACAGATGGAACTTCCGATAGCGGCCCCCGTCGTTGATCCAGAAACGGCAAGATAACCGCCTGCGCCTATACCCGCTGCTGTTGTTACTTTGCGGATTTTGTTGATAAGAGTCCCCGAATGATTACAAATAGGACAACGCATATTTTTCCTTTCTATTTGTTTGATTAAAGCCCGGGAGGGATCGCTCCACTCCCGGGATGACTTGGATACAGTACGGCTGCACCACTTCCGTACCGGGCGCCGAGGTAGGCTTGGTCGTGCCGTCAGGTCCATAATTCAGGCCTGTGTCCATCCAATCCGAAACAGCGGTTCAACGCCATATAGGAGTGATCCACTCTCAGAGGCGTGTACTTTTTGATCGTTTCAGTAAAGGCGTTGAGCAGCGAGTACCTTGTCGGCTCC